>CACXLY010000026.1 GCA_902768605.1 uncultured Bacteroidales bacterium
TGGGGGATGGGAGAGATGGGCATTATGGGGCTAATGGGGCTAATAGGGCTAATGGGAGAAATGGGAAGGATGGGAAGGATGGGAAGGATGGGAAGGATGAGAAGGATGAGAAGGATGAGATTAATGGGGAGGAATGGGACACTAAGCATATAGTTGGCCAACGCGATGCTACTGGTTGGCAGATACTACACGTTGAGTCGGGCGACGCGGCAGGTGGCGCCAGACGAAGCAGAGCAGGTGGCGTCGGGCGACGCGGCAGGTGGCGCCGGACGAAGCAGAGCAGGTGGCGCCAGACGAAGCAGAGCAGGTGGCGTCAGACGAAGTGGCAGGTGGCGTCAGACGAAGCAGAGCAGGAGGATGATGAGCTGGGCGGTGAGGATGCGCAGGAACATGCTGAGGGGATAGACGGTACTATAGCCCACCGCGGGGGCGTCGTTGCCTGCCGTCTGGTTGGCGAAAGCGAGGGCTGGGGGGTCGGTACAGCTGCCAGCTATCATGCCCATCAGAGTGAAATAGTTGATTTTATAGAACAATCGCGCCACGATTCCCACGATGAGGATGGGCAGGACGGTAATCAAGAAGCCGCACCAGACGTAAGTCAGGCCATCGCCCTCGACGACGGTGCTGACGAAGCTTGCGCCCGCCTTGATGCCGACGCTGGCGAGGAAGAGCGCGAGGCCTATCTCGCGAAGCATCAGGTTGGCGCTGGTGGTGGTATATGCGACGAGTTTTGCCTTGTATCCGAAGCGGCCGATGAGGATGGCGACAATGAGCGGACCGCCTGCCAGACCGAGTTTGACGGGTGTGGGGACACCAGGAATGGCGATGGGAATGGCGCCGAAGATGATGCCCACAAAGATGCCGATGAAGATGGCCGCAAGGTTGGGATGATTGAGGCTCTTGACGCTGTTGCCCATCTTGCGGGCCACGCGGTCGACTGCATCCTCGGGCCCGACCACGACGATGCGGTCGCCCAGCTGCATCCTTAGGTTGCGCTCGGCAAAGAGGTCCATATCGCCTCGACGGATACGTGTGACATTGACGCCATAGACAGAGCTGAAATGCATCTGGCCAAACGTCTTGCCGTTCATGGAAGGCTGAGTGACGAGGATGTTCTTGCTGACCATGGGCACGTCCTGCTCTTCCCAGACGACACTCTCTTCAGGTCCTATGAAGACGCGGATTGCCTCTGCATCGTCCTGAGCACAAGTGATATACATCTTGTCGCCCTCGGAGATGACGGTATCGCGATTGGGTATGCTGACGTGTCCGTTCTGCAGGATACGGCTGCAGACAAAGTCGCGCCCGAGGAACTGACGCACCTGAAGGATGGTGCGCCCAGCAAGGTAGGCGTTCTTCACGACGAGCGTCATGCGATGCGGAGTGGCATGAGGATTGGCGGCCTGCTCCTCTTCAATCTGCTTCTGCTCGTCTTTCAAGCGGATGCGACAGAGGAAGCGGAGTCCTATGGTTGCTCCGATAATACCCAGGACGCCAAGAGGATAGGCACAGGCATAGCCGTTGGCGATGGCAGGGGCATTCGCTCCGAAGACTTGGTTGCAGGCTTCCGTGGCAGCACCAAGGCCCGGGGTGTTGGTGATGGCACCGCAAAGGACGCCCACCATCATGGCAAGCTTGCGGGAATTATCAGCAATGGCAGCCCCTCCGTCATAGAAGACGAGGAAGTAAAGAGCGATGCAGCAGGCCACGTTGAGCAGTACGATGCTCAGCGCCATCATGTTGAGCTGCACGCCGCCTTTCTTGAAGCTCTCGAAGAAGCCCGGTCCGACCTGCAGACCAATGCAATAGACAAAGAGGATGAGACCGAAGTCCTGTATGAAAGTCAACACGTTGTAGGTGCCTGTGAAGCCGAAGTGCCCGGCGACGATACCTGCAAAGAGTACGAAGGTGACGCCCAGCGAGATGCCGCCCACCTTAATGCGTCCTAAGCCAAGACCAATGGAGATGACCAACGCATAGAGCATTACGATGTGAGCCACGCTGTCGGTCGAGAAGAATAAAGGCTGCAACCAATCCATTATAGTAATTTACAATTTGACAATTGACAATTTACAATTTACAATTTGACAACTGGTAATTTTCAATTTGACAATTTACAATCTACGATTTGACGATTTGTGATTTACGATTTGACGATTTGTGATTTACGATTTGTCGCTTCTTACGCGGTGCAAAGGTACGAAATAATGACGTAGGTTGCAACGCAGAGAGAGCAAATCTTACGTTTAAGCAAAAGAATTTGTCGTTTTAGGCAGAAATGTTTTGTCGTTTGCATAATAATGCGTACCTTTGTGCGCTTTTAAGTGGAAACACATCTATAACATATTTATTAATCACATTATGGCAGATAGTAAAGAAAAACTCTTTTCTGACTTTACCGCGCCCAGTCGTCAGGAATGGCGCGACAAGATTGAGGTGGACCTCAAGGGAGCGGACTATCAGAAGAAAATGGTATGGAGAACCAATGAAGGCTTCAGCATGGAGCCCTTCTATCTGAAGGAAGATGTAGACAAGCTGCCGCTTGTCAACGCTCTCCCAGGCGAGTTCCCCTACGTTCGCGGCAACAAGGCCGCCGACAACGAATGGTATGTCCGTCAGGACATCAAGTGCGAATGCCCCAAGGAGGCCAATGCGAAGGCACTCGACGTGCTGAACAAGGGCGTGACGAGTCTCGGCTTCTGCATCCCTTCGGAGAAGGTGAGTGCAGACTACATCGAGACGCTGCTCGAGGGTATCTACGTGGACTGCGTCGAATTGAATTTCTGCACTTGTCAGTGCAAGGCGCTCGAGCTCGCTCAAATTCTCGTGGCTTACTTCCAGAAGAAAGGCGCCGACGCCGAGAAGGTTGAGGGCAGCCTCAGCTTCGACCCGCTGGAGAAGATGCTCATGAAGGGAAAGGACACGACCGAGAAGCTGAAGAATGCAAAGGCTCTCGTGGAAACGTTTGCCGCTTATCCCAAGTTCCGTCCCATCGCAGTAAATGCCTACAAGCTCACCAACGCGGGCGCTTACAGCTATCAAGACCTCGGCTATGCCCTCGCATGGGGCAACGAGTACCTGACGGAGTTGACGGAGGCAGGCGTTGCTCCCGAGCTGGCAGCTCAGAGCATCAAGTTCAACCTCGGCATCAACGGCGTCTATTTCATGGAAATAGCCAAACTGCGTGCCGCCCGCATGCTGTGGGCACAGATTGTCAGCCAGTACACGCCCTGCAAGGAGAGCGCAAAGATGCACGTCTGCGCCTTCACGACGACTTACAACATGACGCTTTTCGACAGCTACGTCAACATGCTCCGTTCGCAGACCGAGACCATGTCTGCCGCCCTCGGAGGCGTGGACAGCATCGTCGTGACTCCTTTCGACGAGCCTTACGAAGTACCGACCGACTTCGCGGAACGCATCGCCCGCAACCAGCAATTGCTGCTGAAGGACGAGTGCCACTTCGACCGCATGGTCGACGTCGCAGGCGGTTCCTACTTCATCGAGGAGCTGACCTCCGCCCTGGCAGGCCAGGCCTGGAAACTCTTCCTGTCAGTAGAGGAAGAGGGTGGCTTCCTGGCAGCCGCCAAGGCAGGTACTGTACAGAAAACCATCAACGAGACGAACGCAACCCGTCATGCCAACGCCGACAAGCGCAAAGAGTTCCTGCTCGGCACGAATCAGTTCCCCAACTTCACTGAGAAGAGCGAAGGCAAGGAGCCGCGCATGGCATGTTGCGCTGGCAACGCAACAGACGGGACATGCGGTTGCGAGAGCGAGATTCCAGCCATCAAGACCTCCCGCCTGGCAAGCGACTTCGAGGAGCTTCGCCTCAAGACCGAAAAGGCAGCGAAGGTGCCTGTCGCCTTCATGCTGACCATCGGCAACCTGGCTATGCGTCAGGCTCGCGCTCAGTTCAGCTGCAACTTCTTGGCCGCTGCAGGCTATCAGGTCATCGACAACCTCGGCTTCAAGACCGTCGAGGAAGGCGTTGACGCAGCCCTCGCCGCAGGTGCCGACATCGTAGTCATTTGCTCGAGCGACGACGAGTATGCAGAATATGCCATCCCTGCCTTCAAGTATCTGAACGGCCGCGCTCTCTACGTCGTAGCTGGCGCGCCGGCTTGCACGGAAGACCTCAAGGCAGCAGGCATCGAGAACTTTATCCACGTAAGGTCTAACCAGCTTGAGACTCTCAAGGAGTACAACGCAAAACTCGGAATCTGATTATGGCACGCAAATCATTTAAAGACATAGATATCTACGCTGGCATTCAGGAGAAGAACGGCCAGCAGTGGCAAAAGGAGAATGGCATCACAGCCAACTGGAAGACGGCTGAGCAGATCGACATTCAACCCGTATATACGAAGGAAGACCTCGAGGGCATGGAGCACTTGAATTTCGCTGCAGGCATTCCTCCCTTCCTCCGCGGCCCGTACAGCATGATGTACCCCTTCCGCCCGTGGACTATCCGCCAGTACGCCGGCTTCTCTACGGCCGAAGAGTCCAACGCGTTCTATCGCCGCAACCTTGCTTCCGGACAGAAGGGTCTGTCCGTAGCCTTCGACCTTCCCACGCACAGAGGTTACGACCCCGACAACCAGCGCGTGGTGGGCGACGTAGGTAAGGCCGGCGTGAGCATCTGCTCGCTGGAGAACATGAAAGTCCTGTTCGACGGCATTCCCTTGAACAAGATGTCCGTCTCCATGACGATGAACGGCGCCGTGCTGCCCATCCTGGCCTTCTACATCAACGCAGGCCTGGAGCAGGGAGCGAAGCTGGAGGAGATGGCAGGTACCATCCAGAACGACATCCTGAAGGAATTCATGGTGCGCAACACCTACATCTATCCGCCCGCATTCTCTATGAAGATCATCGCCGACATCTTTGAGTACACCTCTCAGAAGATGCCGAAGTTCAACAGCATTTCCATTTCGGGCTACCACATGCAAGAAGCCGGCGCAACGGCCGACATCGAGCTGGCTTACACGCTGGCCGACGGTATGGACTACCTGCGTGCAGGTATCAATGCAGGCATCGACGTGGACGCCTTCGCACCTCGCCTCTCATTCTTCTGGGCCATCGGTGTGAACCACTTCATGGAAATCGCGAAGATGCGTGCAGGTCGTCTGCTGTGGGCAAAGATCGTGAAGAGCTTCGGAGCGAAGAACCCGAAGTCGATGGCCCTGCGTACACACTCGCAGACGTCCGGCTGGTCTCTGACGGAGCAAGACCCCTTCAACAACGTGGGCCGCACCTGTATCGAGGCCATGGCTGCCGTGCTTGGCCACACCCAGAGCCTCCACACCAACGCCCTGGACGAAGCCATCGCACTGCCCACCGACTTCAGTGCCCGCATCGCACGTAACACGCAGATTTACATTCAGAACGAGACGCAAGTCTGCAAGCATATCGACCCGTGGGCAGGCTCTTACTATGTGGAGAAACTCACCTACGAGTTGTATCACAAGGCTTGGGAGCATATCCAGGAGATCGAGAAGCTTGGCGGCATGGCAAAGGCTATCGAGACTGGCCTGCCCAAGATGCGTATCGAGGAGGCTTCGGCCCGCACACAGGCCCGCATCGACAGCGGCGTACAGACCATCGTCGGCGTGAACAAGTACCGCCTCGACCACGAGGATCCCATCGACATTCTCGAGATCGACAACACCGCCGTACGTCTGCAGCAGGAGGCATCCCTGAAGGAGCTCCGTGCACATCGCGACGAGGCTCAGGTGAAGAAAGATCTGGAGGCCATCACCGAGTGCGTGCGCGAGTTCAACGAAGGCAAGAAGAGCAAGGACAACCTGCTCGACCTCGCCGTCCGTGCCGCAGGCCACAGGGCCACTTTGGGTGAAATCAGCGATGCCTGCGAAGCTATCGTGGGCCGTTACAAAGCAGTAATCAGAACCATTTCAGGCGTGTATAGAAGTGAAAGCAAGAATGACAAGTTCTTCGACAAGGCATGTGCCATGACCGACGAATTTGCCAAGAAGGAAGGCCGTCGCCCCCGCATCATGGTTGCGAAGATGGGACAGGACGGCCACGACCGTGGCGCGAAGGTAGTTGCCACGGGTTACGCCGACTGTGGCTTCGACGTGGATATGGGACCGCTGTTCCAGACGCCCGCCGAGGCAGCCCGTCAGGCAGTGGAGAACGACGTGGACATCGTGGGTGCCAGCTCACTGGCAGCCGGCCACAAGACGCTGATTCCTCAGCTCATCGAGGAGCTGAAGAAGCTGGGCCGCGAGGACATCATGGTCACCGCCGGCGGTGTCATCCCCGCACAGGACTACGACTTCCTGTACAAAGCCGGCGTGGCCTGCATCTTCGGCCCCGGCACTCCCGTCCCCTACTCCGCTTGCGAGATGATGAAGATTCTCCTGGGCGAGGAATAACCGAACATTGAAGGTTGAAGACTGAGGGCCAATTCCCCTCGCTTCAATCACCACGCATCAAGCCCCTCTGCTGATAGCAATATCGGCGGAGGGGTTTTGTGTTTCACGATATACGCCACAGAAGACCCCCTAACCCCCTTTAGGGGGAATTTTATGCTACTGAGAAGGGCTTATTGGCCTTATTAGCCTTATTGGCCTTATTAGCCTTATTAGCCCCCTCCCCCCTTTTAGGGGGAATTTATGCCACAGCAAGGAACGTCGCTTCCTACAGCAAGGAACGGACGACGCTACAGCAAGGAACGTCGCTTCCTACAGCAAGGAACGGCCGATGCCTCACGAGGCGTTTCCGGACGCGCCGCAAATGCCCCTGCGGAACGCAATGTGGAACAATTCGCCCTAAAATATTCGAATCTTTTTGGCCGTTAGTCGAAAAATTCGTATCTTTGCTCCCGCTTTGTCTTTTTTAGACAAAGATACAGGTGATTCGACATAACAAAACCACAAAAATGAACAGAAAAACAACCTTCACTCAAACCATGATGGCATTGCTTCTTGCCTTGTTCTGCGTGAGCAGCACGTGGGCAGAAGACATCACTCCGGAGCAGGCCCAGGAGCAGGCTCTCGATTTCCTGACAGGCCAGACCTCAGTATCCGGACGGCCTCGCAAGGCAAAGGGACAGACGCCTCAGCTCCGCCTGCAAGGCAAGGTGAGCGGGCTCTATGTCTTCAACGTAGAGAACGACGGCGGCTTCGTCATCGTCTCCAACGACGACCGCACACGCCCCGTCCTCGGCTTCAGCGAGAGCGGCAACATCAATCTGGACAGCATCCCCGACAACATGAGAGCCTGGCTGCAAGGCTACGCCGACGAGATAGCCTGGCTACAGCAGCACGGCGCTCCGAAGGCCAGTGCCACACGCCCCCGCAACAAGGTCGGCACGCACAGCACGAACCCCGTAGCTCCCCTGGTCAAGACAAAGTGGAACCAGAGCACGCCGTACAACAACCTCTGCCCCACCTACACCAGTTGGGGCGGCAGCGGCAGATGCGCCACCGGCTGCGTGGCGACGGCGATGGCCCAGGTGATGAACTACCACAAATGGCCGCAGGAACCGACCGCTACCATACCAGGCTACACCACCTACTCGCTGGGACTGAACCTGCCCTCACTGCCCCCCGTCACCTTCGACTGGACGCACATGAAGAACGGCTATCAGGGCAGCTACTCCACGACAGAGGCAAACGCCGTGGCTACCCTGATGAAGTATTGCGGCTACGCTGTCAAGATGGACTACGACGAATCGTCAGGCGCCTACACAGAAGACGTGGCGATTGCACTCCGCGATTACTTTGACTACAATCCCTACACCACACGGTTCGTGTCGCGCAGCTCATATACTTACGAGAATTGGACTGACATGATCTATCACGAAGTGTCGCACAACCGCCCTGTCTGCTACGGAGGCCTCTCCTCGGGTGGCGGACACGAGTTCGTATGCGACGGCTACAAGTTCGAGTCGAATACCGACTTCTTCCACATCAACTGGGGTTGGGGCGGCTTGAGCGACAACTACTTCGTCCTCTCGGCTCTCGACCCCGACCAGCAGGGCATCGGCGGCAGCACGTCCACCGACGGCTTCCACTACGGACAGGATGCCGTCGTCGGCATTCAGAAATCCACAGCCAGCGGCACGACAGCCGGCATAGAACCCAACGCCAACGACCTCACGCTGAACAGCATCACGCTGAGCGAAACAGCCGTCGAGCCGGGCAGCACGGTGAACGTTACCTTCAACATCACCAACAACAGCACCGACCCCTACGACGGCGACATCTGGCTCTGCCTGAGACAAGAAGACGACGACTACCTCATCGAGTGTGAAAGCGTCGTCATCCCCGGCGGGGCAACGCAGGACGTTACCGTCCCGTACACTCCCCAACAGACTGGCACGTTCATCTTCACCTTCTGCTTCGTCAACTCCAATGGTGAATACTACAACAACAGCGAACTGACGGCAACGCTCGTCGTATCGCAAAGCCTGACCAACGGCGTAGTACCCATCTACGGTTACTGGACGGACAACCTCACCAAGAGTCAGTTTGTCATCGCAGAGGCCAACATAGAGGACATGGCCTTCTCCACCATCTCGAGCATGACGTTTACCGCCTCGGAGAGCTCCGCCAGCTGGGGCGCCGCGAAGTTCGACGTCTATCTGGGCGTGGTCAGCGGCAAGACCATCAGCTCCCTCAAGAGTTGGGACGAGCTCGACAAGGTGTACTCCGGCAGCCTCTCTGTCGTCAACAAGAAGATGACCGTCACCTTCGACGAGCCCTTCTACTACGAGGGCGGCAACCTCCTTGTCGGCTTCAACCAGACCCAGTCGGGCAGCTACAAGCAAGTCTCGTGGCGAGGCGAGAGCGTCACCGGCGCCTCCATAGGCGGCTACGGCTCAACCGTCAGCCAGCAGAACTTCCTGCCCAACACCGACTTTGAGTACACGCCGGGCGATGTGCCCTTTGTCCGCAAGCCGAAGAACGTCACAATAGACTACACGGGCGGCACGCAAGCGACCGTCAGCTGGACAAGCGACGCATCCGCCTTCGACATCGAAGTGAACGGCAACGTGACGGAGGACGTCACCAATCCCATCACACTGACCGGCCTCGAGTTTTCCACGACATATATAATAAAGGTACGCGCGAAGGAGGGTGACGAGAAGAGCGACTGGAGCTTGCCTGCCAACTTCACCACCGAGGCATGCACCGCACCGACCAATGTCTTTGCAAAGGAAGTGGGAGCCACAAAGGCTACCCTTTCCTGGGACAGCGGCATGGCGAAGTATGACCTGCGCTACAGGCCCTACACCGGCACGGCCGGCTTCGAGGATGGTCTGGAGCCCTGGACTTCCATCGATGCCGACGGCGACGGCTTCACGTGGCTCTGGTCGGACAATAACGCCAGCCTCAAGGGCTACGAGTCAGCCAACTGCGCCTATTCGCAGTCGTGGGACAAGCAGGGAAAGCAGGCACTCACCCCCGACAACTGGCTCGTCTCGCCAAGAGTCACCTTGGGCGGCAGCATCTCATTCTGGGCAAAGGGTCAGGACGCGAGATTCTTCTCCGAAAACTTCGGCGTGGCAGTCTCCACGACAGGCAATGCCGACCCCGCCGACTTCACAATGATTTCCGAGGACAACGTCACCACGCACGAATGGACACAATACACCATCGACCTCAGCCAGTTCAGCGGCGAGGGATACGTCGCCATACGTCACTACAACGTAAGCGACCAGTTCTACCTCGTCATTGATGACATCACCATCACCGAGCCCGGGCAGGACTGGGTGGAAGTGGACGGCGTCAAAGCCACCTCGTATGAGGCTGAAGGACTCAGGCAGGAGACGACCTACGTCGTGCAGGTACGAGGCTATTGCGAGGAAGAAGGCAAGCCCACCGACTGGAGCCGGGAAATCAGCTTCACCACCATCAACGGCAACATCTTCACCACTGCCGGCGACTGGGACGTGGCCTCGAACTGGATAGGCCAAGAGGTGCCGGCAGCAGGCAGCGACGTAATCATCCGGGCCGACATCAACGTGCCCGCCGGCGTCGTGGCTGATGCAAGGCGCATCTCCATCGAAAACAACGCCAACATCACCGTGCAGGACGGCGGTCAGCTTAAGACGGCCTCCGACGGCGTCAAGGCAACGATGATGAAACACATCACGGCATACACCGGCGAGAAAGACAACTACAGCCTCATCGCAAGCCCGATGACGACGCTGGACGGCATCGCGGACCTCACGACAGATTGCGACTTCGACCTCTACGCCTTCCAAAGCGAAGAGGAACTGGAGTGGCGGAACTATGAGGCCGGAGCCTTCGCCCTCCAGTGCGGCACTGGCTACCTCTACGCCAGCAACATGGAGAAAGACCTCGCGTTTACCGGCACAGTGCAGCCCACCAATGCCGACGTCGCCTGCGCCACCACCTATCAGGGCGAGGAGTTTGCAGGCTTCGCACTCGTGGGCAACCCATTCCCCTGCAACGCCTTCTTCACAGACGCGCGCCCGTTCTATCGTCTGAACGCTGAGGGCACGGCACTCGTTCCCGCCGCCTCCAGCACCATCGCGCCTCTGGAAGCCGTCTTCGTCCGCTTCGCTGCCGACGAGAGCCTCACCTTCACCACGACAGAACCTGACGCTATGGACGAAGAGCCATCGGATGCGGACAGTGAGCCCGAAGCCGACGTCACATTGCCCATCCTGCCTCTCCACAACCTGGCAGACCATCAAGACGCAAAGGAGAAGGTGGTCGAAATCTTCGACATCCTGCTCTCTGACAATGACGAGAACAATGCCGCCATCATCGAAGCCTACGACGGACAGCACTGCAACGTGACGCTTGCCGGTCGCACCCTCCACCGCGACGGCTACTGGAACACCATCTGTCTGCCCTTCGACCTCAACCTCGAAGGCAGCCCGCTCGAAGGGGCCGACCTGCGTGCCCTGCGCGAAGCATACATCGACGGCGACGACATCATACTCAACTTCACCGAAGAAGGCGAACTCGACGCCATCTCTGCAGGCACACCGTATATCATCAAGTGGGCCGAGGGCGAAACGCTCACAGAGGACGACCTCGTCTTCTACGACGTCATCGTCCGCAACACACGCAACGACTTCTCCGACGAAGAGGGGATGATACACTTCGTAGGCACATACAGCCCACGCGCCTTCTCCGACGACGAGACAAGCATCCGCTTCATGAGCGGCAACAGTATCCTTTACTATCCGCTCGTCGGAGCAAGCATCCGCGCACATCGTGCCTTCTTCCAGTTCGCCGAAGGCTGTAACATCGGCAAGCAGTTCATCACGAACCTCGGAGGCGATGACCCGACAGCACTTCAGGACATTAATGACATTGATGACCTCAACGACAGCTGGTACGACCTCGAAGGTCGCAAGCTCGACCGCAAGCCGACACGAAAGGGTATCTACATCAGGAACAACAAGGCCGTCACCGTGAAGTGACCCGTCACTCCGCGCACGGAAATTAATCAAACCAAAAGCACGCTTCGCTCTTCACCGCGTCACTCACTGACAGTGACTGCATCAATGCATAAAGGTGAAGACTGGAGAGTGCTTTTGGTTTTTATTGTAACACGGCAAAACGCCTCGTGACGAGATGGCCAACATAACGTGACAAAATGGCCAACATAACGTGACGAAATGGCCAACATAACGTGACGAAATGGCTAACGTAACGTGACGAAATCCCCGCTTTCATAGCGCGGACCTTATTATATCATGCGTGACGCTCGTTTTTCCTTCCAAATATAACATATTTATGCACGCGCAGCTCATAAACTTCCCATATTTCTCAAAAAAAGTGCAAAACGCTTGCCTCTTTTCATAAAAAGTCGTAACTTTGTCCTCGATTTGTGTAAATTTTCGAATCAGTAAGTATTAACTGAATAAATGTTTAACCAAAGTATCAATTACATGAAAAGGAAAACGTTCCTGGCAAAAGCATTGACGATGCTATTTGCCGTGCTCTTCAGCATCACAGGTGCAAGAGCAGAAGAGACCTTGACAGTGTATGATGGAACAGACCAATCCAATACTGTTCCAGCTTACATGTTCTACTTTGACGACTTCACGAGGAGTCAATTTGTGATTCCTTCTGATGCCCTGACCTCAATGGCAGGTGGCGGCACCATCAGTGCCATCACGTTCTACACGGATCAGACAGAAGAGTACACCTCTCCAAGCACAGTGGATGTATTCATGAAGGAAGTGGACTACACCACCATCACCGCATTCGAGCCTAAGGATAACATCCTGTACACCGGCACACTTACGGTGGCTGCCTCTGGTGAACTCACTATCGTGTTCGCTACCCCCTTCGTCTATGGTGGCAACAATCTGCTGATTGGCATCGAGAACACCACAGACATTGACTACAAGAACGTTAAGTTCTTTGGTCAGGCCGTAGACGGTGCATCTGTTGCAGGTTCCAGCTCCAGCAACCTTGACGCCGTTACTCCCTCCGCCAAGAACTTCATCCCCAAGACCACCTTCACTTACACTACTGGTTCCGGCGTGGTTTTTGAAAAGCCGACTAACCTGACAGTAAGCGACCTGGGCACTGACAAAGTCACCATCTCGTGGACAGAGCCTGAGGGCAAAGTGGACGCCTACGCTTATCAGTACAAGAAAGCTACCGAGGAATGGAGCACTGAAGAGACCACAACTACAGAGGCAACTGTTACCCTCACTGGTCTTGAAAGCGGCACTCCCTACAACTTCCGCGTGAAAGCTATCTATGGCACTGATGCCAGCAACTGGGTAATGATCAACTTCACTACTGACTGCGAATTGACTGCCCTGCCATTCTCAGAAGACTTTGAGGCAAGCATCCCCTGCTGGACTGTTGTAAACGAGTCTTCCAACACACCTGGCATTGTCGATGATGGAACCGGAAACTATGTCTTCCGTTTCTCTTCTTATAACTCTTCTACTGTTTACGACCAGTATCTGATTACACCCGAGTTCGACGGAAGCAAAGCAATAGACGTATCGTTCATGTACAGCAGAACCAATGGTCAACCTGAGCTCTTCAAGGTCGGTTACTCTACAACCACCGCCGACATTGACGCATTCACATGGGGTGATGAAGTATCAGATGCAGAAAAAGGCGTATGGAAAGAATGGAATGACATATTCCCCGCTGGCACTAAGTATGTTGCCATCCACTACTATTCGTCTTATCAGTACTATCTCATTGTTGACAACTTCACATTCACTGAGAGCAACGGCATCTTCAAGCCCACGAACTTTGCTGTTTCCGACGTTAAGTCAACCAGCGCTACATTAAGCTGGACTGAGAACGGCACATCTACCGCTTGGGAAATCTGCGTAAACGGCGACGAGGCCAATCTCATCGCAGCCACCAGCAATCCCTTCGTACTCGAAGGCCTCACGCCCGAGACAACTTACACCGTTAAGGTTCGCGCAACAGATGGCACCAATACCAGCAAGTGGAGCAACGAGGAGACATTCACAACCGATGTTCAATTCCCCGCTCCTGCCGACCTCGCTGCTACAGATGTGACATTCGACGGCGCAACTATTACTTGGAATCCCACAGCTGATGCTACCAGCTACGAGTTGCAATATTCTGTCGCAGGTTCCGCTGGCTTTACAGGTAGCACATATCAATACGACAACGGCACATATGCAACCAGCGTTGGTCTCGGTGGCGGCGAATTCTCTTGGGCAGTAATGTTCCCCGCAGGAAGCTTTAGTGGCGAACGCGTGAACTCAGTATCTGTTTTTGATTGCGCAGCTATGACTGGCACCATTTCCCTCTATTCCGGAGGCGATACAGCTCCTGGTGCACTTGTTACAACCAAGGCCGTTACCCTGACTGGTGCCAACGATTTTGTTCAAGTAAACTTCGGCGCCATTAATATCGACCCATCACAGAACCTTTGGGTTGTCGTTTATAATGCAAGCGGTGAAAGTTATCCTGCTGCTGCCGCTGCTGAGGACGTTGACGATCCCAACGGTCGCTGGGTTGAAATGAATGGCACTTGGTACGACCTTGGCGTAGCTGGTCTTCCCGGCTACACCTGGATGCTTCGTGCTGAAATCGGCGTAATGGACTTCTCAGCTCTGCCTTGGGTTACTGTTGCAGACGCCGTTTCTCCCTGTACTATCGCAGGTCTCACACCTGAGACTGACTACCTTGTACGCGTAAAAGCTATCTATGGCACTGAGGGCGAGAGCGATTGGACAAGTACTACTTTCACTACGCCTGAATCTAATCCCGTTGCAACCGACGTTGCTGTAACGACTACATCAAGAACAGCAACCATCTCATGGACCGGCATCAGCGACAGCTACGAAGTGGCTTACAGGCCTATTGCTGTTGATGGCCCATCTTCATACTTCATGGATTTCGAAAGCGGTCTCGGCGATTGGACTAACATTAAGAATGGCGAAGGACCTAATGAGACTGAAGGCTGGTACACCTATGACCCGACTGGCCTGAACTTCAGCGCCCACAGCGGTACCTATTGTGCAAGTGCCTGGAGCTGGGCTAATAATAATGCATACAATGCTGACAACTGGCTCATCACTCCGAAGGTTACTTTCGACAAGCAGATGAAGTATTGGGTACGTACCAACAAAGGCTTTCCTGACGCTTACGAAGTGCTGCTCTCCACTGCTGGCAACGATCCTGCTGACTTCACCGTTGTGCTTCAGGCCATGGCAGAAGCTCCTGCAGTAGCTGATTGGACAAAGGTTTCCATTGACCTCAGCGCATACGAAGGCCAGGAGGGTTACATTGCATTCCATCACGTAAGTTATGACTGCAACTACCTCCTCATCGACGACTTCAGTCTCAATGGTGAAGACACTCCTGCCGGCGAATGGGTAACCGTTACCACGACTGAGCCTTCTGTAGAACTCACAGGCCTTAATCCTGAGACCGAATACGAGTTTACTATTACCGGCATTAAGGACGGAACTGCGAATGCAGGCACACCTGTTGCCACATTCACCACAGGCGAAGCCTTCCCCGCTCCCACAGATTTGGCTGTAAACAACGTTACAAGCAACTCTGCTGAAATCAGTTGGGAAGCCGACGCTTATGCTACTGGCTTTGAACTCCGCTATGCAGAAGGTGGAAGCTTAGTATATAAGTATGACGACGGCACACCTGTAAATAGCCTTGGCATCACCTCAGAATTCTCTCTCGCTGTAATGTTCCCCGCAGGCAGCTTCACAGGCACCACCCTGAGCAACGTTAGCCTTTACGATGCTTCATCAGCATCTGCTGTTGTCAGCATCTACTCTGGTGGCGACGCTGAACCCGAAGGAACAGCTATCGCTTCTGAAAATGTTGCCCTTACCGGTGCTGATGCTCCTGTAGTTGTGGATTTCGGCGTTACAATCGATCCTACTAAGAATGTATGGGTTGTTGTAAACTTCCCCACTGGCGGTTACTACGCAGTTGCAAATGATGTACTTAACGACGCTAACGGCAGATGGTCTAACCTTGGCAGCGGTTGGGCTGACCTCGCCAGCGTAGGCGGCGAAGGATACTGCTGGATGGTTGGCGCAGAAATCGGCGATTTCGATCCCGCTACTGCTACTTGGACAACGGTTGACGACGTCACCTCTCCTGCTGAGCTTACCGGACTGAATGCCGCAACAACCTATACCGTTGAGGTTAGGGCTATCTTCGGCACAGAAGGCACGAGCGAATGGACTTCGACATGCTTCACTACCGGAAGCAACAATCCTGTTCCCGCTAACATCGCAGCTGACCTTGCTGCCGACGGTGCTACTCTCACTTGGGAGGGCGAAGGCGAAGGCTACAACGTACGCTACAGGAGTGCAGCTGCAGATAATTATCTCTACGAGGCTGACTTCTCCACTGACCTCAACGGCTGGACTCCCTATACTCTCGGCGAAGGCCCGGGCTTTGCAGCACAGTCGTTCAATGGCAGCTATTCAGCTGTTGCGTATAGCTACGACAACGCCACTTATACCGCGTACAGTGCCGACAACTGGCTCGTATCTCCTGCTATAGAGTTGGGCGGAACACTGAAGTTCACCATTAAGGGTGACGCCAGCTATCCCGACAGCTACGAGGTTCTTCTGTCCACGACAGATGCTGAGCTTACAAGCTTCACCACTGAGTTGCAGTCTATGAGCGCAACACAAGGTGATTTTGCTATCGACCTCAGCGCATACGCTGGCCAGACTGGCTACATTGCTTTCCACCACGTAAGCACTGACTGCTTCGCTCTCGCCATCACCAACTTAGGCCTTGTTGAAGAGACTCTTGCCGGCGCTTGGACTGAGATGGCTGTTACGGATGCTACCGCTACCATCAGCGGCCTTGCAACCGACGACACCTATGAGTATCAGATTCAGAGCATCAATGGTGGCAGCACATCAGAGTGGAGCGAAATCGGCGAGTTCTCACTCATCACACTTGATGCCAATGGCGATAACGATAGCAAGCTTAACAAGTTCGAAGGCAAGTTCGCTCACGTAACGCTTGCTAACCGCGTGTTCTACAAGGACGACACTTGGAACACCGTCTATCTGCCATTCGACCTCAGCGAGGCTGAGCTTGCCAACACACCTCTTGCCGATGGCGATATCCGCACAATCAGCGACCTTGAGGTGGAGGGCCAAACTGTTAAGATCAACTTCGTTGACGGCTTAGGCATGTACTCATCTTATGGCTATGCCGACTTCATCGGTGGTTTCCCGTACATCATCAAGTGGGCTTCCGGCAGCGGCAACGTTGTTAATCCCGAGTTCGCAAATGTGACCATCTCCAAGGGTGGATACTATATGGATGCTCATGACAGCGGGAACACCATCGAGATTGACTTCGGCGGCACTTACGACAAGATTGGTTTCGATGCCGAGGACACCAGCATTCTCTTCATCGGTGCTGACAACAAGTTCAACTATCCTCTGGCAGGCGCTAACATCTTAGCCACATGCGGCTACTTCACTCTCGACGGCATTACAGCTGGCGAAGGCAGTGGTGTCAAGATCATCTCCAACCTCGACGATGACGCTACTGGCATTGCAGGCATCAACGCTAAGGAAGGCGGCGACTGGTACGACATCAGCGGTCGCAAGCTCGCAGGCAAGCCCAGCCTGAAGGGTATCTATGTAAATGGTGGACGTAAAGTCACTGTCAAGTAAAGAGAAATGGAGTTCGCCCGCGCTCTCGGGTGTGGGCGAACCTTACATTACTCAATATAAAACATTAAACAATAGGAGGACTTAAATATGAAAAAGGCATATATGACGCCCATCGTGAATGTGGAAAGCGCTCAACCTACTTCTCTCCTTTGCGAGAGCATCAGGAGCGACGTAGGCATCGACAATGGCGGAGGCAGCAGCAGCGACTCTCACGCCAAAGAAGACGAGTGGGACATCTGGGGCGCTGAATAAAGCCCATCAGACGATACGACGTGGCCGGTTTTCCAACCGGCCACGTCTGTTTTTATTGCGAGACACTTCTAAATGGCAAACCAGATATATCTGATTGGAGAACTACACACGTCTCGTTGGCAAGTCAGGCACGTGTAGTTGGAGAACCAAGCACGTGATGTCGGGACGCCAAGAACGTGATGTCGGGATGCTGAGAACGTGATGTCGGGACGCCAGGCACGTGTCGCTGAAAAACGCTACAGCAAGGAACGGCGATTCCCACAGCAAGGAACGGCGAACGCTACAGCAAGGAACTTCCGACGCCACAGCAAGGAACAGGAAACGCTACAGCAAGGAACAGGAAACGCCACACGAGGGGACGTCGGTTCCTTCGTGTGGCGTTTTATTATGCCTTGTCGGGGCTTTAGATGCGGTTCTGTTTAGGGAAGACGACTTTAGGCTTGAAGGTGCGAGCTTCCTCGAAGTCCATGAGGGCGTACGACATGATGATGACGGTGTCGCCCACGAGCACTTTCCGTGCTGCAGCGCCATTGAGGCAGATGCATCCCGAGCCGCGCTCGCCGCGTATGACGTATGTCTCGAACCGCTCGCCGTTATTGTTGTCCACCACCTGCACCTTCTCGCCGGCGATGAGACCTGCAGCGTCCATCAGGTCCTCGTCGATGGTGATGCTGCCCATGTAGTTGATGTTAGCCTCGGTCACCGTGACCATGTGAAGCTTCGACTTAAGTACTTCTATAATCATCTTGTTAATTTACTATTTAGCTATTTACAATTTACTATTTATTTACAATTTAGCAATTTTACCATTTACATTATCTGAGTTCTTCACTGTCAGCTTTCATTCGAGCCTTAGTCGATAGGATAGACTTCACTATGATGCCCGTCAGTTCCTTGCTCTCTTGGAAAAGCGGTTCCAGACGCTTTGCATCAATCAATTGGCTGCGCATGATGATGTCGAGCCAATGATTCGTTTCGTCCAACTCCTCCTCTACCATCTTCATCTTATTCAGGAAATCTTTATCGGACTTTGCCAAACAAGCTGCACGGTAGTTAGCAGAGGGAGATGTTCCCGAACGTACAATCTGACGGGCTATTGCGTTGCTGGCAATGCCGGAAGGCATAGCATTCACCATCTTGACAATTCTCACAGCGAAAACAGTCAGGCGCTCCCGCAGGTCCTCTTTAGTCATCAAATTGTAAATTATTCAAATTGTACATAAATTGTACATTGTACATTGCTAAATTGTACATTACTTACTTATACTTGATGTGGTCAATGAGTCTGATTGGCTTTGTGCCGCAGAAGACGGTGATGCAGCCCACGACAGACGGCGCGTCGTCCCAGGAGCCGACGTCGGCCAGCGTGTCGCCGTCCACGATACTGAAGTACTGCACCTCCAGGCCGTCGATGGCGTTGAGCTCCCTCACCACATAGTCGTGCGTCTGCTGTACGGGAAGGCCGAGCCCACGGCTTTCGTTCATCACGCGGTAGATGTTGGCAGCTATGGTCCGCTCCTCAGGCGTGAGGAGGCTGTTGCGGCTGCTCAAGGCCAGGCCATCGCTCTGACGGACCACCGGACAAGGTACGATCTCGAGCTTGAAGCCGAGGTCGGCCACCATGCGACGGATGACGGCTATCTGCTGATAGTCTTTCTCTCCGAAATAGGCACGCGTGGGCTCGACGTACATGAACAGTTTGCTCACTATCTGGCACACGCCGTTGAAGTGCCCGGGACGCATCGCGCCCTCCATCACGCTGTCCGTCGGGGGATAGCTGAAACGTCGCGTGTCCGGCTCCGGGTAGATCTCCTTGACCGTCGGAGCAAAGGCGATGTCAGCCCTGCACGCTTCGAGCAGACGGCAGTCCGCCTCGAGCGTGCGGGGGTAACGCTCCAGGTCCTTCGGGTCGTTGAATTGAGTGGGATTGAGGAAGATGCTGACCACGGTGACGTCATTCTCTTCGACACTTCTGCGTACGAGCGAAGCGTGGCCTTCGTGCAGGGCGCCCATGGTCGGCACAAGGCCGATGCTGCGTCCCTCCTCCCGATGCCGGGCCAGACACTCGCGGAGTTGTTTGATGTTGCTTATTACCTCCATGGCTTAGACATTAAATCGTGCAAAGATACGAATAAAATGAGAATGAATGATGAAGAATGAGGAAATATTTGCGTTTTTTACTTATCATCGCAAGAAAACGAGCACTTCCGCATTGTCATTTGCGAAAATAATCGTATCTTTGCGTGGATATTATAGTCTTTGGAAGATGACTAAAGCCAAGAAGATACTCTTCGTCACGCAAGAGATGATACCCTTTGTGCCGGAAACCGATATGGCTCAAATGGGTAGGTTTCTGCCTCAAGCCGTCCAGGAAAAGAGTCGGGAGATACGCTCCTTCATGCCCAAATGGGGCACGATCAACGAGCGTCGCAACCAGCTGCACCCCGTCATCAGGCTGAGCGGCATCAACATCGTGGTCGACGATATCGACAACCCGCTCGTCATCAAAGTGGCAAGCATCCCGGCCGCCAGGATGCAGATATACTTCATCGACAACGACGACTTCTTCACCGGCCGCAAGCTCGCCTTCGACGAAGACGGCAAGGAGTACGAGGATAACGCCGAGCGGGCCGCCTTCTACGCACGCGGCGTGCTCGAGACCATCAAGAAGCTCAAGTGGTCGCCCGACATCATCCACTGCCTCGGCTGGATGAGCAGCATCCTCCCTCTCTATATCAAGACAGCCTACGCTGAAGAGCCATCCTTCCGCGACTGCAAGGTCATCTTCACGCCATCCACTCAGATACTCACCTCCCCCATCCCGCAAAACATGGACGGCATCATAGCATACCGCAACGCCACCATATCCGCCACAAGAGGACTGGGCGAGAAGAAACTCGTGCCTATGCTCAACAAGCTGGGCATCAAGTATGCCGACGGCATCGGCTTCCTCGCTGAAAACGAAGACCTTGCAAAGTACGCAGAAGCCCTCGGCAAACCCTGCCTGCAGCCCGTCGGGATAGAAGACTACGGCGTACACTACCCCAACTTCTACGACAGCATTTGGAACATCGGCCGCGAGGAGGAAGAAGAGGACAGTTGAAACAGATAATTTATAATTTAGAATTGAAAGGTAAAGATATCCTCAGGGCATGGTCTGCCCTCATGCTGGCATTCGCCATCACACTCGTAGGGTGCACAGAAAACACGGCTACGCTGGGCGTCTATCCCCAACAAGATGCCATCAGCACATCCACCGCCACGTACGGCATCCTCTCAAGCGACCTGCTCAACAACGTCGTGCCTGCCAACAGCACAGCATGCTACTTGGGCAAAGTCATCGACCCCGAAACAGACGAAGCCATCACAGCAACCTTCGCCGCACAGTTCCACACATTCGAGGGCTACACATTCCCCGAAAAGAAAAACGTCATCCCAGGCCTTGACGGACTCCTCTGCGACTCCATCGAAATCCGACTCTTCATCAAAAGCACCTTCGGCGACAAGAACAACCCCATGAAACTCGAAGTGTGGCCCCTCAGCAGAAATGAAGACAAGCTCATCAAGGAGTCGATGAACCTCTACTCAAACACCGACCTCCAGCAGTTCATAGATGACAGCGAAGGACCCCTCGCAACAAAAGTCTTCACCGCTACAGACTACAACATAACCGAAGGACAACGCAACGCCAAAGGCCACTCCGACAACGTCCGCATCATACTGCCACGACAGTATGGCGAAAGCATCATGCAGAAGTTCTACACCGACCCCAACGCCTTCCGCGACTCCTATTCCTTCATCCGCAACGTCTGCTCGGGATTCCTCTTCCAAACCGTAGGAGGCACCGGCACAATGCTCAACCTCGAAGTCTGCACGATGGACCTCTTCTTCAGCTACAAGAGTGAAGAATTTCCCGACTCCACGTTAGCCGCCTACTGCCGTTTCGCAGCAACGCCCGAGGTCATACAAAGCACGCAGTTCGAGAGCAGTAACCTCGCAGGGCTCATCGGCAACGAAGAGTACACGATGCTTAAGACGCCGGCCGGCATATGCACAGAACTCGTCCTGCCCGTCAACGAGATATGCAAGGGACATGAGAACGACAGCATCACCCGCGCCTCATTCACCCTCACCCGTATCAACAACCAGGACGAGGACGCGCTCGACGACGACTACGCGCTTGGTATTCCACAGAATCTCCTACTCGTCAGAAAGCAAAACCTCAGCAGTTTCTTCGAGAATCACCAGGTGGCAGACAACCAGCAGTCATACTCGACATTCTACTACGAAACCTTTAACTGCTACAGATTCGACAACATCAGCCACCTCATCTCTTATTGCTGGCTCGAGAAGAAGTCGGGTATGCAGGCAAGCGGCATGACGGAGGAAGCCTGGGAGGCTGCGCACCCGGAGTGGAACCACGTAGTACTCGTCCCCGTCAGCATCGCGACGGCATCGAACACCTTTGGAGAAGGCTTGCAGGTTTCCGTCAATCACGACCTGAGCCTCTGCAGCACGAAACTTGTCCGCGGCACAGAAGCAAAACCCATCCAGATGCAAGTCATCTACAGCCGCTTCGCCGGCAATTAGTATTCACAACCATACAAAACAAACATTACTATGAAACATTTCATGCTCTTCGCAGTCATGCTTCTTAGCCTGACTGTCGTCACACCCACCTCTGCTTTCGCAGGCAGCAAGAGAGATGCACGCGTGGCATACGTCTTGAAGAACCTTAAGCTCAAGGCCGACGTGCAGGAGAAGTTCAAGCCTCTTCTCATTGAGTATCTCAAGGAGTTGTCAGACCTGAAGGACCCCTACAAGAAGCTCAAGGACGACCTGCAGG
Source organism: uncultured Bacteroidales bacterium (assembly GCA_902768605.1). Next base: position 22,242 of record CACXLY010000026.1, read on the forward strand.
ATGCCATCGACGCCAACAAACTGACCGCCGCCCAGTGCGACCAGCTCTTCGAGGCAAAGCAAAAGCAGGAAGACAAGGAGCCCGCGCTGAACCGCAAGCACTACGCCAAGTTCAAAACCGTCCTCACTGCGCAGCAAGCCTATAAGGCCATGAAACTCAGCGACGACAAACTGGAATAGAACCCGTTCGCGTTTGACAATTCGGCAGCAGCTTCATCCAAAAAGAAACTGCGAAGGAACACGACTGTACACCGAACTGTACATTATATACTCGTAAATTGTAAGTCACACATATGGCAACGACAGACGACAAAAAGATCATCTTCTCGATGGTCGGCGTAAGCAAGGTCATCCAGCAAAACCAGAAGCAAGTACTAAAGAACATCTACCTCTCCTTCTTCTATGGTGCCAAGATTGGTATTGTGGGCATGAACGGCGCAGGTAAGTCGACGCTCCTCAAGATTATTGCCGGCATCGAGCAACAGTATCAGGGCAACGTCGTCTGGAGCCCGGGCTACAGCGTCGGTTACCTGGAGCAGGAGCCTAAGCTTGATGACGAGAAGACAGTCATCGAGGTGGTGAAGGAGGGCGTACAGCACATCGTGGATGCCCTGACCGAATACGAGGAGATAAACCAGAAGTTCGGCCTGCCCGAGTATTACGAGGACGAGGACAAGATGAACCAACTCTTTGCCCGACAGGGCGAGTTGCAGGACATCATCGATAGCACCGACGCGTGGAATCTGGACAGTAAGCTGGAGCGTGCCATGGACGCGCTTCGCTGCCCGCCTGCCGATCAGCCGATAAAGACCTTGAGTGGCGGCGAACGTCGCCGCGTGGCACTCTGCCGCCTGCTTCTGCAGAAGCCCGACGTGCTCCTGCTCGACGAGCCCACCAACCACCTGGATGCCGAGAGCATCGATTGGCTTGAGCAACACCTCACCGGGTATGAGGGCACGGTCATCGCCGTCACGCACGACCGTTACTTTCTCGATGACGTGGCCGGCTGGATACTTGAGCTCGACCGCGGCGAAGGCATCCCCTGGCAGGGCAATTACTCTTCCTGGCTCGAGCAGAAGACAAAGCGCATGGAGCAGGAAGAGAAGGTGGCAAGCAAGCGCCGCAAAACGCTGGAGCGCGAGCTCGAGTGGGTTCGCATGTCGCCTAAGGCACGTCAGGCAAAGGGCAAGGCAAGGCTGAACAGCTACGACAAGTTGCTCAACGAAGAGCAAAAGGAGCGGGAGGAGAAGCTTGAGATATTTATCCCCAACGGCCCGCGTCTGGGCAACAAAGTCATCGAGGCGCACGGCGTCTGCAAGGCTTTCGGCGAGAAGCAGCTCATCAAGGACCTCGACTTCATGCTGCCGCCGGGCGGCATCGTGGGTGTCATCGGACCGAACGGCGCCGGCAAGACGACGCTCTTCCGCATGATAATGGGTCTGGAAAAGCCTGATGCCGGAACGTTCGAGGTGGGCGAAACGGTCAAGATATCCTACGTGGACCAGAGCCACGCGGACATCAAGCCGGAGCTCTCCGTCTATCAAGTCATCAGCCAGGGCAACGAGCTGATGCGCATGGGCGGACGCGACATCAACTGCCGCGCCTACCTGAGCCGCTTCAACTTCAGCGGCGCGGACCAGGAGAAGAAATGCGGCGTGCTGTCGGGCGGCGAACGCAACCGCCTGCATCTCGCCATGGCGCTCAAGCAGGAGGGTAACGTGCTGTTGCTCGACGAGCCGACAAACGACATCGACGTCAACACGTTGCGTGCCCTCGAGGAAGGCTTGGAGAACTTCGCCGGTTGCGCTGTCGTCATCAGCCACGACCGTTGGTTCCTCGACCGCATCTGCACGCACATCCTGGCCTATGAGGGCGACGGCCACGTCTTCTACTTTGAAGGCAGCTACACCGACTACGAGGCGAACAAGCTCAAGCGCCTCGGCCTGGAGGAGCCCAAGCGCATAAGATATAGGAAACTGATGGAAGATTAGGAGTCCCCTCCCGACCTGCCCCGTCGGGGACGAGCACGAAAGGATATATATGATTGTAATTCAGGACAAAGAATACGGCGGCGAGCGTCCGCTTTATAAGCTTCACGATGCCCGGCTGGAGCGTGTGACGATACACCTCGGCGAGTCGAGCATCAAGGAGACGGGTAACATCGAGGCCTACGACTGCACTTTTCAGGGCAAATACGTCTTCTGGGAGTGCCGCAACTTCCTCGCTCAGGACTGCCACTTCGAGACGTCGGCCCGCTCTTCCCTTTGGTACAGCAGGAACGGCCGCCTCTGTCGCTGCCTCGTGGACGCGCCGAAGATGTTCCGCAGGATGCAGGAGATAGACCTGCAGGACTGCCGTTTCACCGACGCGCAGGAGACGTTGTGGGACTGCGACCAGGTCAACATCCGGAACTGCGAGATACTCAACGCCGACTACCTCGGCATGCGGACCGACAACATCCGTATCGACCGCCTGCACCTCGAAGGCAATTACGCCTTCCAGTACAGCAGGAATGTGGAGATAACGAATTCGCTGCTGAACAGCAAGGACGCGCTTTGGGACACAGAGAACGTCACGATCACCAACTGCGAGATAAACGGCGAGTACCTGGGCTGGTACAGTCGGGGGCTGACGCTCATCCGCTGCCACATCACGGGCGAACAGCCTTTGTGCTACTGCGAGAACTTAGTCCTCGAGGACTGCACCTTCGGGGCCGACGCCAACCTCATGTTCGAGTACAGCACCGTACGTGCAAGCATCAAGGGCGACGTCCACAGCATCAAGAACCCGACAAGCGGCAGCATCAGCGTCGCAGGACATATCGGGGAGCTTATCATCGACGGGAACCAGAAAGCACCGGCTGACTGCACTATCCATGAAGAAAAGGGGAGTTAAAGAAGTTAAAGGAGTTAATGAAGTTAAAAGACAATAGAATTGGAAGCAGCCAAAAGTATCGTCTTTAACTCCTTCAGCGAGCGAAGCGAGCGATAACTTCCTTAACTTCTTTAACTCCCCTGTCACGATGAACAATGAAATACACGCAAAGTAAAGACCAGTTGCTTTCGTTCATACGAGAAGGCGGCAAGCTCGACGCGATGTCACAGGTCAAGCTTACCGCCTTGCTCAGCTTCCCCAGCATGATGGCACAGCTGGTGCACATCATGATGCAGTATATCGACGCCAGCATGGTGGGCAGCCTGGGGGCCGCAGCAAGTGCGAGCATCGGCCTGGTCAGCACCAGCATCTGGCTCTTCGGCAGCCTGTGTGCGGCGGTCAGTGTCGGATTCTACGTTCAGGTGGCACATAGGATAGGCGCCAGCGACTTCAAGGGAGCGCGCGAGGTGCTGAGGCAGAGCTTCATGGCCTGCATACTGTTTGCCCTGGTGCTCAGTTGCATCGGCGTCGGCATCAGCAGCTACCTGCCCCACTGGCTTGGCGGAGGCGAGGACATCAGGCACGACGCGAGCCTCTACTTCATGTTCTTCTCCATGTGCCTGCCCTTCTCGATGCTCAACTCGCTTTGTGCCGGCATGCTGCGCTGCAGCGGCAACATGCACATCCCCAGCATCTTGAACATCGGGCTCTGCCTGCTCGACGTCCTCTTCAACTGGCTGCTCATCTTCCCCTCCCGCACCCTTCAATTATCAATTTTCAATAATCAATTTTCAATAAACATCCCGGGCGCCGGGCTCGGCGTAGTGGGCGCCGTGCTGGGCACTGCCCTGGCCTTCGTCATCTGCTCCGGACTGATGTGCTACTTCACGGTCGTGCGGAGCAAGGAGCTTTCGCTCAAGCAGGACAGCGGCACGTTTATCCCGCAACGGAGCACCCTGAGGGAAAGCTTCCGCATCAGTGCGCCGATAGCCGTGGAACACGTTATCCTGTGCGGCGCACAAATCGTGAGCACCATCATCGTTGCGCCGCTCGGCACGGTGGCGATAGCTGCCAACAGCTTCGGCATCACGGTCGAGGCGCTCTGCTACATGCCCGGCTACGGCATCTCCGACGCAGCCACGACGCTTGTCGGGCAGAGCCTCGGAGCCGGCCGTCGGTTCCTGGCGCGCAGCTTCGGACGTATCACGCTGGGCATGGGCATGACGTTCATGACCCTGATGGCGGTGGTGATGTACTGCTGCTCGCCTGCCCTGCTCTCCGTCATGACGCCCGACCTGGACGTGCAGAGGCTGACGGTGCAAATCCTTCGCATTGAGGCGTTTGCAGAGCCCATGTTCGCTGCCAGCATCGTTTGTTACGGCATCTTCGTCGGCGCACGCGACACGCTGATTCCCTGCGCGATGAACCTGGGGAGCATGTGGCTGGTGCGCATCGTCCTGGCCGCAATGCTTGTTTCCACGATGGGCTTGCGAGGCGTCTGGATTGCCATGGCGACGGAGCTTTGCTTCCGCGGCATCATCTTCCTCATCCGCTTCCGGGGCGACGGCTGGCTGAAGAAGTTCTCGACCGCAAAGGCACAATAAACCCCTTTTCACTAAAGGCACAAAAAAAGGCAATGATATAGTAGTTGGCACGCTTTTCGGATGGGTGAAAGAGCTGAGCTTCCAACGTACCAACTGCCATATTATTTCCACAAAAAACGCCACGTGAGGGAAGTGAGATTCCTTCACGTGGCGTTAATCGTTCCTTGCTGTGGCGTCGGGAGTTCCTTGCTGTGGGAAGAGCCGTTCCTTGCTGTAGCGTCGGGAGTTCCTTGCTGTAGCGTCGGGAGTTCCTTGCTGTAGCGTTTACGGAACCCTCCCGGGGCGCCTTATTGCTTCAGCTGAATGCAGAGCTCATCCATCTGCTTCTGGTCGATGGGGCCTGGAGCGTCAAGCATGACGTCACGTCCGCTGTTGTTCTTCGGGAAAGCAATGCAGTCGCGAATGCTGTCGAGCTCTGCGAAGAGGCTCACGAAGCGATCCAGGCCGTATGCCAATCCGCCATGAGGGGGCGCACCATACTTGAACGCGTTCATCAGGAAGCCGAACTTCTGCTGAGCCTGTTCGGGCGTAAAGCCCAGTATCTCGAATATCTTCTGCTGCAGCTTGGCGTCGTGGATACGGATGCTGCCGCCGCCGACCTCTACGCCGTTGACCACCATGTCGTAGGCATTCGCGCGCACGCTGGCCGGGTCAGTGTCGAGCAGGGGGATGTCCTCGGGTTTGGGCGAGGTAAACGGATGGTGCATCGCCATGAGACGTTGCTCCTCGTCGCTCCATTCGTACATCGGGAAGTCGATAACCCAAAGGCACGAGTACTTGCTCTTGTCGCGCAGGCCCATGCGGCTGCCCATCTCGAGGCGGAGCTCGCTAAGCTGCTTGCGGACCTTCATGGCGTCGGGGCCGCAGAGTATCAGGATGAGGTCGCCTGCCTTGGCGTTCATCTTCTCTCGCAGAACCTCGAGCGTCTCGGGCGTATAGAACTTGTCGACGGAGCTCTTCACGCTGCCGTCCTCGCCCACGCGGGCATAGACGAGACCCTTTGCACCGACCTGCGGACGCTTCACGAAGTCGGTCAGCTGGTCGAGCTGCTTGCGGGTATAGACTGCCTGACCTTCGCAGCAGATGGCCCCGATGTAGGCTGCCTCGTCGAATACTGCGAAGCCGGCGGGGAAGATGCTTTCCACCGTCTCGCGCGAGGCGTTGTCGGGCTGCTGGTTCTTCAATTCGACGAACTTCATGCCGAATCGCGTGTCGGGCTTGTCGCTGCCGTAGTACTTCATGGCATCAGCCCAAGTCATGCGGGGCAGCTCGGGGATGTCGATGCCCTTCAGCGCCTTGAAGAGGTGGCGGCTCATGCCCTCGAACATCTGTAGGATATCCTCCTGCTCCACAAACGACATCTCGCAGTCGATCTGTGTGAACTCGGGCTGACGGTCGGCACGAAGGTCTTCGTCGCGGAAGCACTTCACAATCTGGAAGTAACGGTCCATGCCGCTGACCATGAGCAGCTGCTTCAGCGTCTGCGGGCTCTGGGGGAGGGCATAGAACTGACCCGGGTTCATGCGACTTGGCACGACGAAGTCGCGGGCGCCTTCCGGTGTGCTGTTCACCAGTACGGGTGTCTCTATCTCGAGGAAGCCGTGCTGGTCGAGGTAGCGACGCACCTCGAAGGCGAACTTGTGGCGCAGCTCGAGATTCTTCCGCACATTGGGGCGGCGCAGGTCGAGGTAGCGATACTTCATGCGAAGGTCATCGCCGCCGTCGCTCACCTCCTCAATAGTGAAGGGCGGAGTCAAGCTCTCGTTCAGGATATTCAGTTCGCTGACGAGAATCTCGATGTCGCCCGTCGCGATGTTCTTGTTCTTGGAATAGCGTTCGGCCACTTCGCCCTTAGCCTGGATGACAAACTCGCGCCCCAGGCGACCCGCCATCTGGCGAAGCGCCTCAGGAGCATCCTCGTTGAATGCCAGCTGGGTGATGCCGTAACGGTCGCGCAGGTCAACAAACGTCAGCGCGCCAAGATTGTGCACGCTCTGCACCCAACCTGCCAGGGTAACTTTCTCTCCTACGTTGGCGAGACGCAGCTCGCCGCATGTCTTTGTCCTATACATTATATATATTTATGACCCCCCAACCCCCTTTAGGGGGAGTTCTTTTGCTGATTTGACTTTTTGTCCCCCCTAAAGGGGGTTAGGGGGTCAAAAAAAGGGATGAACTGTTATCAGCCCATCCCTTTACCTTGTACGCCCTCAGGGGCTCGAACCCTGGACCCATTGATTAAGAGTCAATTGCTCTACCAACTGAGCTGTTTGCGGGTGCAAAGGTATGAACTTTTTTTGTTTCTGCCAAATGTTTTGCTCTTTTTTTTTGATTTTATGTGAGAGAATAGAAGAGAGAGGGGGATTTCCGCTTTAAAATGTCGAGTTCGAAGTCCACTCCCGGTATGATTCCATGCTGACGGAGCACGGCCTCTGCCGTCTTGCGGGCCAGCACGGGATGGTTGTTCTCTTCGCTCAGATGGCAAAGCCAGACATGGCGGAGCTGCGGGGTGGCATGCTCGGCAAGCAGATAAGCCGCCTGCTCGTTGTTCAGGTGGCCCTTGTCGCTGCTGATGCGCTCCTTCAGGTAAGGCGAATACTTGCCCATCATGAGCATATTGATGTCATGGTTCGACTCCAGCACCAGGTAGTTGGCCTTGCTCACCTGCTCCTGGATGGTGTCTGTGACGTGGCCGACGTCGGTAATGAGACAGAAACGCACGCCGTCGGCCTCCACGACGTAACCCACGCAGTCGCGGCTGTCATGCGGCACGTCGAACGCCGTGATGCGGAAGTTCCCCATCTCTATCGTCTTGCCCTTCTCGACGAAAGCCATGCGGTCATTCGGAATCTGAATTTTCAGGCAACGGTTGTTGGCAATGCCTTCGTGCACGAGCCTTGTGGCATAGATGGTCTTGCCGCAATCGCAGGCGATATTCCCCACAGCCTTGATGTGGTCGGCATGGTCGTGCGTGACAAACACCGCCGCTACATCCTCCTCCAGACTCATGTCGAAATCCTTGAGATGTTTCTTCAAAGTCCGGAGGCTAATGCCAGCATCAAGCAGTATGGATGTTTCGCCAGACTGCAAAAGATAGCAATTGCCGCTACTTCCGGAGCCAAGTGATACGAATTTCATCCTTTTTCGTTATATTTTACGTGCAAAGATACAAAATAATGTCAAATAACAAAAACTTTTATACGATTTTGTTTGACGGTAAACATATTTTCACTAAATTTGTGGGCAGATTAATCATTTTAGTATTAACTTAACATTTAAACAACATGAAAAAAGCGTTACTACTTTGTTCAGCCATGCTGTTCTCTTTGATGGCAAGTGCTGGCGACGGCCTCGTGGCCGTTGGTGCTAATGTGATCCTGTTGCCGTCATCCTATTATGATGGTGACATCCAGTGGAAAGCTTGGACATGGGTTTACAACTCAGGTGTTAACTATGGCTCTACTGGCGGATACAACACCGAGAACCCGATGTACAACAATGTCTATGGTCCCCCAGAAGTGGATGCCGAGGGTCGCGAATGGTTCGAGCCCGGCTTCGACATGGGGCCGAAACTCGACGAAGGCGGAAACTCGCTGGACTACAACTATGACCGCGACGAGCCTATCTACTGGGAAGAGCACACCGCTCCTTTCAGCGCAGCTGCACAGTTCAAAGGATTACCTTCTTATCAATGGACGACAGAGAGCGTATTGGCCGACATCTACATGCGTCGTACCTTTACCCTCGACCCCTCGCAGCGCCTGACAGGCCCCGTCTATCTCGCTTGTACACACGACGACTCTCCATCTGAGTTCTACCTCAACGGCGAGCTCGTTTACTCTACAACCGACGGCTGGGAAGACCAAGGCAGATTCATCCTGCTCGACGAAGACCAGAAGGCTCTCATCAAGCTTGATGGTGAGGAGAACCTTCTCGCTGTACACGTCCACCAGAACTGGGGCGGCGCCCTTGCCGACTGCGGTCTCTACACCAAGGTTGAGGGCGGACTCGACATGGGTTACACCACTCCCTGGGAGGGCAAGGTGCTCTTCAACAACTTCGGTGGGTACAACTGGGACGGCCAAGAGCCCAGCAACAACCCGCACCACCCCTGGTCTGCTCTCTATGAGGCTCAGCCCGGCGACGAGTACACCTTTACACTCGATGGCTCCATCGAGCAGGAGCCCTGGATGGAACAGCTCCAGTTCAGGACACCTATCCGCATAGAGGAAGACCACTACTACAGCTTCAAGGCAAGAGTAAAGACAGACAAGACTTTCGAGAACTTCTCCATCGTCCTCACCGACAACGACAACTCCGACATCTGGCTTGCTTCTAAAGAAGGCATAAAGATTGAAGCACCCATGGAAGGCGAGGAAGACTACGAAGGCACACTCATTGAGCTTGACTTCGATGGCCAAGCCGACGTCAACAACTTCATGATTGCATTCGACTTCGGCGGCGGTCAGGACACTACCACCGTCTCCATTTCCGACATCTCCCTGATGGACGTATCTCCCGAACTCGAAGATAACGTAGAACTCTGGGTAGGCACACACTACTTCAACATCTTCGACATGCACAAGACCGTGTGGAAGTACATGATCTGGGACGAGACGCTCAACGACGGAGAAGGCGACTGGAGAGAAGCTCAGACCGAAGAAGAGAAAGCCGGCGCTGACCTGCAAGAGGACTTCGAGGAACTCGAGGCTCCCGAGATTACCGGTCGCGTAGAAACGCTTGCCTGGACACAAGCCGACTTCGACGACTCCATGTGGGACGACCAGATGATGCCCGTCGGCAGCGAAGGCTTTATTGAAGAGCTTCAGAGCATCTGGCCCGGCGGCGACAACACCAACTACTGGATTCGCCGTAACTTCGAGCTCGAATCGATTAACTCCAATCTTTCCTACGAGCTGAATGTCTGCCACGATGACGTTTACGAAACATACGTGAACGGCCACCTGCTGCAGAAGAACACCCACTGGACCATAGGCAAGAACCCCGTGCAGGTTCACATCCCCGCCAAGTTCCTCAATGTCGGCAAGAACGTCATCGCCACTTACATCCAGCAGAACTGGGGCGGCAAGTTCTACGACTGCGGTATCAACGTGACCGAGGTGAACTATGACGATTGCCTCAAGCAGTTCAACGACGCACTGGCATACGCCGAGACCGACACACTGCTGACCAACAAGATGTGGGAAGCAGTGGATGACATCGTTGCCGAAGCAAAACAGTTCTACAACGAAAACAAGAACGACGCCGCCGAGCTCAGGAAC
>CACXLY010000027.1 GCA_902768605.1 uncultured Bacteroidales bacterium
AAGCCTGAACTGCTGGGCCGCCTCGCCGTAGATACCTATCGCGCCAATAACTATTGGAATTTCTTCCCCACAGACAAGACCATCGAACTCATCCGCAAAGCATTAGATAAATAAACCGTCATGAGAATCCGCCATATTACTGCCTCCGTCCTGCTCCTCTGCACTTCCGCTTTCTGCCATGCCGAGGACGAAAAGACCTTCTTCCTAATCTCCGACACCCACCTCGACACGCAATGGAACTGGGATGTCAAGACCACCATCTCGCAGTACGTCAGGAACACGCTCTTCGACAACATGGCGCTCATGGACAAATACCCCGCCTTCCGCCTCAACTACGAAGGCGCCATCAAGTACATGTGGATGAAGGAGTATTACCCGCAGGAGTTCGAGCGCCTCAAGCAGTATGTCCAGAGCGGACAGTGGCACGTGAGCGGCATGTCCGTTGATGCCAGCGACGTCATGATGTCGTCGGCCGAAAGCATCCTCCACAGCATGCTCTATGCCAACCGTTTCTATGAGAAGGAGTTCGGAGTGCGAGGCGGCACTCATGCGTCACGCAGGCCAGCGCGGCTTCCATACTGCCAAGCTCGGATGGGGAGCGGCGGCCTACAACAAACTGCCGCACTTCGGCGTCTGGCAGGGGGTGGACGGCAGCCAAGTCTATGCCATCTACAAGCCTGGCGCATACGACGTGCACGAGGACTGGAACAAGGACCTGACGGGTGACAGCGAGATACTCGGCAAAATCAATACCAACATCTCCGAGAGCGGCTTGCCCGTGGCCGTGAAATACGTCGGGCCGCGTGGCGACCGCGGTGGCGCCCTCCAGGACGACCCTAACAAGGATGGCGAGAACACACCTTACTGGCTCAGCTACAACGTCGGGAAGGAGGACGGCCCTGTCAAGGTGCGGCTCGCTTCGCCGGATGAGTTCTTCCAGTACATGCAGGAGCACGACAACGGGCAATACAAGGTCTGGGACGGCGAGTTGCCAATGCGGACCCACGGCGTCGGGGCATACACCAGCTGGGGTGCCCTGAAGCTATGGAACCGCAGGAATGAGCTCCTGGCCGATGCCGCCGAGAAGGCCTCTTCCCTGGCCATGTGGCTGGGCGTCCGTCAGTATCCGTCGGAGCAGCTCCGCGATGCCTGGATACGCACCCTCTGGCAGCAACACCACGACGGACTGCCGGGCACGAGCATCCTCTCCGCCAACGACTACTCCTACAACGAGTTCTACCTCGCCAACCGCACCTTTGCGCAGGAACTTGCGACGAGTGCCGGGGCCGCCATCCAGCTGATGGACACCCAGACGGAAGGCACGCCAATCGTCGTCTATAACCCTCTCTCGCACGAACGCACCGACATCGTGGAGGGCTCCGTTTATGTCGGTCCCTATCAGAACAAGGTGCGCGTGCTTGACCCCGACGGCAAGGAAGTGCTCTCGCAAGTCACGGGCTACGACCTCCTCAGTCATCGCCTCCACTTCATCTTCGCAGCCACTGTGCCCTCCCTCGGCTATGCCGTCTATGAGGCAAGGGTAGGGGAGAAGTCCACCCTCACCTCCGAACTCACCGCCGAAACAGGCGGAAGCGTGCAGAAGTTGTCAAACGGACGCTACAGCATCTCGGTAAACAAGAACGGCGACATCTCGAATCTCTACGACCTGAAGAACAGCCGCGCGCTCATCACCTCTCCCGTCCGCCAGCAGCTCATCTACGACCACGAGGACACTTGGCCGGCATGGGAAATCAGCTATACCGACGTCTGCCGAACCCCCTCGTCGTATGTCTCGAAGAATGTCGAGATGGAGCTCGTCGAGGACGGTCCGCTGCGCAAGTCCCTGCGCGTCGTCCGGCAGCAGGAAGGCTCTACCTTCGTGCAGTACATCCGCATGAATGCCCTCAACGACCGCGTGGAATGTGTCAACGAGATTGATTGGCACACCTACGAACGCATGCTGAAGGTCAACTTCCCCTTCCCCTCCATGCTCAGCAACAGCCAGACGACCTACGACATCTCGCTCGGCACGATTCAGCGCGGCATACGTAGCAGCGACGAGTACGAGGTGTGCGGCCACCAGTGGGCCGACCAGAGCTCCACGAAGGGCACCTGTGGCATCTCCATCCTCTCTGATTGCAAATACGGTTGGGACAAGCCGTCGGCCACGTCGCTCCGACTGACCTTGCTGCGTACGCCATCGTGCAAGAACTACAACCACCAGGCGAACATGGACCTCGGACCCAACAAGTTCACCTACGCCTTGCTTCCTCACGAGGGCAGCTGGAGCGAGCAGACACAGATGCAGGCTGGAGAGTTGAACCAGCCCTTGGCAGCCTTCGTCGCTCCCAAGCACGCCGGAACCCTCAGCCGTCGCGTCGCCTTTGCCTCGCTCAGCACGGACAAGGTCGCCATCAAGGTCCTGAAGAAGGCCGAGGATACCGACGAGCTCATCGTTCGCGTCTATGAATGGACAGGCGAAGACCAGCAGGACGTGCGCCTCTCTTTCCCCATGCCTATCAGCTCGGCCCGCGAGGTGAACGGCATCGAAGAGGAGATGCCCGATGGTCAATGCACAATAGTCGACGGCAAGCTGTCGTTCAATATCAAGCGCTATCAGCCCAAGACCTTTGCCGTCCGCGTTCCCATGATGGGCATTGTCACCTATGGAGGAGAGTCAGAAGTCGATCATCCCGGTTACCCTGTTGCTCTTCCCTACAACATCGACCTGATGAGCTACGACAGTTCGCGCGGCAATGCTGCCAGCACCTATACCTACGCCTATCCCGCCGAGCTCATCCCCGACACGCTCCTCTGCGACGGCATGGACTTCGTGATGGGACCGCGAACCAACGGCGAAAAGAACGTGCTTCGCCTCTCTGTGCCTCAAACCATCTCCCTCCCCCAAAGGGATGGCTGGAGCAGGTCGAAGCTTTATCTCCTTCTTGCCAGCCCCACGGAAGCGGGTTCGAGTGTGACGGTGACGGCAGGCGAGGAAGAGACGGTGCTCAATGTGCCCTGCTTCACCGGTCGTGCCGCCGAGCCGCCTTCCTGCACCACCCTCACCGAAAGCTATCGCAAGCAGAACATCGTCTTTGCCTCTTCTCATGCCCATCATGTTAAGGACAAGGCCAACCAGACCATGCAGATGCTCTATATCTATAAATATGGTATCGAGCTGCCCGATGGCATCAGCGAGGTCACCGTCAAAGCCTCCGACCTCAAGACCTTCCTCTTTGCCGCCACAGTCGCTCCCAATCACAGCGACGACATCGAGCCATTCAAACCCCTCACCACCGAGATAGAAAGCGCAATGTTCACTGCTCAATCCTCAATGTATAATGGCCAATCGTCGATGGCCAATAGCCAATGGTCAACGGACAACCGCCTTGAGGCTCGAACTGTCACGGCTTCGCATTACAACAACAATAACGAGGCGGCCCGCTATGCCAACGATCAGGACCCGACGACAAAATGGTGCGTCACCGGTTCGCAGAGCCAGACGCCCTGGCTGCAATACATTCTGAAGGACACTGCCGTCGTCAGCAAATGGATGGTGCTTGGCGCGGCCCGCGAGAGCGGTGGCTATGTCGCCAGGTCCTTCAAGCTGCAGTATCAGGCAGACGACGGCACTTGGGTGGATGCAGACGTCGTCGAGGGCAACCAGATGAATAAAGTCGTCCGCACGCTCTCCACCCCCATCACCACAACCCGTGTCCGATTGCAGATGATACAGGGCGAGCAGGAAGCCTACACCACCCGCATCTACGAGTTTGCCGTCTATGGCTACCTCAAGAAGGACGACCCTGTCGGCATCGCTTCTCCCTCCCGGGAGACGGAAGAAGGGGACGCCATCTATGACCTCAGTGGCCGTCAGGTGATGAACGGCAAATGGTCGGATGGCAAGCTGCCCCGAGGGATTTATGTCAAGCAGGGAAAGAAAGTCGTCATCTCGCACTAACCCTACCTCGCGACACGTTTCTAATTCCTTGACGACACGTTCCTGAATTGTAATCCATCTGCCTCGTGTGCGCGCTCATACGCGCGCACATCATTTATATATATGTAAAGGTAGCGGCATCCGCATCGAGCAGCACCTCGCAATGTGGATGACGCTGAAGGATGGAGGCCGGAACGTCTGTGCTGACGGGGCCGCTCACTACCCGGCTCACTATCTTTGCTTTTGCAGTTCCCTTGACCACCAGTATGATGCGGCGGGCTTGCATGATGTCTGACAGTCCCAATGTGACGCCACCAAGCCGATGCTCGGCAGGCAGGTTCGTTTCCCTGCGTATGCGAGCCTCCAAGGCACGGTCCATGCTGCCCATGCCTACAGTACGCTCGAAGGGCGTCCCTGGCTGATTGAATCCCAGATGTCCGTTCTCGCCCAAGCCCAAGACGAGCAGGTCGATGCCACCCCTTTGCTGCAACTTCTTCACGAAGCGCTGGCAGTCGGCAGTCAGGTCATCACTCTGCGTGGGCAACATCAGGAAGTGCTCTTCATCCACTCCCATCCCATCGATGATTTCCCTTTTGAGCATCGTGTAGCACGCGCCGGAATAGGAGCGAGGCACGCCTGTCACCTCGTCCACGCCAAAGAAGGTGACGCGGCTGGCATCAAAAGGCTGCTCGCGATGCATCCCGACCACCAGCCGGTGCATATTGCCCGTAGTGCGTCCCGTGGACAGTCCTATCACGCTCTCTGGCTTCTCCCTGATCTGCTGCACAATGCTCTCGGCAGCGGCCAGGTCAAAAGCCCGTTCGTCTCTTTCTATGTTTATTGTCATGGCGTCAAGTCAGGGGAGGGTAATCTATTCATATTCAGCGATGAGCGACAACAGCTTCCCAGCCGATGTCACCCACACCTCCTTGTAGCACGCATTGTTTGTCTGGGGCCAATAGGGCACGTCGTCGTTGCCATAGGAACGTATGCCAACAGGTATCTCGCCCGTTATCTCGCCCGACGAGAAGCTGTCCATGGATGGATAGCGATGCCCTTCGCCATAGATGAGCGACTGGCAGAACGGATTCTTGCCTACTGTCCAGTAGAGTTGTTCCAGCCCTATCTGGAGGAGAGCCTCGTCGTTCAGGTAGTGTCCGCATAGTGCAGCACCTTTGCCTGTGGAAAGGATGATGGCCTCGTTGCCATTGAAGATGCCAAAGCTCATGGGGAAACGGCGCAGGTAGTGCCTCTCGTCAATCTTCTCTCCGCATCGCAACTGGCTGTCGAAGAGCTGCTGGGCATTGCCTGGCGCGAAGATGTGCAGGGAATGGAAGCCATCGGGGTCGGCATACTCCTCAGCCTGCCATATCCCCGAGGGTATCATGCCGTAGGGCTCGGTGTATGGCATCAGGCGTTTCAGGTAGTCGGCATAGCGGCGTATGGCATCGTCCCATTGCGGGGCATCGGGATGCGAGGGCTGGGACTGGCACAGTGCAATAAGTGCCTGGGGAAAGAGCTGGTCGCGCGACTGATGAATGAAATGGACCGGTGCACGCCGCGTCGTGTCGCGATAGAAGTAACCCGAAAAGCCTTCTCGCTCCTGGCATCTCAGGACATAGCGAATGCTGCTGGTTGCCGTCTGGGCATAAGCCGACTCGCCCGTCATGAGATAGAGCTGTGTGGCCGACCAGCTACGGGCTGCCTGGAACAGCGACGGGGAGGTGTTGTAGGTGTGCTCCATGATGTGCGGGAAATGGCCGTAGCCATCTCGCATGAATTTATTCTCGGCAAAGCGGAAGTCTTCTGCTGCCGCCTTGGCAAGGCTGTCGCGGAGAGGGGAGGCAGGCAGGGCCTTTGCTGCTGAGGCTTCGTAGGCGGCATAGAGATAATTGTCGAAGGCATTGTCCTGCTTGCGGACGCTATGGATGTCGTCGTAGGTCCCGGTTTGGGAGTCCGTCCAGTGAAGCAGTCCTAAACTGCTGGCCCGGAAGCCGTCGCCAAAACGGCAACGCAGGACAAAGCGCAATCCCCATTCTGCCTCTTCCAGCAATCGCTTGGCCAAAAGGGGATGCGCGTCTTTGTTGTGGAGATAAGCCTCGAGCAGCGAATGGGCCACATCGGCTGTCTGTAGCGTTTGCTGCGAGAGGTCGCCTGCGTCGTGCCAGCCGCCACCATAGCAAACCTCCTGTCCTGCTTGATTGCAGAAGACATCCTGATGGCAGACTCCATGAATGCCCGGTACCTTATAGCCGCAACGCTGGCAGAAGATGAAGTTGAGCAATCGCCATTGGGTATCGAGGAAGGCATCATCCGAAATCAGGAAAGGCTCCGTGAGGGTTTCGCCAAGTCGGAGGCGATAATGTCCGGACTCCATGAATCTGGAGAAGTCCAGCACGCTGAAGCTTCCCAATGTAGAGCGTATGAGTTGCGTCTTGCCTGTAAAGCACACCTTTCCGCTTACCTCATCCACGAGCGAGAACGTCCCCTCAGGACTGCTGTCCGCTACAGCCGTCTTGCGCCCCTTCACCAGATACCCTGTGGAGGAATAGGCGATGCAACCTGGCTGCACGTCCCATCCAATCTCTTTCGGCTTCTCCTGCACTTGCTCTAAACGCAGGTTGCGCAGCATGTAGGTAATGCTGTCGCATTGGGCTTCGTTCCTTCCCTTCAGGTCTGTGTATAGGGTGAGACTCATCACGGAATCGCGCTCCAATCCACTTATGTCGAACACGACGGTGTTCCACCTGTTGTTGGTCAGGTTGATGAGATGCGCGCCCAACGCATTCGGCTGGGCATTCTGCAGTACGGCATTCAGGTTCATAATCATAACGCCTTGGCAGACAGGCTTCACCTCCATGACCATCCTGGTGAAAGGTCGCAGGTCGCGCCCGTCCATGTTCAGCGACAGGCTTGCTCTGCCGAAAGTGGCATAGTCCGGGTCGCCTGCTGGCCCTTTGGCTCTTTCTCCAGTGTGAACGGGGACAGTCAGGCACAGCCCGCTGTCCGCGATATACTCCATCCGCCCAAAGCCCTCGTGTCGCCATCTGCCTGCATTGTTGTCGAGAGGTATCGCTTCTGAAAGCAGCACTGGCTGCTTGAGCTGACTTGCCTCCACCGACCGGCTGCCGTCCAAGGGCAAGGGACTGTGCAGCATGTGGCTCATGCGGATTTCCTCGTCCAGGCTGTTGCTCAGCGAATGGCGTTGCGAACAACCTGTCAGGCAGAGCAACAGCCCTCCGACAATCAATGCTGAAAAGAAAAGAAGACGATTTACTCTTGCTATCATTTTTTGCGTCAGTAATTCTTTAAACCGATACAAAGATACAAAAACAAAAGCAACTCCCACAAAAATATTGCGCGAGTTGCCTCATATTTAATTATTTTTATCGCTTCAGAACTGCAGCAGAGGAGAACAAATGGTCAATGATTGATGTTGACTTCGTCGAGCTAAAGCTTCAATGTTCAATTTTCAACCTTCAATTTTCAATTTTCAATTTTCAATAAAATAACCTCCCTAATTCTATTTTGTTATGAAACATGATGAAGAAAAAAGTCTGAAACAGAGAAATGGTTTCCTCGCATACCTAAACTGCGAGATTGAACATCAGCGGCAGAACGGCCATATCAGCGTGGCCAACAACTACGCCAGTGCGGCACACAGCTTTTCCCGTTTCCTAAGGACAAAGAGCAAGGCCGATATCTCCTTCAAGAAGATGTCGTCCCAGCTTGTGGCCGATTATGAGGCTTGGCTGCAGACCTGTGGCCTCTGCAGGAACACCACGTCTTTTTACATCCGTGCCTTGCAGTCCGTCTATCACAAGGCAGTGCGCAAAGGACTCACCGCAGACTGCCATCCGTTCTGCGGAACCTATCGTGGTGTGGCACGTACAGTGAAGCGTGCCATCGATGCCACGGAGGTCTGCCAGCTCAGTACGCTCGACATACGTCGTGCACTCTTGGACAATGGCGACTACAGGAATGGCAAGCGTCTGGACCACATGCTCCACCAGCTGGAGTTTGCCCGCGACATCTTCATATTCTGCTTTTGCGCCCGCGGCCTGACCTTTGTCGATTTGGCACACTTGCGGAAGTCGGCCATCTCGGGAAACCTGCTGGTTTATGTGCGCCGCAAGACCAAGCAACGTATTGAGGTGCAGGTAGAACCGATGATGCAGGCGGTCATAGAGCGCTATCCTTCTCATACAGATTATCTGCTGCCTATCCTGACGAAGACAGGCAATTTGGAAGCCGTCTATCATCAGTATCGTTATGCCCTCGGACGCTATAATGCTTGTCTTGACACATTGGGCACGATGCTTGGCGGACTCAAACTCACCTCATATGTCAGCAGGCACTCATGGGCTTCGGCAGCACACCAACAGCATGTCCCCTTGTCTGTCATCAGCCAATCCATGGGGCACGACTCCGAGAAGACCACAGAGATTTACCTCAAATCACTCGAATGCAACGTCATCAACAAAACCAATCACGAATTGTTGAACAGCGTGTTCCATAGAGCCGGAAAAACAGGAAGAACCTCCAAAAAGTGAGGAGTGAAAACGTATGTCTCTTTGTTGGATATGCGTTTGCCTATCTCCAGGCGCTGAAGTTCGTGATGCGGCTGCGGAAGTCGCCTGTCTCCTGCAGGGGGAAGACGAGGGTGCGCATGATTTTGTAGGTGCTCTTCTTGTTGTCGGTGCGATGGCCGGTGTCGGGCTTGAGGTTCTCCACGAGCCGTCCGTCGGCATAGAGGCTGATGCCTTTGTTGTCGCCCTTCAGCTGGATGGTCTCGCGCTTGCCGGGCTTGCCCTTGTACTTGAAGGTGAAGAGGTAACCGTCGCGGCTGAAGCCAAGCATGCCCTTGATGGGGTCGGAGAGGTAGAACGTGCTACGCTCGCTGGTGCAAAGCACGGTGCCGGGCTTCTCGTCGGCCCATTCGATAGTAAACTCAACGGTATAGGGATAGCCAATCTGGTGGATGTTGAAGATTGAAGATTGAGCATTGAAGATTTGCGTCTTGGGCTTCAGGTCGATGTGGTTGCGCATGCTCTTGCGGCCTATCTCGTCGGCGAGGGGGCCGTCTTCGAGCTTCTTTGCCAGACTCGTCCATTCCGAGAAAGCCGCATCGGTGGTGTCGCGAAGGGCGTTCCAGCACTTCTCGCTGACGACCTGCATGGCAGGCAGGATGCGGTCGTGGCAGTCGCCAACGGATATGCCGTTCTTGATGAAGTCGTTCCAGAGGGCGAACATGCCGCCGTCGATGAGCGGGTCCTGATGGTCGAAACGCTTGTTGCGGATGAGCGGGGGCGTCCAGTTCTTGAAGAGCCAGCGGGTGTTGAGGTAGTCGTTGTAGTAGCCTGCGGCAGGCACGATGTAGATGAAGGCGTCGGGGATGGAAATCATGTGGAAGCCCTGCTTGTGCATCTCCTCAGGGTCGGCGTAACCATTGTACCAAAGGCTCATCATCACACCGTCGGAAGGCACAGGCGTCACGCCTTTCGCATGTGTCAGGCTTCCCCAGAAGACGGGCTGCTTGCCGTACTTCTTGACCTCATTGCAGAGGTGCACGATGAGTTCACGGAAGCGTTCGCAGATAGCAGAGTCTTTGTTGCTGTACTCGTCCGTGCCGATATGGAAGCGAGGACCGGTGAAGACGGGGTCAGGGCCGCCAAGATATTCGGCATAGAGGCTGTCGAGGAAGGGAACAAGAGTGGGGTTCTCGAGGTCGAGGTGAGCGTCGTCATACTTCTTTGCAGCTAGCGAGGGACGGTAGTGAGTGAAGGCTAGGCTGTGTGCAGGCACATCGAACTCTGGAATAATCTCTACGCCCATCTTCTCGGCATAGCGGATGAGGTCGCGCATCTCCTGCTTCGAGTAGCTGCCGTCGATGGCCGTTAAGCCCGGGAAGAAGTCGCTCTCCATGCGGAAGGCAGCGTAGGTGTCGTCCCAACTGCCCTCGAACTGGTCATTGAATCCATTGTCGTTGAGGTGCAGCTGGAGCGTGTTCATCTTGTAGTACGACATGACGTTGACGAGCGAATAGAGGTAGCTCAAGGGATAGAACTTGCGTCCGCAGTCGAGCATGAAGCCGCGAATGGGGTAGTCGGGCTTGTCGGTGATGGTGAGGCAAGGAAACGTTCCCTTTGTTATCACGCCGGCTTTGTTCTTCGCGAAGTGAGTGTCCTTCATCTGGAGCAGCGTCTGCGCTCCCCATAGAGCACCTTGAGGCGTGGTGGCCTGAACGATGATGCCCTTCGGAGAGATGGAGAGGCGATAGCCCTCATCGCCAAGCTTCTTGTCGGGTTTGATGGAGAGGAAGATGGAAGAGTCTGTGCCTTTCTTCTGTAGAGAGGCGGGGGCATTCCATGCTTTTCCCAAGTACTCTGCTACGAATTGCAGCGAAGCGTCGTTGTAGGTGACATTCGTGATGCCCGACACCTCGATGGTGCCTTCGGCCAGTGTCGTCTCTTGTACTGTAGGAATGCAAAGAGGCTGTGCTACTGCCTGTCCGATACCAAGGACGAAGAGCAGCGAGAAGAGCTTTGTTTTGATGTTCATTGTTGTTATATTTTATGTTTTACAGATTAAAGTTTCTTTCCACAGATTTGGCCGAGCTTGCAGTACTCGCAGACCTTGGCGTCTGCGGGGCAAGTGAAGGGTTTGTCGGGGTTGAACATGTCGGCAAGAATGTTTTGCAAGCCCTCGCGAAAGGCTTCAGCATATTGACTCCCGAAGTCATCGACCACCTCTCCGTCAATCCTGAGCGAAGGGTCGTAGTCAGGACTGGCTGCCTTAAAGGGGAAGAAAAGGATGGGCTGAATGGGAAGAGTGGCTTCAGTATTCTCCATCTCGGCTAAAGCATAGAGGAAGGTTTGCAGATAGTAGGGCACATGTCCTTTGTCCAGACCTATCACATCCTCCATCTTCACCTTGTCCTTGAGCTTGTATGAGCCAGTCTTGTAGTCCACGATGCGAATGTGTCCGTCCGCTTCGTCGATTCGGTCTATGCGACCACCCACCTTGAGCGATGCGCCTTGCGCCACGAACTCGGTATTCCTGTCTTCTTCTGTTCCGATGATGCGGAAGGGCGCAAGCCTGGCATCAAAGCGAATGAGCTCCTGCAGGTAGCGCAGCAACACATCGCGGGCAATGAGGGTGATGCCCTTGTATTCATTGGCCATTGACCTCTGGCCACTGGCCATTGCTTCCTGGAAGCGCTCCCGAATGACAGGCAGGCGGTCATAGTTTTCTGTCGGGTGGAACCAGCAGACGTCGAATGCGGTGTCGAGCATCGGTTCGAGTTCTTTGGGGTCACGAAGCATGTCGGCAGTGATGGTGTCCGTGCCATAGCGTTGTTGCAGCCTCTCGTAGAAGAACTCGGCAGTGTCGTGGAAGATATCGCCGATGATGTCTGCCGAGATGCCTTCCTCGGGGTCTTCTTCCCGACGAATGCGCAAGACGTTGTTCAGGTAGAACTGTATCGGACAATTTATATAGGTGTTGATGGCAGAGGGGCTCAGCGTGATGTGCTCGCCATCGGGCAGGCTTTGGTCGTAGCGATGCCGAAGGAGTTCCATCACCTCGGGTGTCTTACTGACTTCAGGAGGCTGCGATGTCTGGGGCTTGGGCTCGCTCCTCAGCCAGCGCGTCTTGATGGGGATGTCCGTCTCGGCCAGCATCTGCCGCAGGAAGCGCGACATCTCGTGCTGCACGCCCTCGTTTGTGCTTTCGTTATAGACGCAGGTCAAGTGCTTGCAGCGCCCGACGAGGCGATAGAAGTAGTAGGCATAGACGGCGATGCGGTGCCTTTGAGTTGTCAGGCCGAACGCTTCGCGAAGAGTCTCGGGGATGAACGAGTTGGCGTGCGAGCTACGCGGCAGGTTGCCTTCCTCGACGGACAGCATGAGGATGCTCTCGAAGTCCAGCTGGCGCGTCTCGAGCATTCCCATCATCTGCAGTCCTCGGTCAGGTTCGCTATGGAAAGGAATCTTTGTGCCCGTCATCATCTGACGAAGGAGGCGACGCAAGGTTGTCGGATTAATTGAAGATTGAAGGTTGAAGATTGAAGCGTCGCGAAACAGGCAAAGCATCCTGTCGATGCGGAAGACGGTCTCGCTGTAGAGTTGTTCGAAGAGGTTGGGCTCCTCAATCTGTGCGTAGTGTCGGGCAATCTGCCGAACGAGCCGGAGCAGATAGTCGAGCAGCCTCTTCGTGTCGTTGCCTTGATAGGTGAGGCAGTCCTCTTCGCTGAGTAACTCAAAGAGCGGTTGCCTTCGCAAAGCCAGGACGAAAGGATGGCGGAAGCGCTTCCTCTGGGCATCGTAGCCGTCAATCTGCAACTTCAGCAAAGCCATGACGATGCCATAAACGGGAGTGTCGGCAATGGGGAATCCCATCGTGACGTTTACCTCGTTCGCCGACTCGGGAATGGCATGAAGGACAGGCTGCATCAGCGCTTCGTTGCAGAGAACGACAGCAAGTGAAGATTGAAGAGCAGAGATTGACGAATCAGAGTTGCCTTTTGGCGTCGTGGCGGCAGCCAGTTCTTCATTCTTCTTTCTTAATTCTTCATTTATAAATGTGTTGACGTATCGTGCCGCAGCATTGTCGGAGGAGCAGGCGATGAAGGTCACGTCGCTGAGGTGGCTGAAGTTGTCGAACTCAGCTTCCTCGCTGATGGCATTGGGGAAGTTCACGAGGTTCTGCTTCATGAAGTAGCCCGCCTCATAGTCTTTTTTCGGGTCGCAATAGTAGACGTCGTAGTCCCAGTAGAAGCGCGCCTTGCCCTCCCGCTGGACGAGACGCATCATGGCCTGCTCCACATCGTTCAGCACGTTGAAGCCAGCAAAGACAACAGCCCGCTTGCCCTCGAGGAACTTCAGGACAAGGCTCTCGTCGGCTCTCATCTGCTCGATGACATGACGATAGAGCGCGCCCTCCCACAGCTTGCCCTCAGCACGGAGGCGTTCGTTCAAGCGTGTGTAAATCTCGAACATGTGGTCCCACGTCTTGAGGAACTTTTCCTGAAGCTTCGTGCTGTTCTTCAGGGAGAAATGGCCGAAGAAGCGTTCCAGTGTCTCGCATTGATTCTGGTCGAGGTAGTCGAGGCTTTTGAGGCGTTCCTGGTCGGCAATGTTGGTGAAGATGGCCTGAGCGTTGGCAAGGTGCTTGTCGATATCATCGAAGTCAGCCATCAGCACTTCGCCCCAGCTCCAGAACTCATCGAGCGTCTCGGTATAGTCAGCCCCGAGCACCTCCTTCATCACGCAATAGAGATGGAAGATGCACTCCAGAGGGTCGGCCACGCGGATTGGCGTTAGGCTTTGGAAGAGGTCGCTCATCATGCAGTAGTGCGGTGCCCAGACCGGCTTGTCGCTCAACAGGGCAAGCTCGCGACTGAGGAACATGCCGGCACGTTTGCCAGGGAAGATGACAGTCACGTCGCGCATATCGTTCGAGAAGTGCGCAAGCATGTCGGCTGCTATGAGATTCAGAAAGCTATTCATTTCCTAACTATGGACTATGAATTATGAACTATGGACTTGCACCGCACCTTTCCCCATGACGTACCAGATGTAGCCCTGCACGTGGTGTTGGGGATACATCAGCTTCATGAGGGCCATGTAGTCTTTCACCTGGTCGTAGTAGAGCCGGCTGGGATGTCCGAACTTGTAGTCGATGACGGTGATGCTGTCACCCTTCATCACCACTCTGTCCGGGCGAAGTACCTGGGGCAGTCCTGTCTTCTTGTCGATGCTGGCGATGCTACATTCGTTATATATAATATTATCTGCTTTGAACCACGATGCTATAAGCGGATTGCCGAAGCCCTCCTTGATGCGAGCCGTGATGGCGTCCCACTCTTCGCCCTCGCCGATGATGCCTTCCCTGCGGGCTTTGCTGAGCACATCTTCAAGCTGACCGACGTCCTCGATACGGCTCAGAACCTCGTGCATGCGTTTGCCCACCTCGCGCTGCGAAAGAGCCCCTTCCAAACCTCCCCTCAAAGAGGAGGCTTCCTGAGATGGTTCTTCCTTTTCTTGGGCATTAGAGAGGGTCTGTCTGAGGTACTCTTCTGCCTGATTGCTTTGCAGGAAGTAGAGCGCAGGGTCTCTTGTGACGACCTTTACATCGATGGCATCCTCCTCGTGGTGTTCGAGGTGCAGGCGGTTCTCTTCCTTTTTGTCATCTTTCTTAACGATGGTAAGCGGAGAACCGACGGCATAGGTGAAGCACTCGTTGTCTGTGTCGTTCTCCTTATTGCGAAGGGAGAGATAGATGAGCTCCCCGATGCCGGTGATGCTGATGTTTCCCTCCTTGTCTTCCTTCTTTGTCTTTCCCCACACATAGAGGTTGGCCTTGGCTCGCGTGAAGGCCACATAGAGCGTGTTGAGCGCATCGACACGCTTTTCCAAGTGTTCCTCTTCGTAATCGGAGGCAAAGATTGACGACCTGACTGCTTTCGAACGGATAGAGACGGGCAGGGCGCCTATTCTGTTGTAAGGTTCCTTGTCCGTCGTGCACCAAAGGATTTCGTTCTGCCTGTCCTTCTCTATGTCCCAATCGCTGAAGGGCAGCATGACGGTGTGGAAAGCCAGCCCCTTCGACTTGTGTATGGTGAGGATGCGGACGCCGGCAGCCGCTGAGCCAGGGACAGAGCGATTGTGGAGACTTTCATCCCAAGCCGTGAGGAAGGTCTGAATGTCGGGTGCGACTCCACTGCGGAGGTGGTTCTGCAGTTCGTCGAAGAAAGTGAGCACATAGACATCCTCACCCTCGATGCTTTCGAGCGAGAAGATGCGCCACAGGCTTTCTGCAAGCAGATAGAGCGGCAGCTGCAGGAGTTCTTCCTTGTGTGCCGTGAATGCTTCAGGCAAGACCTCCTCTGCTTTCTTCAGGGCGATGCTCTGGATGGTGGCGTCCTCCTTGCCGAGCACATCACGGAGGTAGTGCATCATGAGGTACTTCTCGGAGATACCGTCGCTGTGGTTCTTGTCGATGAGCAAGCGCAAGGCTGCTATCATCATCTGCACGCTGACGGAGGCCTCGAGCAGGAATGCTTCGTCGCTGACGAGCTGGATGTCGGGCGCGTATTGAGAGAAGCCGCTGATGAGCTGTTGCGCCATGCCGTTCTTGCGGACGAGGATGGCAATCTGGCTGAGGTCGAGTCCGCCTGCTTGCAGTTGATGTATCTGGTCGGCCATGTCTGTGACGGTGTCCTGAAGGTAGTCGTCCGTCTGCTTGAACAGCTTGATTCTGACGTATCCCTTCCCGTCCTCCTTGTTCTTCTTCTGATGGACGTCGCTGTAGATGTTGCTCAACTTTATCTCGGCATCGGGCTTTATGCCGTCGAGCAACGCCGCAGCCGGCGGGAAGAAGGCGTTGTTGAAGTCCACGATAGTCTGATGACTGCGATAATTGACGTCGAGGGGCTCGGGCTTGATGTCGAAGCGCCTGAGTTCCTTCTCGTTCTCGATGCCGTAGAGTATCTTCCAGTCGCCGTTGCGCCAGCGGTAGATGCTTTGTTTGATATCGCCGACGAGCATGCCCTTGCCGCCCGAAGAGAGCTTCTCGAAGAGCAGCTTCTTGAAGTTCTCCCATTGCATCCGGCTTGTGTCCTGAAACTCGTCGATCATCACGCTGTTGATGAACGTCCCAATCTTCTCGAAGATGAAGGGCGCGTCGCTTCCCTCAATCATTTTGCTGAGCAGAGCGGGCGTAGAGCTGAGTGTGAAGCGACCGGCATCGCCCTCAATCTCGCGGGCCCGTTCGTCGATGTGTCTCAGCAGCCGGAGCGGATTGAGGTAGCGCAGAGCCAAGCCGGCGGAGATGTATTCCTTGTGGCGCTCCTCATAGAAGGCCAGAAAGCTAAGGAGCGCTTCCCGCACTGTCTCTGAAGCGGCTGTTAGGTCGGGCTTGTTCTTGTATGCGGCGAGCAGCAGCGGCTTTTCTCCTTTGGCTTGGCCCTTGATGGTGTTTGATGGGCCGTCGCTCTCCATAGCTTTGGCTTTCTGCAGGAACTTTATGATATCGCCGCCTCTGCTGATTTTGTCGAAGGATACGGTGCTGCCCTCAATTAGGCTTATCAAGCCGTCCACGGCTTCCTCCACCTCTTTCAAGGCGCGGTTCCTGATGACACTCATCTCCCTTTTGAAGTCCCTAATGACCTCGGGGTCGCTGATGCGCCTGAGCTCTTCTTCGCTGCGTCGCTGATAGTCCTCCTTGTAGATGTTGCCGGCAAAAGCTTTGAGGGGCGTCACGATGTTCCATTTGTCGCCATTGTCGAGCTGTTCGCGGACGTAGTCCATCACCCAGTCCTTCACTTCCTTCCTGCTGTCCATCGTCTCGATGAGGCTGTCCACGGCGCTGTCTATCACCTCCTCGTGCGAAAGCTCAACCTGCAGGTTAGCAGCAAGCCCGAGTTCGCGGGCCATGTTTCTGAGAATGCTCTGGAAGAAGGAGTCGATGGTCTCGACGCGGAAGCGCGAATAGTCGTGCAGGATGGCCGTCAGGGCTTTGCCTGCCCTGTCGCGTATTTCCTGGTCCGAGATGCTTATCCGGCTCTTGGCGAAGCGTTTCTTGATTTCGCCCAAGTAGTCTTCAGTTTCCTCCAGCCCCATCTTCAAGCCATAGAGCGTCTCCAGGATGCGGCTCTTCATCTCGGCCGTAGCCTTGTTGGTGAATGTGACGGCCAGTGTGTGCTCGAACTCCCTCTCTGCACATGGCTGCAAGAGCCCCATTATATACTCCACGGCAAGGGCAAATGTCTTGCCCGACCCCGCCGAAGCCTTGTATATCGAGAGAGATTGGTTCATGTAGTGTCGATTTTCGCGCTTTCGTATGCAAAGATAATAAAAAAAGTCGTACCTTTGCAGCTCGAAAGGAAAATTCTTTTCCGGAGTTAACAGAAAATAACAATACTACAGGTCCTATGACATTTTTCCCAGTAGCATCTCAAACGCCGCACGCGGGGATGACCAATGCCACACGCAGCGTTTTGGGATTCTGCGCACGAAATGATAATCGAGGGCTTGCGAAAACGCCATTTTTAATTTTTAATTCTTAATTCTCAACCATGTCAGGATATTTAGTAAGCGATACGCGAAAGGTGACGACGCACCGACTCGTCGAAATGAAGGAGCAGGGGCAGCAGATTGCCATGCTCACGTCCTACGACTACACGTTGGCTCAGATTGTGGACCAGGCGGGCATCGACATCATCCTGGTGGGCGACAGCGCCAGCAACGTGATGGCCGGCAACATGACGACGCTGCCCATTACGCTCGACCAGATGATCTATCATGCCCGCAGCGTGGTGCGTGGCGTGAAGCGCGCCCTCGTGGTCTGCGACATGCCGTTCGGCACCTATCAGGTCAACGCGACGGAGGGCGTGAAGAACGCCATCCGCATCATGCAGGAGAGCGGCTGCGACGCCCTCAAGCTCGAGGGTGGGGTAGAGATACACGACACGATTCGCGCCATCCTCGACGCCGGCATCCCCGTGATGGGGCACCTGGGACTGACGCCTCAGAGCATCAACAAGTTCGGCACCTATGCCGTCCGTGCCAAGGAAGAAGCCGAGGCCGAGAAACTGCTCAGCGATGCCAAGCTGCTCAGCGAGTTGGGGTGCTTCGCCATTGTACTGGAGAAGATACCAGCCGAGCTGACGAAAAAGGTATGCGAAATGGTGAAGGTGCCCGTCATCGGCATCGGCGCAGGCCAAGCCGACGGCCAGGTCCTGGTGGTCCACGACATGCTGGGCATGAACAAAGGCTTCTCGCCCAAGTTCCTGCGCCGCTATGCCGACCTGCAGACCGTCATCACTGATGCCGTAGGGCAGTACATCACGGACGTCAAGAACAAGGACTTCCCCAACGACGCCGAGTCGTACTAAGATGGATTCCTACAACGACGGATTACACGGATTTAATCTATAAACTTCCACCACGAATTACGCGAATTACGCGAATTATAATAATCCGTGAAATCCGTGTAATCCGTTGTTTATTATCCTATCTTAATTCGTGCAATTCGTGGTTCTGAAAAGTCCTATAAGGGTAATCCGTGGTTTGTCAGAAGCTGAAGCAAATGCCGAAGCTGGGCGTGAGCTGATGGATGCTTCGGCGGAAACTCCCCTCTTGTTCTGATATCAGGTTGGTGAAGTCTTCGTCGGAGTACTGATAGTGGTTGGCCATGTCCACGAGGCTGTAGTGCCCGAACTCGTAGTCGTAGCGGGCGCGGGTGAAGTCGTAGTCGAGGCCGATGCGCCAGACGATGTTCTGCTTGAGGGCGTACGAGAAGCAGATGCCCGTGCCGAACATGAAGCTGCCCTTGCCGTCCAGCTCCAGCTCTTTCACGCGGTCGTAGGTGGCGAAGTCGCCATCGCTGAGGAACTTGTTGAGTTCGTTATCCAGATACGTCTCGTTGTCGTTGTCGTTGCCCGACCTGTCTGCCCACCACCAGACGTCGCCCGACTGCCGGTGGCCGAAGAGCAGTTTCCCTCCCAGGCTCATCCTTTTGTTCAGGGGCAGCTGGCCGTAGACGCCTCCCATGAGGTCGAAGCTCGACAGCTGGTCTTTATGCGTCTCGGTGCTGTGCCTGTAGTTCGCGTCGAAGGTGTTGGGGTGTTCGTACTCGCCGGTCGAGGTGTTGTAGTGCAGAGTGCCGTAGGTCCAGACATCATCATTTTCTTTCCATCGAGGCGTAACGGCGGTGCTGTTGATGCGAGCCCTCACGCCGAAGCCGACATACGGGTTGATGAAGTACGCCGCTTCTGCCGCTATCACGGAGCTGATGCCGTGTTTGAGGCTGCCGGGGCCTCCTGCCGCCGATATTTCGCTGGGCACGCTCTTGCTGCCCATCATGATGCCGACGCCAGCCTGTAAGGTGAAGAACGACGGGTGCTCGCTCAAGTCGTTCAAGTTCTCCATCTCGCGCCGGATGGTGTACTTGTCCTTGAAGATGATGTCGGAGAGCGCATAGCCCAGCTCGGTGGAGAGGATGCCGATGCCCGCGCCCATCATCACGTCGCTGACCCAATGCCTGTTGTTCATCACGCGGAAAGCGCCGATGCCGGTGGCGACGGCATAGCCGCCTACGCTGTACCAAAGGCTGCGCGTCAGGCCGTATTCCTTATGCAGAATGGTGGCAGCCATGAAGGCCGTAGCGGTATGGCCGGAGGGGAAGGAGTTGGATGTGGAGCCATCGGGGCGCTCCTCTGCTGCGGAGTATTTGATGCCGTTCACCAGGCCAGCCATGATGACGGCCGAGAGGGCGTTGCTGGCCAGCAGCCGCCCCCATTGCGAGCGGCCTTCGTAGCCCGTCGCCTTCAGTCCCCACGTGAGCAGCAATGGCGAGTACTGGATGTAGTCGTCGGCCTTGTTGTGGAAACCCTCGTTGATGTCGTTGTTCACCTTTCGCACATCGCGCTTGACGGCATGCAGGGCGACGCCGAGCGTGACGTAGGGCACGCTGGCAAGCGTCATGTCGCGCTTCACCGTCCAATACCTTTCGGGCTTGCTCACACCGACAGCTTCGTCCTGCACATCCATATTATATTTACCTTGACACATAATAGAGGCGGGCATGGGCTCGGCCGTTATCTTGAGGTCGGAGAGTTCCTGCCGGATGCCGCCGAGCGTGGTGGGCAACGTCCAGTGCAGTTCGGGGACTTGCGTGTCGATGGCAGCGACGCGGAGCGCCGACACCACGAAGAGAAGGAGAAAAAGGAGCCTTTGCATCGTTTTCGTTCGTTTTTTCTTGCAAAAGTACGAAGAAATAACGAATTATGAACGAAGAAGCATAAAGCATGAACTATTTTTTCGTATTTTTGCACAAGAAATATCAAATGACGTACGATTTTACGATAGACAAAAGATGAAACACCTACACTTCCTGCTGCTTGCAGCCTGTCTGCTTGCCGGCAACCTTTGTCACGCTTACGAGTTCATTTATGGCGACGACAGCCGCACCGGTACGCTCTTTGCCAAAGACCCGATTGTAGTCTTCCATCAAGGGCGCTACCTGATGTACTACAGCATTCCGCCTCATAAGAGCAGCGACTGGGAGGGCTGGAACATCGGTATTGCTGAGAGCGACGACCTGAAGGGCTGGCGTCGGATTGGGGAGATAACGCCCGGGGCAGACTACGAGGCAAAGGGCCTTTGTGCCCCAGGTGCTTTGGTGAGGAACGACACCATCCACCTCTTCTATCAGACCTATGGGGGCGGACGGACCGATGCCATCTGCCATGCCTGGAGCACGGACGGCCTGACCTTCGAGCGCGACCCGTCGAACCCCATCTTCCGGCCGACGGGAGCGTGGAATTGCGGGCGGGCCATCGATGCCGAGGTCGTGGCCTTCAGGGGCAAGTACTTCCTCTATTTCGCCACCCGCGACCCGCAGTTCGAGCGGCAGCTGCTGGGCGTGGCAACGGCTCCCCTGGGCACGGATTTCCGCCGAAGCGACTGGACCTTGGCGCTCGATGCGCCTATCCTCGAGCCACAGCTGCCGTGGGAGGGCAAGTGCTGTGAGGGAGCGACGGTCATAGAGTACAAGAAAAAGCTTTACATGTTCTATGCCGCCAACTACAACAACTGCCCGCAGCAGATTGGCCTGGCAGTCAGCAACGACGGCATCCATTGGCAGCGCTGCTCCGACCAGCCTTTCCTCCGCAACGGCCTGCCGGGCGACTGGAACGAGAGCGAGAGCGGCCATCCCTGCGTCTTTCGCGACAGGCAAGGCCAAACGCACCTCTTCTACCAAGGCAACAACACGCACGGCAAGCATTGGCTCCTGACGAGCGTGCCCCTGAAATGGACAGCCTCCCCCAGCCCCTCCAAAGGAGGGGTGAACAAAGGGAGCGTCAAGGGCTTGAAATATGTTCCTGAGATAATATATCCGCAAATGTCCCCCTCTCTCTTGGAGAGGGATGGGGTGAGGCTTGTCATCGATGCCGACGCGCCCGACCCTTCCGTCATTCGCGTGGGCGACACCTACTACGCGGCAGCCACCTCGGGCAACAAGCCGCAGGCCTATCAGCGCTATCGCTCGAAGGACTTGCTGACGTGGGAGCCGATGGGCTTCGTCTTCGACGAGTGGCCCGACTGGACGTGCGGCAGCTTCTGGGCGCCCGAGCTCTTCGACCTCAGCGGGCGTACGATGTGCTACTATACGGCGCGGCAGAAGAGCGACAGCACGAGCTGCATCGGCGTGGCGATGGCCGACGGACCGGAAGGCAAGTTCCGGGACTACGGGCCTTTGGTCAAGACCACCAACGAGGCCATCGACGCCTTCGTCTTCCGCGACGGCACGCAGCTCTACATCACCTGGAAGGCTTACGGCCTCGACCCCAGCAAGCGCCCGATTGAACTGCTTTGTCAGAAGCTCTCCGACGACGGCCTGCACCTCCAGGGCGAGCCTTTCATGCTGCTTCGCGACGACGAGCGGCAGGGCATGGAGGGGCAGTGCGTCTTCCGTGAGGGCGAGTGGTGGTACCTTCTCTACAGCATCCGCGACTGCTGTTCGCCCCGCAGCGACTATGCCGTCAGCGTGGCCCGCAGCCATAGCATCGAAGGCCCGTGGGAGAAGTACGAAGGGAATCCGATACTGGAGGGAGAGCCCCCCTCTGGTTCCTCCGAGGGGGAGAAAAAGGAAGTCTCCCCGAGGGGAGATTTAGAGGGAGCCGATGGTGGGCTCCAGAGCTGCGGTCACGGCACGATGGTCCGCACCCCGAGCGGCGAGATGTTCTACCTTTGCCACGCCTACTTCTGGGGCCGCTACAAGGAGGGTCGCAAGGCGGTTCTCTACCGCCTCGAGATAGGCGACGACGGCTGGGTACATCAGAAGAAATAACTTGACAAGATGTTTCTGATTACCCGGCAAGAATTTAAGAACAACGGATTGCACGGATTGATAGCTCTATTTTAAACCACGAATTGCACGAACATTTTTCTTCCAACGAGGACACTCCCTCACTCCTCAACTCCTTAGACAAAAGAAATACGTCCAATCCGTAATCTAAGGAGTTTAGGAGGAAAGGAGTTTTTGTCACACAGAAAGCACAGAAAGAATTATTCTTAACCACGAATTGCACGAATTATAATAATCCGTTAAATCCGTGCAATCCGTTGTCTTTAGTTCCCAGTGAAAATGATTCGTGTCAATTCGTGCAATTCGTGGTAGAAAAAGTCATCCGTTAAATCCGTTAAATCCGTTGTTGCTGAAGTTCAATCCGCGGTCTATATAGTTTAGTCTGTAGTCGTTGTTTACGGCCACGGATTCCATGTCGGCGGAGGATTAAAAACTCCTTGCTGTGGCATCGGGTCTTCCTTGCTGTGGCGTGGAGATTTCCTTGCTGTGGCATCGGGTCTTCCTTGCTGTGGCGTCGTCCGATGCTTCTGCAGGGAGGTGCGGCGCTTTTGTGCGGATAATTCGTCCTTAAATGCCCTGTTTTCTGCTTTTCAGCATACGAAAATGGATTTTTTGCTGTATTCTAACATATTTTTGTTAAAAAATGTTTGCAGAGCAAATAAAAAGTCGTAACTTTACACCGGAAAAAAGTATTTTATTAACCCTAATAAGTAACATTATGAAACGTAAAACATTACTCATGACGTTGCTTATGCTGATAGGATTCAGCATGGCAAATGCAGTTGAGGTGGAGGTTGGAACGATGGAGACCAACAAGCTCACGAACCAGTTCCCCACCAATCCTTACTTCGCTTACTCCCTTTCGCAGCAGATCTACACTGGTGCTGAGCTGGGAATGACGTCAAGTACCATCACCTCCATCTCGTTCTATCGCGACTGGACAAGCGAGACCATCGACCAACTCAGGATGAGCGGCTTGAGGCTCTACCTGAAGCTGACCACCAAGTCGCAGTTCGACAGCGACACCGACATGGTTCCTGTCGAGGAGTCCGACCTCTACTGGTCCGGCACACTCTCTGCCCCGGCAGTTGACTACAAAGGATGGGTGACCATCAACCTCGACAAGCCGTTCCCCTATGACGGCAGCAACCTCCTGGTCTGCTTCTACGACCTCAATCCCAGCAAGGCGGAAAGCAATACCAACAGGTTCTATTACGTGCCAACGTCCGCCAACACGGCCCTGACCTACTTCAGCAACGACGTAGTGCCCGACCTGACGAACATCAACGAGTTCGCGGGCACCAGGCTGGCCATGAGCGCTCACAACTGGGCTAAGTTCACCTTCAACGACTATTTCAAGTTTGAGATAAAAGATAATAATACTAGAGGCGT
This sequence comes from uncultured Bacteroidales bacterium, assembly GCA_902768605.1. Next base: position 23,207 of record CACXLY010000027.1, read on the forward strand.
AATTCCAGTATATTCTTTCTATAAATATTCCCTGTCGCAGCAGATATACTCGAAGGAGGAAGTGGGCGAGTCGAGAACCCTCAACAGCATCAGCTTCTACAACATCGCTGATGAGAAGACCCGCACCATCAACATCTATCTCGTGCAGACAGATAAGGAAGCGTTTGCCGACGACGATGACTGGATCAGCTACACGAATGCCAACATGGTCTTCAGCGGCGACGTGACCTTCAATTCAAACAGCTGGACCACCATACCGTTCGACATCCCCTTCGCCTACAGCAATGAGTCGAACCTCGCCGTCATAGTGGCCGACAACTCCAATCATGACGAAGGAAGCGGAAGCTTCATCGTATCAAATGAACCTGAACAAAAAACCATAGTGACTTACGCGGATGCTGAGCCACTTTCGCTGAGCAACTATTCTTCATACAGTCACTATCGTTTAAACGATAGGAATAAGGTACGCTTCAACGAAGGAGTGACCATCGGAGATGCTACAGACAAATCCTTGCCCGTGATGTCCTCCAACATGTACTCCGTATCGCAGCAGATATATAATTCATACGAGATGCTCGGCGCTTCTGCCATCTCCAGCATCAGCTTCTACAATGCCGGTGCCGAAGTGACACGCAACATCACCGTTCGCCTCCAGCACACCGATATCTCGCAATTCAATCACAGTCAGGATTGGATTGCCTATTCCGACGGCGACTACGTCTTCCAGGGCGACGTCACATTCAAGTCGGGCGAATGGACTACCATCAGATTCGACAAGTACTTCGACTACAACGGTGCGGACAACCTCGCTGTCATCGTGGACGACAATACCGGCGCCACTGCTGAAGGCGAGCCTTCCTTCGTCGTGGGTGCAGCAACAGCCTCAGCCCTGATGATTTGCGGCGACGACTATAACTACGTCCCAGGCTATCTGGGCGGCTATACAGGCGAACTAAAAGACGTAAGGAACCTGATTAAGTTCAACGAAAAGGGCCTCAGCTTTACCCCGACCACCATCGACGTCACCGATGTCACTTGGGAAGGAGCCACCATCACGTGGGACGGCCGTGGCGCGATGTGGAACCTCAGGTACAAGCGCTACGACGCGGATGAATGGACGTATGTGTACGACCTCACCGAACCAACCTACCAGCTGACAGGACTCGACGAGGATACCGGCTACTTCGTGGAAGTGCAGGGCAACGATGGAGGCGACCTCTCGTCATGGCTCAGAGGCGGCTTCAATACTCCGGAGCATTATCCCTCTCCAGTCGTGGAAACCGTCCTCGAGACGACACCGCACAGCGCAATTCTCAAGTGGACCGACAATTGCGACGCTACTGCATGGCAACTCTTTGTCCAGGATGATAATGGCACAGAGAGAATAGTTGATGCTGGCACCACTACCTTCGTCCTGACAGGCCTGGAGAAAGACATGTATTATCATGTATGGGTGCGTGCCGTCATCGATGCAGAGAACGAGGTCTATAGCAAATGGAGCGGCGACTACTTCTTCTTCAAGACTACGAAGTATAATTATGACCCAACCTTCGCAGCAATCACCCCGACACCCGGCGGCGTAAACGTTGCATGGGAAGGACAGAGCAACAGCTACACCGTACGCTACAGAAAGCCTACTCCTCCGCCAGTACCCTTCTGGACTGAGGACTTCGAGAGCCTGACCACGAGCGGTGAGTTGCCTGCCGGCTGGACAACTATAGATGCCGATGGCGACGGCTTCAATTGGTCTTCTTATGTAGGTGTGTCAGGCTACAAATACCATTCCGGCCAGGCTTGTCTGTATTCTGAAAGCTATGACATGGGTGGCTCTGCACCTCTGACACCCGACAACTGGCTCATCAGTCCGCAGCTCGAGCTGAAGGGCTTATTCAGTGCTTGGCTGGTTGGTCAGGATTCCTACGACAACATGGAGCGTTTCGCCTTCTATGTATCGACGACAGGTACAGATTTGGCCGACTTCGTCCAGGTTCTGCCAGTACATGCTACCACAGGCACTTATCATGAATATACTGCCGATCTGAGTGCTTACGAGGGACAGATGGGCTACATCGCCATCCGTCACTACGACTGCACCGACCAGTTCAAGCTCATCGTCGACGACATCAGCTTATCCATACCCTTTGAGGACGAGCCTTGGCAGACTATCGAGACAAAGGACCTGACAGCCACCATCCAAGGACTGGAGTACGACACCGAGTACGAGATTGAAGTGATTGGCAATATGAATGGACAGCCTTACACCACCACAGGCGTCCAAACCTTTACCACTTTGGCGAAGAATCCAGCACCTGCCGACTTCGCTGTCAATCCTGCAGCCACTACGGCCGACGTCAGCTGGACGGGCTACAGCGAGATGTACGAAGTGAAATACAGATCACGTAAAGAAACAGTACTCTACTCAGAAAACTTCGATAGCGGCGACCTCACTTCGCTTGGCTGGACAGTCTACACCGACGCCGAAGCTCTTTCAGGTTATGACGGCTGGTTCATTAGTGGTAGCGGCCGCGCAGTCTCTTATAGTTGGGCAGACAGTCCCGGTGCTTTGAATGCCGACAATTGGCTCATCAGTCCTTTGGTTGACCTGAATGGCACATTGAGGTACTTGGAGTATAGCTCTTGGGGTGACAGCTACGAAGTGCTTGTCTCTACGACTGGTATTGCCGAGGCAGACTTCACGGAAGTGTTGCGTCCAATGACCGAAGCTGCTAGCGATGATTGGAATATTGTCGAGCTCGACCTGAGTGCTTTCGCAGGACAGCAGGGCTACATAGCCTTCCATCATAAAGACTACGACAAAACGACACTCTCTATCGACGACATCGACATCTTCACCACAACTCTGGGTGAATGGGTAACCAAGTACGCCACCAAGTCCGAGATAGCACTCAAGGACTTGACGCCCAACACACTCTACGAGCTTCAAGTGAGCGGCCAGATGACGGGCGAACCCGATGCAGTATCCGATGTCTTCACCTTCACGACCCGCACAGCCGATCCCGTGGACATCGCGCTTGACAATCTTGGACAAAACGGCACCATGGGTGACGAGGTAATTAATAACCATGGCAATCTTGCCAACGTCACCATCAACAACCTCACCCTCAAGAGCGGTGTATGGCAAGCCATCTGTCTGCCCTTCGACGTTGATGTGGAGAACAGTCCGCTTGCCGGAGCTGATGTAAGGATGGCAGAGAGTTATTCAGAGCTGGAAAGCTATCTCCTCATCAACTGCCCCACGCCTCAGTCAACTATCAAGTTTGGCACGCCATACTACATCAAGTGGAATGGCAGCACCGACCTCGTCAATCCCGTCTTCAATAAGGTTGACGTTAGCGCTTATGGCAATACTTACGAGTTGGGAACCTCCCACGAACTCTATTGCTATAAATCCCTTTATTACTTATTCAATACAGACACTGACTATCCTGCAAACTATGTGCTGTCCGATGATGGCAACACGTTTACAACCCTTTTGGCAGGATATCCGCTGAAGGCATTCGAGCCGTATTTATATTTTGATACTTCGTATTTTGACCTGTCGGCCTACGACAAGATTCTCCTGAACGCTGGCGACAACGACATCATCACAGGCATCAGCTCTGTGAAGGGTGGCCAGGACGAAGTCATCTACAACGTTGCAGGCCAGCGCCTCAACAAGAAGCAGCGCGGCATCAACATCGTGAACGGCAAGAAGGTCTTGGTTAAGTAAGAGAAGAACTGAGCCCGCTCGAGTTCTTCCGAACGTGAAAGAGCTCGAGCGCAGCTCAAGGTCGTTAAGTAAGAGAAAAACTAAGCTCGCTCGAGGCTTTGGTTAAATAGCCTCACCATCTGCCCCTCTCCCGCCGGAGAGGGGCTTTTTAGTTCCTATAGTTCTTATAGTTCCTATAGTACTTAAGGTCCTTAGAGTCCTTAAGGTCTGATTAAAATGTAAGCCCGCCTATGTTCGAAACATAGACGGGCTCTTGCTGTATCTGACCCTGTGCTCCCCTCTCCTGCGGGAGAGGGGTTAGGGGTGAGGCTATTGGGGGAGTTGGAGGGGGCTATTATACGATGCCTTGGGCCATCATAGCGAAAATACTTGGCTTCGCTTCGCTCGCCGAGCTTTCCGCTATACGATGCCTTGGGCCATTCAAAGGGTGAACCTTTGATGGCTCAGACGATGCCTTGGGCCATCATAGCTTTGGCAACCTTCATGAAGCCGGCCACGTTGGCACCCTTCACGTAGTTGACATAGCCATCGGGCTGTGTGCCGTACTTCACGCAATTCTCGTGGATGTTCTCCATAATCCAGAGCAGCTTGGCATCCACCTCTTCGGCGCTCCAGCTGAGACGCTCTGAGTTCTGCGACATCTCGAGGCCGCTCACGCTCACGCCGCCGGCATTCGATGCCTTGCCCGGAGAGTAAAGAATCTTAGCTTCCTGGAAGACGCGGATTGCGCCGGGAGTGCTGGGCATGTTGGCACCTTCGGCAACTGCAATGCAGCCGTTGGCAACCAAGGCCTTTGCCTGCTCCTCGTTCAGCTCGTTCTGAGTGGCGCATGGCAGAGCGATGTCAGCCTTCTCGTACCAAGGCTTAGCGCCGTCGCCCACGTACTTCGCATTGGGATAGTGGTCGATGTATTCCTTGATGCGACCGCGATAAACCTGCTTCAGCTCCATGATGTAGTCGAGCTTCTCACGGTCGATGCCGTCCGGGTCGTAGATGTAGCCGTCGGAGTCACTCATCGTCATCACCTTGCCGCCCAGCTGCAGCACCTTCTCGGCAGCATACTGAGCCACGTTGCCTGCGCCGGAGATGAGCACCTTCTTGCCTTCCACGGTGTCGCCCTTCGTCTTCAGCATGGCGCGGAGGAAATAGACGGTGCCGTAGCCCGTAGCTTCGGGACGAATCAGCGAGCCGCCGAACTCGAGGCCCTTGCCCGTCAGCACGCCGCTGTACTCGCGTGTCAGCTTCTTGTACATGCCGAACATGTAACCGACCTCGCGACCGCCGACGCCGATGTCGCCTGCAGGAACGTCCGTGTCAGGGCCGATGTGGCGCGTCAGCTCAAGCATGAAGGCCTGGCAGAAGCGCATCACCTCGGCATTGCTCTTGCCGCGGGGAGAGAAGTCCGAGCCGCCCTTGCCGCCGCCCATAGGCAATGTCGTCAGCGAGTTCTTGAAGGTCTGCTCGAAGGCAAGGAACTTCAGGATGCCCAGGTTCACGCTTGCGTGGAAGCGGATGCCGCCCTTGTACGGGCCTATTGCGTTGTTGTGCTGGATGCGATAACCCATATTGGTCTGAATCTGACCCTTATCGTCCATCCAAGTCACGCGGAACTGATACACGCGGTCGGGAATGCAGAGACGTTCGATGAGGTTTACCTTCTCAAACTCGGGGTGCTTGTTGTACTCTTCTTCGATAGTGCCCAGCACCTCTTCTACTGCCTGATGATACTCAGGTTCATTGGGGAAGCGTCTT
>CACXLY010000028.1 GCA_902768605.1 uncultured Bacteroidales bacterium
GCGAGTAAAATATAGAATAAATTGAACAAACACTTTGAACATTGTTTAGCGGGACACATGGGGTTTGCTATATATATAAATCAATAATTACATATTATTTATTAATTTTATATATATATAATATTGCCCCTGCTCTTTTTCTCTCAAAAAACAATGTTTAAAGTGTTTGTTTAGTTCAAAATTTTGATTATTCGCAGATGAAAAGCCACAAAATATTTCACACAGAAATCACAGAAATCACAGAAATCACAGAAAAGATTCTTTTCGCATAGGAAACGATTGGCTTTTAAGTCTCGCAGAAATATATCTTTCTGTGTTTTTCCGTGATTTCTGTGTGATAAAAAATCAATATCTGTGCGATATAAATCAGCGCCTCCGGATGCAAAAAATGCCCATTTCATCGAAAGAATTGGCACTCGAATGCAGTAAAAATGTTCCGCAGAAATGAAAGAAATTTGTTTTTTTCTTTCATTTCTTTCATTCCTGGAGGGACCTAATTATAAATTTTCTGTGTTTTTCCGTGTTTTCTGTGTGACAGGAAAAGAAACTTTTCGTGGTTTCCGTGCTACGTAGAATGAGAATTTGCATCAAATCTCAAGCACCAGCCCGTCGTAGGCATAGTGGAACCCGTGGGGGAGTTTCTGCTCCTCGACTGCATAGAGGCCCGCTTGATGGCACATGTGAATGAAGTAGGTGGGGATGTTCCCGAGGCTTTGGCTGAATGCGATGGCGTGCTCCACGGTTTGATGGGTCTTGTGGGGTGTGTGGCGCAAAGCACCGATAATGAGCAGCTTGATGCCTTCGAGCAGGGGTAGCGACGAGTCGAACAGCTCGGTCATGTCAGTCAGGTAGGCCACGTCGCCGATTCTGTATCCGAGGATGGGCAGTTCGCCGTGCATGACGCGAATGGCGGTCACTTCGAGGTCGCAGAAATGCAGTTTGTCGCCCTCTTTCAGCTCGTGCAGTTCCAGCTTGGGAATGCCCGGATAGGTGTGCCGAACCAGGCAATAGGGCAGTCGTTGCCGCAGGTGCCTGCAGGCATAGTCGTCGGCATAAAGTGGCAGGTCGTGCTCGAAGGTAAATGGGCGCAAGTCGTCGATGCCGCCTACGTGGTCGTAGTGTTCGTGGGTGATGAGGACGGCGCTGAGCGGCTTCTGCATTTTGATGCGTAGCATCTGCTCGCGGAAGTCGGGCCCGCAATCGATGAGGAGCCTTGTCTCGCCCTCCTCGAAGAGCGCCGAAGCCCGCAAGCGGCGGTCGCGAGGGTCGCTGCTCGTGCATACCTCGCATTGGCAACCGATTTGCGGCACGCCAATGCTGGTGCCTGTTCCGAGGAAAGTTATCTTCATCTTACCCATCTTTCATTTACCATTTTACCATTTACCATTTATTACCTCTTCTCCTGGAGATGGTTGGGGTGAGGCAGAAAAATTATGAATTGAGAATTATGAATTATGAATTGAGAATTATGAATTATGAATTATGAATTGAAGTAATGAAGTTCACTTCCGGCTCCAGTTCGATGCCGAAGCGTTCGTTGACGTCTTTTTGGATGGCTTCAGAGAGTCGTTGGATGTCGCGTCCGGTGGCTCCGCCTTTGTTGACGAGCACAAGCGCTTGGCGGTCATGGACGGCTGCCGGCCCGAGGCTCTTGCCCTTCCAGCCAGCCTGCTCTATCAGCCAGCCCGCTGCCAGCTTGACTTTTCCCTCGCCTGCCGGGTAGTGTGGCATCGCAGGATATTGGGAAAGAAGCTGTTCTGCCTTCTCCTTCTCCACGACCGGGTTCTTGAAGAAACTGCCCGCGTTGCCCTGCACTTTCGGGTCGGGAAGCTTGGCTCGGCGGATGTCGATGATGATGTTGCGCAACTCCTCTGCCGTAAGCGTTTCCGGCGAGAGTCCTGACTGCCCGATGGCTCCCATGAGGCCACCGTATTGAAGCTTGGGCTCGAAGCGCTTGCTGAGGCGGAAAGTGACGCAAGTGATGGCGTACTGGCCCTGCAATTCGCTCTTGAAGATGCTTTGACGGTAGCCATATCCGCAGTCTTTCTGCTTCCAGATGCGCTCCGAGCAGTCGTCGAGCTTGATGCCCTTCACCTCTTCTATCACGTCCTTCGCCTCCACGCCATAGGCGCCGATGTTCTGCACGGCAGCCGCTCCTATCTGTCCCGGAATGAGCGAGAGATTTTCCATCCCGTACCAGCCTCTTCGGATTGCTTCGGCGATGAACTCGTCGCATATCTCGCCCGAACCGACCTCTACAAGCACCTCGTCATCAGTCTCTTGTTTCACGTCTATGCCTCTGATTTCCGACTTCATTAGGTAGCCCTTGAAGTCGTCGAGGAAGAGCAGGTTGCTGCCGCATCCGATAAGCATGAGGCGTATGCTGGCGTCGTATTTGTGGAGAATGCGAAGCTCATTAATCAGACATCTCTCCGAGTCAAAGGTAATGATGGCAGGAGCTTTTGCTTCTATGCCGAAGGTGTTCTCAATTCTCATATCTTGTCAGGTGCCAACCGGTTCGTTCTTTAGTGAAAGTGAATACCTCTTGCAGACCGTTCGAGAGGCCGCTTTTTCTCAGCAATATCCTTCGCCCGCCATAGGTCTGCCCCTTGCGGATGTTGGAGATGATGCCGCTCGGCACCTCCGAACAGAACGTCTCCCATTGGTCGGCGTCGATGATGCCGTTGATGCTACCCTCTTCGTCCTCAGAGTCTTGCATCACGATTTGCAGTGGGTCGGCTATGGACTGCGCTTGGAAGATGCTGTCGGAGCAGAAGTGGGCATAAAAGTTGAGGAAGTCGCTGAGGTCGTCGTCGGCGAACGTTCCCTCGCGGATGAACTCGAGCCTCCATTGCCCATCCTCGCGGACGAACTGGAAGTTGCGAATCGTGCCGTCGTTGAGGTTGATGCGTTGCAGGCAGACGAGCGAATCTTCTTCGAGTTCCTCATCGTCTTCCGCCTGCATTTGCCGTGCGTTGCCGTAGAGCGTCGTGAAGTACTCTCCCGAAAGGAAACTGAACTCGAACTCGGCGTCGAACTGCTCGAGCATCTCGGCCGGTCGCTCGGAATGCTCCAGTCGCAAAGGGCTGGCGGTACGTTTCTGCCGCAGGGAATGGCTGTGGAGGTAGGCGTAGAGGAAGTCGTTGAAGAGTCCGTCGAGCTGAGGGGCCTTCTCCTCGCCGATGCCGAGTTCCTCCTCCACCTCTTCTATGAAAGGAAGGCTGTCGTTCAACTCTTCCTCTTCGGGAAAGTCGAAGGAAGAGGTGGATTCGCCCTGGCGAGTGCATGAAAGCAGGGCGACGACCATAACCGCCACGATGCTCCCAATGACCTTAAACTTGATGCTCATTCTGCAACCAAACGACATAAAATCGTGCAAAAGTACAAAGAATTCTTCATTCTTCGTTCTTCATTCTCCATTTTTTTGTATCTTTGCACGCGAAAACAGATAAATTGGCTCTTTATGATTGAGAAAATAGAACAATTGATGCAGGAAATCGCTGCTCTTCAAGCTAAAAATGCTCAGGAGGCAGAGGCTCTGCGTATCAAGTATTTGAGCAAGAAAGGCGAGATTTCGCAGTTGATGAACGACTTCAGGAGCGTCCCCGCAGAACTGAAGAAAGAGGTCGGCATGAAGATTAACGAACTGAAGAACCTCGCATTGGAGAAGATAAACGCCCTGAAGGAAGGTGCAGGAGAGAGTGCTGCCAGCGGTTCGAGCGCCATCGACCTCACCCGCACGCCTTATCCCATTACGCTTGGCTCGCGCCATCCCTTGACGATTGTCAAGAATGAAATTGTTGACATCTTCAGCCGCCTCGGTTTCACCCTTGCAGAAGGCCCGGAGGTGGAGGACGACTGGCACGTCTACAGCAGCCTGAACTTTGCCGACGACCATCCAGCCCGCGACATGCAGGACACGTTCTTCGTGGAGTCGCATCCCGACATCATCCTTCGCTCGCATACCAGCAGCGTGCAGTCGCGCGTGATGGAGAAGACACAACCGCCCATCCGCATCCTTTGCCCTGGCCGCGTTTACCGCAACGAAGCCGTGAGCGCACGTGCACATTGCTTCTTCCACCAGATTGAAGGCTTGTATGTTGACAAGAATGTCAGCTTCACAGACCTCAAGCAAGTGCTCCTCCTCTTCGCCCAAGAGCTCTTCGGCCCCGAGACGAAGATACGCCTCCGCCCCAGCTACTTCCCCTTCACGGAACCCTCTGCCGAGATGGACGTCAGCTGCTCGATTTGCGGCGGCAAGGGCTGCTCGATGTGTAAGGGCAGCGGTTGGCTCGAGATACTCGGTTGCGGAATGGTGGACCCCGCTGTCCTCGACGCAAACGGCATCGATAGCAGCATCTATACAGGCTACGCTTTCGGTATGGGCATCGAGCGCATCACGAACCTGAAGTACCAGGTGAAGGACCTCCGCATGTTCTCCGAGAACGACGTCCGCTTCCTCGACGAGTTCACCAGCGCAAGGTAATACATTATATTATATAATATAAAGAGAGCTCGAAGAACACTTCGGGCTCTCCTTGTTGAATAGGGTTGTACGAGGACGAGCAAAGGGAGAAGACTAAATATCGCCAGCTAAATGTCCAAACACTCCACGTTATGTTTGCTATCGTAACACGTTAAGTTTGCATACTATCCACGTTACCGTATCTCGAATTTCCTGATGTTTGCTTTCTTCAAGCTTTTCGAAAGACTTCTCTTCTCTGCTTTTGTCATCTTACCCCAGATGGTGAGATGGTCAAAGTTGAGGTCGTTCAACCATTCAGGCAGCTCGGCTTTTCCTTTGAAATCGAGGCTAAGATTTTTGATATGATGGGGCTTTGCAGTTTCCAGAGTCTCTGTGTCTCTCTTCTCACTTCTGATGTAAAGACTGATAAAGTTGGGGTCTTGGTTGAGATAAATATTCAGATAATAAATCTGTTTTATTTTGTCAAGCACTTGGGGCAAATCCTCAATCTTTGTAAGCTTGCCCCAAATAATAAAGTTATCGATTTTGATTTGGTCGAACCATTCGGGTAGCACGATATCGTCCGTAAATGTTAGTTTTAGGCTCCTGATGTGCTGCAGTTTGGCAAGCATCTCGGGCACTTCCGTTACCTTGAGATTGAGATCCTTATCTTTTTTCTTCTGTAGGTCGGCAAACAGCTCTTCTTCTGTCTCTGTTTGACGCATAATCCAACCAATTTGAGGCGTAATGGTGTTGGTAAGTGTGTCTTCCTCTGCTCCGATGAATCCTGCCAAGAGTTCCATTGGCGTCTCGCTTATAACGATGCCTTTATCGGGGTCGAGTTTGCGGTACTTGAAGCCTACAGAAACGCGTTCCGATGGCATTTCCTTCTCGTGGAAAACGCTGTCGAGCGTTAGTCCGTTCTCGTCAGGAAAGAGTTTCAGCAACCATCCGTTCAAGAAGGTTGGCTTTTCTTTACTGCATCCGCCGCCTTTAAGCCTGTCTATCGGCCCTTTCTTGATGATGTCCTGCCAGAAAGATTGATTGGGCTTGCCTTCTGCAGCAAGGACGAATTGCGTCAGTATTGGCTCCAAACTTTTGGTCCAATCGCTAAGTCCATATTGTGAGAGCTTGCGAGTCTTGTCGAGCACACGTTGCCAGTCGGCTGGTGTTCCCTTGAGCGTGATTGTGGGAATGCCGCAAGCCGCATATTCGACGAGGTATTCGAAGTACCACTTCACGCTTTCCATCAGCGTTATTTGCGAGGCGACACGCTCGGCAAGTGTAGTCGTCGAGAAGTCTGCCGTTAGGGTTTGCGCGATGTCTTCCTTCGTGTATTTCTCTATCTCAGCTGCAAACTCGCCAATCAGTTTCGCATAATCAGCTTTCCCTGAAAACAGGTCCTGCTCGGTCTTTATCGCCAAATCCATCTTGCCTGCATGGTTGACCAGTTGAGGGCGAAGCGCTTCGCTATGGGCGTTCACGTATCGTGCAAAGCCTTGGCTGATGAGCAACCATACCATATCGGGCGAAAGCGTAAGGGACTTGTGCATCTTGTACGCTCTCAACACGCTCTGAAAGAAAGCATCCTTTTCCGGATTCCTCAGGTTCTTTGCATCGGCAAAGCTTGTGGCAACGATGTTATAGTAGGCATCATTAAAAATCGTCTTGTCTTTGCTCAGGATGGCTTTTGCCATTTGCTCGCCATCATAAAAGTGCTTATATCGCTCAGTTATAGGCTCCAGGCCTTCTTCAACCACGAATGTAATGCTGCCATCAGTTTGACTAATGACTTTCCTTTCCTCTGCCTGCCCTGTTAGTGAGATAAGAGCAAGAAGGACGATGAAGGCTTTCTTATACATATTTATATTATGCTTCTTGAACAGGAATCTTTGCGACTCGTCTTGCATGACGGCCGCCTTCGAAGGAAGTCGAGAGGTATTCGTCCATGATGGCATCGGCCTCCTCGTTCGTGATGAATCGGCCAGGCATCACCAGCACCGGGAATCCAGCAAAGAGCGGCACGAATGCCTTGATGCTTGTTGAGCGTGATGCTGATGCCTTCTCCGCTGCCGCAGATGGCAATGCCTTGCCCGCACTCGCCCGCCTCTATGCCTTTTGCCAAAGCATGCCCGAAGTCCGGATAGTCGCAGCTCTCCTCGCTATAAGTCCCGTAGTCGTGAAACTCGATGCCCCTCTCTGCAAGGTATTGCTTTACATGTTGCTTGAGCGGAAAGCCAGCATGATCACTTGCAAGTCCAATCATGATAATATCTTCTTTACCTGATTATATACATTTTCTGCTGTGAAGCCGAGTTTCTCGTCGAGCACTTTGTATGGAGCGGAGAAGCCGAAGCTTTCAAGGCCCCAAATGGTGCTGCTTGGATGAGCTCCGATGAGGAAGCTTTGCAGGTTGACGGGCAGACCGGCTGTCAGGCCGAAGACTTTTGCTCCTTCAGGCACTACGCTCTTCTGATAAGCGATAGGCTGATTGCGGAAGAGGCCCTCGCTCGGGACATCTACTATGCGAACCTTGTAGCCGTCCCCCCGAAGGAGACTTGCTCCTGCCACGAGGGTGCTGACTTCCGAACCCGTTGCTACCAGAACCACATCGGGATTCTCGTCGCTTCCTGCCACGATGTAGCCGCCCTTGCGAGCCTGTTCGTAGTCGTTGCCTTCGGGCAGGTTCTCGATGTTCTGACGACTGAGGATAAGGGCAGTAGGTGAGCCGGTATTCTCCATCGCCATCGCCCAAGCCGTAGTGGTCTCCTTGGCATCTGCAGGTCTGAGGACAAGCACAGAGTTCTTGCCGCTGTGGTTCTTCAGCTTCTCCATCAAGCGGATTTGCGCTTCCTGCTCGACGGGTTCGTGCGTCGGACCATCCTCGCCGACACGGAAAGCGTCGTGCGTCCAGATGAACTTCACGGGCACTTGCATCAGGGCAGCCATACGGACGGCGGGCTTCATGTAATCGGAGAAGACGAAGAACGTGCCGCAAGCCGTTACCACGCCGCCATGAAGCATCATGCCGATGCAGCAGCAAGCCATCGTCAACTCGGCAACACCAGCTTGCAGGAAGTTTCCGCCGTAGTTGTTGCGAGAGATGACAGTCGCGCCACCTTTCAGGAAGCCGTCCGTCTTGTCGGAGTTGCTGAGGTCGGCCGAGCTGACAATCATATTGGGCACCTGCTTTGCGAGGAGCGCGAGGCAAGTGGCTGAGGCGTTGCGGGTTGCGTCATTCGGCTTTTGCTCGACGCTCTCCCAGGCTATCTTCGGCAGCTTACCTGCAAACCAGTCTTTGAGCTGAGCCGCCTTGTCGGCGTTCTGCTTTGCCCAGGCCTCTTCCTCTTCATATCGAGCGGCAGCAATTCCTTCCAGTTCTTTGAGGCGAGCCTCGTAGAGTGCTTTCACTTCGGGGAAGATGACGAAAGGCTCGTCGGGATTGCCACCGAGGTTTGTGATGGTGTTGCGGAAAGCATCGCCGCCAAGCGGGGCACCATGCGTCTTGCAGTTGCGTTCGTAGCTGCTGCCGTCGTCCTTGAGCGCGCCTTTGCCCATGATGCAATGGCCGATGATGAGTGTCGGCTTGCCTTCCACGGCTTTTGCCTTGTCGAGCGCCCCTCGGATTTGCTCCACGTCGTTGCCGTTGATGTCAATCACTTCCCAGCCAAGCGCACGATATCTCATCGCCACGTCTTCGCAAGTCACCACTTTAGTCTCTGTCGAAAGCTGTATGTCGTTGGAGTCATAGAACATGACAAAATTGTCGAGCCCTAAGTTGCCGGCGATGCGGGCAGCCCCGAGGCTTACTTCTTCCTGAATGCCGCCGTCGCTGATGTAGGCGTAGATGGTCTCTTTCTTGAAGGTCGGGTTGCCTGTTTTCGCATAAAGGAACTTCGCGGCGATGGCAGCACCGACGGCATAGGCGTGGCCTTGGCCGAGGGGACCGCTGCTGTTCTCGATGCCGCGCTCATAGCAGACTTCGGGATGGCCCGGAGTAGGGGAACCCCATTGACGAAGCTGCTGTATCTCGTCGAGCGAGAACTTTCCCGTGAGCGTCAGCTCCGCATAGAGCATCGGCGCCATGTGTCCGGGGTCGAGGAAGAAGCGGTCGCGACCTTCCCAAGTAGGATTCTTTGGGTCGAACTGCAGGTATTCGCTGTAAAGTACGTTGATGAAGTCGGCACCGCCCATCGCTCCGCCGGGGTGACCACTCTTTGCTTTCTCTACCATCGAAGCTGCCAGTATGCGGATGTTGTTGGCAGCGCGGGTCATAATATCATTAGCCATAAACTTTAACTTTTTATAATTAATATGCCACAAAGGTACGAAAAAAAATGGAAGAATGAAAGAATGAAATCGACGAAAACATAAATTCATGTCCAATTCGTGAGATATTCATGGTATTTCCGTGTTTAAAGTTTTATCTTAAACACAGAATTTCCATGTAAACCCCATGAATTATCATGCAATTGAAGTCTTCGGAGGTATTGTAGAACACGGATTTCAAGAATTATACGAATAAAGCACCGTGCTGATAAGATAAGGCAATAATATAGCAGTGGGCACAATGGAAGCCTGAAAGGCTGGAAAGGCCACAGACGGGGGTAGAACCCCCGTAACCAGTACGAGCGGTAAACGGAACCCTGAAAGGGTGGAGAGATTTCTGATGTTCTGTCGTGCTTTCAGCACTTAGTTGTTGCGATGTCATTGCCTAAGATAATCCCTCAAATCCGTCAGATCCGTTGTCGTTCAATTATGCCATTTACTCTTGTTCCTGAGGCATGGGCAAACCCTTCACGAGGGAAAGTTAATTCCCACAGCAAGGAAAAGCGATTCCCACAGCAAGGAAAAGCGATTCCCACAGCAAGGAAAAGCGATTCCCACAGCAAGGAAAAGCGATTCCCACAGCAAGGAAAGCAAATTCCCACAGCAGGGAAAAGCGGTTTCCTCGTGTGGGAATTTCTAATCTTTAATCTTGAATCCTTAGTCTCGACATTCCTTAATCTCGTTGCTCGGGAATGCCGACTCCTATTCCTTAATAATAATCACCAATTCTCAATCTAATACCTCTTCTTCTTCAGGTTGCACCTCTGGCAGGAACTTGTGAAGCATGAAACTGCCTATGATGGCGCTGCAAATCGTGCCACACAGGATGCCGAGTTTAGCATCGTTCAGCAAATCTGCATGTTCGGCTGACGAATAGCTCAAAGCAGCCATAAACATACTTACCGTGAAGCCTATGCCGCAAAGCATGCAGACGCTTGCAAACGCCTTCCAGCTTGTGTTTTCAGGCATTTGCATCAGTCCCAGCTTGATGCCGAGCCAAGAGAAGCTCAGCACGCCGCAGAACTTGCCTATCAGCAAGCCCAGGAAGACTGCAAGACCGACGCCCGAGAAGAGACTCATCATGCTCATCCCCTCGAGGTTGACACCAGCATTTGCAAAGGCGAAGAGCGGGATGATATGGTAGTTGACGGGCATTTTCAGCACATCCTCCATGTCCTGAAGCGGGCTGACAAGATGGTCGGCAGCGGACTCCACGCCCTTCAGCATCGATATCTCCTCATCGCTCACCATGACAGGCTTGTTGCGGTCTTCGGGGCTGACTTCTGTCTCAGGGAAATGCTCTAACATGTGTCGGATGCGCTCCAAATAGAACTTCGTGCCCCTCGGTACATTGGCAGGGATGCAGAAGGCAAGTATCACGCCAGCCACCGTGGCATGTATGCCGCTGCCCAACATGAAGTACCACAGCAGGATACCCGTGTTGAAGTAGAAGGCTTTTGTGCGGATGCCTCGCCAGTTGCCTATGCAAAGCACGCCCACAATAATTGCTGAGATGAAGAGATACAGGTAGTTGATGTGCTCGGTATAGCGTATGGCAATGACCAGAATGCCTCCCAAGTCGTCGGCGACGGCAAGGGCAGCAAGGAATATCTTCAAGCCAATGGGACAACGCCTCGAGAAGATGCTCAGACAGCCCAGCGAGAAGGCGATATCCGTAGCCATAGGAATCGCCATGCCTCGCTCCATAACGGGGTTCTTTGGGCAAACCAGGAAGAAGACAATCACGGGCATAATCATGCCGCCGCAAGCCCCAATGACTGGCGCAAGAGCTTTCTTCCAGCTCGACAACTCGCCGACGAGCAGTTCTCGCTTTATCTCGAGGCCGACTGTCAGGAAGAAGATTGCCATGAGGAAGTCGTTGATGAAGTCTCCCAGGGACATGGCATGACCGTTGTGACTGAAGAGGTTGAAGCCGCCGAGGCTGAGGCTGACAGGCAACTCCCAGAACTTGCGGTAGAGGTCGCCCATGGGGCTGTTGGCAATGATGAGTGCCGCAATGGTGGCTATAACAAGTAGTACGCTGCTGCTCACGTACTTACGTACCATACTAAAAAACGGATAATTGTATTCCATCTTTTCTTTTTTCTTTAAAAACATCTGCAAAGGTACGACATTTAATTTAAAATTCAAAATTAAAAAATAAAAAATAATGAGGAAAAAAGAAATGGAGCGCGGACAAACCAATCAAGTATAGAAGTAAAGCTAAGTTTCCAGATGTCCCGTGGATGATTTGCCGATACTTCAGCATGAGATAACAATTTCTTGCAGTTTCGTTTGTGCGAATGGAATAAAAATCGTATCTTTGCTGCACAGAAAGTAATATAAGCCCTGTAAATAGTAAAACAACAGCCTCCTCCAGCCCCAAAAAGAAATGGCCTCAAACAACAGCCTTCCTCTAGCTCCTCCAAAGGAGGGGGAAAATAAATAGTTAAATTACTAAATCGTAAATAAATCGTAAATCGTAAATTGTCAAATCGTAAATTACATAATGTTGCGTTACACAAAATTAGGCAGAACGGGATTAAAGATTTCCAACCTCAGCTTTGGTGCCTCATCGCTGGGTAGTGTGTTCCACGAAACAAAAGAGGCAGAGAGCATTAAGGCCGTCGAGACTGCCATCGAAGGTGGCATCAACTTCATCGACGTGAGCCCTTATTATGGTTACTACAAGGCAGAGACAGTTCTCGGGAAAGCCTTGAAGCAGATTCCTCGGGACAAGTACTTCCTCTCAACAAAGGTAGGCCGGTATGGGAAGGATGGTGTCAACTCTTGGGACTATTCTGCGCGGCGAGCCACAGAGAGTGTGTACCAAAGCATGGAGCGCCTTGGAGTAGATTATATCGACCTCATCAATGTGCACGACATTGAGTTTCAGGCCTCTTTGCCAGGCGGATTGCAAAAGGTAGTGGATGAGACGCTTCCTGCACTTGTGGAACTGAAGCAGAAGGGCGTGGTAGGGCATGTGGGCATTACTGACTTGCAGCTGGAAAACCTGCAGTGGGTGGTGGAGCATAGCGATGGAATGGTGGAGAGCATCCTGAACTTCTGCCATTATTGCCTGAACGATGACAAGTTGCTCGACTTCCTTGATTATTTCGAGAGCAAGGGCGTAGGCGTCATCAATGCCTCTCCCCTGAGCATGGGACTGCTTTCTTCTCGAGGCGCTCCCCAGTGGCATCCAGCTCCAAAGGCGTTGGCTGAGGCTTGTGCAAAGGCTGCAAAGCATTGTGCAGAAAGAGGCTATCCCATTGAGAAGCTGGCTGTTCAGTATGCTGTTAGTAATCCTCGAATTGCAGGCACCTTGTTCTCTTCGGCCAATCCCGTCAATGTTCAGCACAATATCAAATGGGCAAATGAAGAGCCCGACTGGCAACTCGTGAAAGAGGTGCAAGAGATAATTGGCAATCAAAAGCGCGTCAGTTGGTATAATACTTAAATGTCAATCTTCAATCTATAATTTTCAATGATTATCGATGCTCACAGTCATCTTTGGCTTCGTCAGGACACTATGGTCGATGGCAAGCCAATTCGTTCGCTGAAGAATGGCAGAAGTATCTTTCTTGGCGAGGAGGTGCAGATGCTGCCGCCTTTCATGATAGACGGCGTGAACTCTGCCGAGGTCTTTCTCTCGAATATGGATTATGCGAGGGTAGGGGCTGCGGTTGTGGTACAGGAACTTATCGACGGTAATCAGAACGACTATCTCACGAAGGTTCAGCAGCAATATCCCGACCGCTTCTTCTGCATGGGAATGGCTTGGAACTTGGACGAGGCAAGGGCAGTCCATAAGGCAGGACTGAAGGGTATCGCTTTTCCTGGCCATCGCATGCACGAACCCTTGCAGAGCCTGATGCCTGTCTTCAAGATGATGGAGGCAGAGGGACTTGTCCTCTCGATGTGTCTGGGTGACGATGAACGGCAGATTGCAGAGATGCGAGAGGTGATTCAGGAGTGCCCAAAGCTGAAGGTAGCGATAGGACACTTCGGCATGGTGACGACGCCCTCGTTCAAGAGTCAGGTCATGCTGGCAAGGTGCGGCGAGAATGTGATGATAGAGTCGGGGGGCATCACATGGCTCTACAACTCCGAGTTCTATCCTTATCCTTCAGCCATCCAAAGCATCAAGCAAGCTGCCGAGTGGGTTGGCATGGACCGACTGATGTGGGGAAGCGATTACCCTCGCACCATCACAGCAATAACTTACAGAATGTCATGCGATTTCGTCATGAAGACAAAAGAATTGGACGAACACGAAAAAGCAATGTTTCTTGGCGAGAATGCCAGACAGTTCTATGGCTTCACCGACCTCCCAAAGTTACCATACATTAAGAATATGTCGGAGTGAAAATGAAGAATGAAGAATGAAGAATGAAGAGTGAAGAATTTGCTGCCGCCCTTAATTATGCTCCGCGACTACAATTGGGCCTCGGTGCTCGAGCATCCGAGAATTATGAACTATGAATTGAATTAACAATTATGAATTATATAAAGGCAATACAGATTACCCACAATCAGGAATACAGAGTGATAGAACTTCCGCGGCCTGCAGTTGGCACGGGGGAAGTGCTTCTGAAGGTACAGTATGTCGGCTTCTGCGGTTCCGACATCAACACCTTCATGGGAAGAAACATGATGGCTTTGAACCCCGTGATACCAGGTCATGAGATTGGCGCTGTGATAGAAGAAGTAGGGGCCGAAGTGCCTGATTACTTGAAGCCTGGGATGGTGGTGACTTGCAATCCCTATACCAATTGCGGGCATTGCTCAAGCTGCAGAAACGGACGCGTGAATGCCTGTCAGTACAACGAGACATTGGGTGTTCAGCGCGATGGAGCCATGCGCGAATACATCGCTTTGCCTTGGCAGAAGATAATTCCTGCTGGCACTCTCCCGGCCAAGACTTGTGCCCTGATAGAGCCCATGAGCGTAGGCTTCCATGCTGTGAGCCGCGGGCAAGTGACGGACAATGATGTGGTGATGGTGATTGGTTGCGGCATGGTGGGACTGGGAGCCATCGTGCGAGCCTCACTTCGAGGTGCCACCGTGATTGCTGCTGACATTGACGACGAGAAACTGGCTCTGGCTAAGCAAATGGGAGCTGCTTACACCGTAAATACAAAACATGACTCTTCACTCTCCACTCTTCGCTCTTCCCTAAAAAATGAGGTTTCTGTCGTCATCGAGGCTGTGGGCTCTGTTCCCACCTATCAGATGGCAATAGAAGAAGTGGCTTTCACGGGTCGCGTGGTCTGCATAGGTTATGCCAAGAGCGAAGTGCTCCTGCAAACCCGTCTGTTTGTGCAAAAGGAACTTGATGTCCGAGGCTCTCGCAATGCCATGCCCGAGGACTTCAGGGCAGTCATCCGTTATCTGGAGCGCGGCACTTGTCCCACAGACAAACTGATAACTCGCATCATCAAGCCCGAAGAAGGCCTTGAAACCCTGAAATGGTGGAGCGAGAACCCGGGCAAGGTGTTCCGCATCCTCATGGAAATGTAGTCACATCTTCTCTCCATTCATCTTAGGGAAAAGACAAAGCGTCGGTAAGAGCTCAGCGACACGTTGCCATACTGCCAGCGACACGTTAATTTGTCCATCGCGACACTTAGCGTCCGCTCGGCTGTGCTCTTTTCCTATATTATATAATAAGGAGAGAAGAATTAAGAGTTAATTTTTCATCGTTCATTTCTCATTTATCATTTTTTGTTGTACCTTTGCCGCGCAAATTGTAAATTATATTATGATATGAGTGACAAATTGTTTATTTTTGACACGACCTTAAGGGACGGCGAACAGGTGCCGGGATGTCAGCTCAATACGGTAGAAAAGATTCAGGTTGCCAAGCAGCTCGAGGCGCTTGGAGTCGATGTCATCGAGGCAGGGTTCCCCATCAGCAGCCCTGGCGACTTCAACAGTGTGATTGAAATCAGCAAGGCTGTGACGTGGCCCACGATTTGTGCCTTGACCCGTGCTGTCGAGAAAGATATCGACTGTGCTGCCGAGGCTCTGCAATATGCCAAGCACAAGCGCATCCATACAGGTATCGGTACGAGCGAGAGCCACATTCGATATAAGTTCAACTCCACACCAGAGGAGATTATCGAGCGCGCTGTGGCTGCCGTGAAGTACGCTAAAAGGTATGTCGAGGACGTGGAGTTCTATGCTGAAGATGCTGGTCGCACAGACAATGAATACCTGGCTCGCGTCATCGAAGCAGTCACGAAGGCAGGTGCTACTGTTTGCAACATTCCTGATACGACAGGCTTCCGCACACCTTATGAGTACGGAGAGAAGATAAAGTACCTCTACGAGCATGTCGATGCCTTTGCTGCCGGCAAGAGCATCCTCTCAACACATTGTCACAACGACCTCGGCATGGCTACGGCCAACACCGTGGCTGGCATACTGAATGGTGCTCGTCAGGCTGAGGTGACCATTAACGGCATCGGCGAACGAGCCGGCAATACTTCCCTCGAAGAGATTGCCATGATATTCAAGACGCATCCCGACCTCGGCATCGAAACCAACATAAACACGACCAAGATTTATCCCACGAGTCGCATGGTCAGCTCGTTGATGAATATGCCTGTACAGCCAAACAAGGCGATTGTGGGCAGGAACGCGTTCGCTCATAGCAGCGGCATCCATCAGGACGGCGTCCTCAAGAATGCTTCGACCTACGAAATCATGAATCCCAAGGACGTGGGCATCGACGATAATGCTATCGTGCTGACGGCAAGAAGTGGTCGTGCAGCTTTGAAACATCGCCTGAGCGTGAATGGCGTGGATATTGATGGCGAACGCTTGGACAAGGTTTATGAGGAGTTCCTCAAGCTTGCTGACAAGAAGAAGGAAATCACAGACGACGACATCTTGGTATTGGCTGGAGCAGACCGTTCTGCTTCTCATAATGTCAAGCTTGATTACCTGCAGGTTACGACAGGCAAGGGTGTCCGCAGCGTGGCAAGCATCGGCCTTCTTATTGCCAACGAGAAGTTCGAGAGTGCAGCTTCGGGTAATGGTCCAGTCGATGCGGCCATCAAGGCCTTGAAGACCATCATCAAGCGTCAGATGACACTCCGCGAGTTCACCATCCAAGCCATCTCGAAGGGTTCCGACGACATGGGTAAGGTCCACATGCAAGTGGAATACGACGGCAAGGTCTATTATGGCTTCGGTGCAAATACAGATATCGTAACGGCTTCAGTAGAGGCGTATATTGATTGTATAAATAAGTTCAAGTCTTAATTCACAATTAATTAATTCAAAATTCAATATTAGAGAATGAAGACACTCTTCGATAAAATATGGGATAAGCATGTCGTGCAGAACGTCGAGGACGGCCCGACACAACTTTATATCGACCGCCTGTATGCTCACGAGGTGACAAGTCCGCAGGCTTTCGACACGCTTCGCGACAAAGGCATCAAGGCTTTCCGCCCCGACCACATCATAGCTATGCCCGACCACAATACACCAAGCGACCAGCAGGAACGCATCGACGACCCTGTCGGAAGCAAGCAGGTGGAGACGCTTGCCGCCAATTGCAAGGAGTTTGGCATCCGCCACTTTGCTATGGGCACGAAGGACAATGGCATCATTCATGTCGTTGGTCCAGAGAAAGGACTCTCCCTGCCAGGCATGACGATTGTTTGTGGCGACTCACATACCTCCACTCATGGGGCTGTAGGAGCTATCGCGATGGGTATAGGCACGAGCGAAGTGGCTCAGGTGCTCGCTTCCCAATGCATCCTGCAGCAGAAGCCCAAGACCATGCGTATCAATATCGAGGGCGAACTTCAGCCGGGCGTGACAGCCAAGGATGTTGCCCTCTACATCATGGCTCAAATGACAACCAGCGGAGCCACGGGTTATGCTGTGGAATATGCTGGCAGCACCATTCGCAATATGTCGATGGAGGGCCGCCTCACGCTCTCAAACCTCTCTATCGAGATGGGAAGCCGTGCTGGCATTATTGCTCCAGACGAAACGACTTTTGCCTACCTGAAAGGACGCGAATATGCTCCGAAAGGTGAGGCTTGGGACAAGGCTGTGGAGGAGTGGAAGAAGCTCAAGAGCGACGAAGATGCTGTCTTCGACGAGGAGGTAACCTATCGTGCTGAGGACATCAAGCCCCGCATCACTTATGGAACAAATCCGGGTGCAGGAATAGCTATCGATGAATGCATTCCCACGCTCGAAAGCATTCCGGAAGCCGACCGCGCTCAGTTCCTTGCACAGCTCGACTATATGCAGTTCAAGCCTGGACAAAAGCTTGAAGGAACTCCCGTAGATTATTGTTTCTTAGGCGCTTGTACGAACGGACGTATTGAGGACTTCCGTGCCTTTGCCTCTGTCGTGAAAGGCAAGAAAAAGGCAGCGAATGTGGTGGCTTGGCTTGTGCCAGGAAGTTGGTTGGTACGTCAGCAAATCATAGACGAAGGCATCGACAAGGTGCTTGAAGAAGCAGGCTTCGAGCTTCGTTTGCCCAGCTGCTCCGCTTGCTTGGCGATGAATCCCGATAAAGTGCCTGCAGGTAAGCTTGCTATCTCTACAAGTAACAGAAACTTCGTCGGCCGTCAAGGTCCAGGAGCTCGCACAGTCCTTGCTTCTCCGCTTGTAGTGGCAGCAAGTGCAATAACAGGTGTAATTAAAGATCCACGAAAGATGTAAGGCTATGAAACAGAAATTCGACATCATACAGTCAACTTGCATTCCTATCGAGATTGACAACAACAACACGGATAACATCATCCCTGCACGTTATCTTGCCTTCACCACGCGCGACCCCAAGTTCTATGGCGATGCTTTCATGCACGACCTTCGCTATGATGCTGAGGGCAAACCAATACCAGACTTTGTAATGAACAAGCCTGAGTTCTCGGAGGCTCCACGCAAAGGCATCCACGAAATCATCATAGGCGGGCAGAACTGGGGCTCGGGCTCGAGTCGCGAGCATGCTGCCTGGGCGATTGCAGGCTTTGGAGCAAGAGTGGTGATAAGCAGCAGCTTTGCCGACATCCATCGCAACAACCTGCTGAATTGCTTCGTGCTCCCCGTAGTGGTGAGCCGCGAGTTTCAGCAAGAACTATTCCGGACGGTCAAGGAGAATCCGAAAGCCGAAGTGAAGGTGGATGTGCCAAACCAAACTGTAACGAATCTCACGACAGGCCATAGCGAGCAGTTCCCTATCAACAGCTACAAGAAGTACTGCCTGATGAATGCCTACGACGACATCGATTTCCTCCTCTCCAACACGGATAAGATAGAAGAATGGGAAAAGAACGAACCATAGAGATAATGGACACCACGCTGCGCGATGGTGAACAGACCAGCGGCGTCAGCTTCATGCCTCACGAGAAGCTCATGATAGCCCGAGCTTTGCTGCAGGACTTGAATGTTGATAGGATTGAGGTGGCGAGCGCTCGTGTCTCGGAAGGTGAGATGGAAGCCGTGAAGAGCATTTCCCGTTGGGCGAGTCAGAATGGCAAGCTCGATAGGGTAGAGGTGCTTGGTTTCGTGGATGAGACGAAGAGCGTGGACTGGATAGTGGAGTGCGGCTGCAAGTGCATGAACCTCCTTTGCAAAGGGAGTCGGAAGCATTGTGAAGGCCAACTGCACAAAACTCTCGAGGAGCATGTCGCCGATATCCGTCGCACGATTGACTATGCTCAAAAAAATGGTGTCAGCGTCAATGTCTATCTCGAGGACTGGAGCAACGGCATGAAGGATAGTCCCGATTACGTCTTTGCTTTGATGGACAAGCTTAGCGAGATGCCGATAGAATGCATCATGTTGCCCGACACCCTTGGCATCCTCAATCCAATAGAGCTTTCCGGTTTTATGACTCAAATGGTGGAGCGCTATCCGGCGTGCCGTTTCGACTTCCACGCCCATAATGATTACGACCTCGCCATCAGCAACGTGCTTGCTGCCGTTACCGCCGGTTGCCAAGGCATCCATACAAGTGTCAACGGTTTGGGTGAGAGGGCAGGTAATGCGCCTCTTGCCAGCGTGCAGGCCGTACTGAAAGACCACCTTCATGTCCTCACTCATATTGACGAGAGTCGTTTGGGCGAGGTGTCTCATCTTGTGGAGAGTTACAGCGGTATTGCCATTCCGCCAAACAAACCCATTACCGGCGAGAGCGTGTTTACGCAAGTTGCTGGCGTTCATGCTGATGGCGACAACAAAGCCGGACTCTATCAGAATGCCCTTCTGCCTGAACGTTTCGGCCGAAAGAGGGAGTATGCCCTTGGGAAGAACTCGGGCAAGGCCAACATCCTTCGCAACCTTGAGGAGCTGGGACTTGAGCTCTCTCCCGAGCAGACAAAACGTGTCACAGAGCGCATCATCGAGCTGGGCGACAAGAAGGAACTCGTCACGCAGGAAGACCTCCCATATATCGTCAGCGATGTCCTGAAGCATGGAGCACCTGAGGAGCACGTCAAGCTGCTCTCATACGTGGTGACGACGGCTTATGGACTCAAGCCTTTGGCCAGCGTTCGCTTGGAGATAAACGGCGAGACATACGAGGAGAGTGCCAAGGGTGATGGTCAGTTCGATGCCTTTGTGCGTGCCATCCGACATATTTATAAAGACCGCCTTGGCCGTAGCTTCCCTTGGCTGACGAACTACACCGTCAGCATTCCACCTGGAGGCCGCACAGATGCCCTTGTGCAGACCGTCATTACATGGAACTGGAACGACCGCATCCTTCGCACCCGTGGCCTTGATGCCGACCAGACAGAAGCGGCCATCAAGTCAACCATCAAGATGCTAAACCTGCTCGAAGACGAAAAGAAACAAGCATAGGAACGCAAAGGATAATATTGGTGCTTTCTTACCCGATAGCAATAATAATCAATGGCGGTATGAAGCAGGAAAGAGTGAAAAGCCCGCTGAACTACCCAAGTTCCCCCTCTCCCGTGGGAAGGGGAAGGAGAGCTCGGAAAGCTCTGAATACTCTGATTACTCTGAATCCTCTGAATATTCGATGGGATGTAGGAGGTGCAGACGCCTTCTTATCGGATTTGGGTTAGCAGGGAGGCTACTTCTTCGGGGCTTGCTCCGAGGTTGATGGCCTGGCGGCAGTCTTGCTGGGCTTGCTTTTTCTTCTTCATGGCCAGGTTGAGGGTGGCGCGCGAGAGGTAGCATTCGGGGTTGTCTGGCTCCAGCTCGAGGCTCATGGCGATGTCCTTCTTGGCCTTCTCGTACTCCTTCCGCTCGATATAAAGCTGAGCGCGAGCCAGGTAGTGCTTCGCATGATTGGGATAGAACTGCACCAGGGCGTCAAGCTGCTCCAATGCTTCGCGCGGACGACCGTCCTTGCTGTTCAGAAGTGCCAGGCCGAGCCTGCCGTCTTCATGCGTCGGATTCTGCTTCAACAGGCGATTATAGTCTGCCCGGGCTTCCCTGTACTTCCTCTGTCCCGACAGGATGAAGGCGCGGTAGAAAAGGGCCTCCTCGTTGTCCTGCTGAGCCTCGAGCACCTTGTTGTAGTCGAGTAGGGCACGGTCCTGATTGTTCTGCTGAAGGTAGAGCGACGCCCTGTTCAGCAACAAGTCGAGCGAAGTGGGGGAGAGGTCGATGCCCTTTGTGTACGCCTCCTGCGCTTGCTCGCTCTTCCCCTCCTGCTGATAGATGCCGCCCAGGTATTGATACAGTATGGCGTTCGACTTCTTCATCGGGTCGAGTCGAATAGTCTGCTCAATCATCCCTTTGGCCTTCTCCAGAGAATCGACAGCCAACGCCTCCACTACCTGCTTCACCCCGAGTTCGTAAAGGCCTTGGGCGTGGAGACAAGTATATGAAAATAAGAGAATAAGAAAATAAGAAAACCGCTCTTTACAATTCATAATTCATAATCCACAATTCAGCGCGGTAGCAAATTCTTTATTCTTCATTCTTCATTTTTATATTCTTCATTCTAACGCGTGATGGTCTGCTCGCGGTCTGGTCCTACGCTGATGATGGTGATGGGGGTTTCCGTAGCCTTCTCGATGTAGGCGATGTAGTCCTTGAGCTGCTGTGGGAACTGGCTTTCGCTTGTCATCTGCGTGAGGTCGGTCTGCCAGCCGGGCAGTGTCTCATAGACTGCCTGCCAGCCCTCGGTGTCGTATGGCATCTGGTCGGTAACAATGCCGTTCTTTTCATACTTCGTGCAGACCTTTATCTCTTTGAAATCGTCGAGCACGTCGCTCTTCATCATGATGAGCTGGGTGACGCCGTTTATCATGATGGCATAACGGAGAGCCACGAGGTCGAGCCAGCCGCAACGGCGGTTCCTGCCTGTCACAGCTCCGTATTCATGACCTATCTCGCGTATCTTGTCGCCTGTCTCGTCGAAGAGCTCTACGGGGAAAGGACCAGAGCCTACACGGGTTGAGTATGCCTTGAAGATGCCAAACACCTCGCCGATGCTGTTGGGCGCTACGCCAAGACCGGTGCAGACGCCGCCGCTCACGGTGTTTGAGGAAGAGACGAAGGGATAGGTGCCGTGGTCGATGTCGAGCATCGTGCCCTGAGCGCCTTCGGCCAGCACCCGCTTGCCTTCCTGCAGGGCCTTGCCAAGTTCAATCTCCGTGTCAGCGAGCGTGAACTGGCGCATGTAGTCAATGCCTTGCATCCATAGCTTCTCCTCCTCTGCGATGTCGTGGTCGGTATAGTTCAGGTCGCTGAGAATCTTCTCGTGCCGAGCCTTCAGGGTGTTGTACTTCTCCATGAAGTTCTCAAGGATGTCACCTACGCGAAGCCCTGTTCTGCTTGCCTTCTCGCTATAAGTGGGGCCGATGCCTTTGCCCGTCGTGCCCACTTTGTTCTTGCCCTTTGCGGCCTCGTAGGCGCGGTCCAGCACTCTGTGGGTGGGCAGTATGAGGTGAGCCCGCTTGCTGATGTGGAGGCGGCTCTTGAGGTCGTAGCCAGCCTCTTCCAGTTCCTTCGCTTCCTGCATGAAGAGGTCGGGGGCAATGACACAGCCGTTGCCGATGATGTTAAGCTTGCCTTCGTCGAAGATGCCGCTTGGGATGGACCTCAGGACAAACTTCTTTCCCTCGAAGATGATGGTGTGGCCGGCATTGGGGCCGCCGGCAAAACGAGCTACAATATCATATCTCGGAGTGAAGACGTCCACTACCTTTCCTTTTCCTTCGTCGCCGAAAACGATGCCCAGTAAGGCATCTACTTTACCTTTTCCGTTATTCATAATTCTTAGAGTGAATGTTCAAAGTTATGGTTTCTTCCCATTCAAGGTGGGGTTCGAGATGGTCTTTCTCTTCTTTGCCTCCTGTCGGTTCTTTGCTTGGCACTTTCTGCAGATGCCGTGGATGTAGACAATTTTTTCCTCGATGCCGAAGTAGCGGACATGCAGGTTCTGCAATGCAAGCTTTGCCGTGCTGGTGGAGACTTTCGTTATGGTGTTGCACTGATGGCAGATGGTGTAAGCCTTTGGGTTGTTGTCAGTTCGCATCTCATAGTGTGCTGCAGTGGCAAGCGAGTGCCTGATGGTCAGTCCGGCGTCGCAGAACAGCTCCATCGTGTTGAAGAGTGTTGCTCTGCTCACCTGGAACTTGCCATGCTCCCTCATCATCTGCATGAGTTCGTCGATGGTGAAGATGCCATTGGCAAGACCTGCAACGCGCAGTATTTCATAGCGTTCAGGAGTCTTGCGCATGGTCTTGTCTTCCATATAGCGAGTCAGACGGTCGCGCAGAGAAGCGAGGGGTGCTTGTTTCTTGTCCATAACCAAGGTGCAAAGGTACAACTAATAATTCAAAATTCAAAATTAATAAATTCAAAATTATTCTTTTAGGGCAGTTGTGAGTGCTTGGATGGCTTTTCTGAGGTGCAGATTTGCTTTGGGAAGCCATCGTTCGCATTCGGCAACGATTTGTTCTTTCTCATTCAAGTTGATGCCTTGCATCAGCAGAAGTCTTAGGCAAAGACATGCGCATGTCGCTGGATGAGAACTGTTTCCTCCGAGCCAGGCAAGGCTGATTTCCTTCGCTCGGCTTGTTTTGGAGAGGAGCATCATTGCCAAGACCTGTGCTTCTTCAGCCGTTACCATCCCGTCCTTCCAAGTGTTTGCGAGCTCAGGGGTGAACTCTTTAGGTGGCATTAGCATGATAGCCAGTAGCTTACATTCGCGTATGTTTTCGCTCCACAGCTGGTTGGCAAGGTTTTTGTCTGGCGTGAACTCGTCGGCAATGCTTTGAAGCCTGGGCAGCTCAACACCGAAGATGAGTTTGTAGGGCATTCCAGCCTCCCGCATCCTCGCAGACAGAACGCCATTCATGCTCGCCCGAAGCTCCTTCTTAATCTCATTAACTAAAAACATCAGGGAATTTACGATTTAGCAATTTATAGACCCTCTCCAACCCTCTCCCTCTAGGGCGAGGCTTTCTTCGCCTGTTGTTCTCCTTCCCCCTAAAGGGAGCTGGGAGGCAGAAGGGGGCTTTATATTTACGATTTTACGATTTACTATTTATCTATTTAGTAATTTATTTTCCTTCCTTTGGAGGGGACGGGGGAGGCCAGTTCCCCTCTCCTCGGAGAGGGGTTAGGGGTGAGGCTGTTATAATGTGCTGTATTCTTGGCTGTAACGAAGCATTTGTTCGCTATAAGCTTCATCGTAGTTGATGAGGACATCTGTGATGTTTCCTTCGCTGTCTCGGACAAGTTCATACTTCGGATTGATGAAGCCTTTGTAGGGTGCGAGGTTCAGGCGTTGGTAGCGTTCGCGTATCTCATGGTGCAGGTCCGCGTCTATCTTGATGCCATATTGCTCAACAAGCTGTCTGGCTGCCTCATAGTCGCCTTCGCTCTTGATGCGTTGAACCTCTCTCAGCAACTTGCCAAAGGCTTTACGGAGTAGGGGATAGTCGTTGATTCTGACATAATGCTTGCCTTCAATCTCCACAATCTGCAGCGCTTCAGGATAGTGCGCGAGTGCCCATCTGCTGATGAGAGCTCGGTTGCGCATGTGGGCTTCCTCTATCTGATGACCTTCCTCGATGCGAACCATCTGTGTCAGCAGTCCATTGAGCAAATAGCTGTAATACTGCGACTTGTAGGCTTCTGCATTCGGTGTCAGTCCTAACTCGACGAGCTTCTGGTCGGCAATATAGTACAGGCCAAAGAGGTCGGCTCTTGCTTCTTCGATGGTACTGCCATAGGAGCGCAGGGCATCGGCATCCACGCCGGGAAGAAGCTGTCCGCTTCCGTGTCCCAGGCACTCGTG
The DNA here is from genome assembly GCA_902768605.1 of uncultured Bacteroidales bacterium. The sequence continues at coordinate 24,054 of CACXLY010000028.1, forward strand.
AAGGTCGGTGTGAAGGTCGTCGCATACATCTCCATACTTGTCGAGAAGCTCCCTTGTCTCCTCATCATTGACGAACTCCTGTCGCATTCCCGAGCCTTTAGCGGCAAGGTCATAAGCCCGAGTCAGGTTGGCAATTGTGACACTCTTGCTGCCATATTCTGCCCTAATCCAGTCGCTGTTTGGCAAGTTAATGCCGATGGCGCTACTGGGGTAAAGGTCGCCTCCCAGTATCGCGGCATTGATGACTTTTGCACTCACTCCCTTGCAGGCTTTCTTCTTGAATTGCTCATCTACAGGCGAATGATTCTCAAACCATTGTGCATTGTCGCTTAAAGCTTTGGCTCTGCGGGTTGCCTCGTGGTCGATGATGTTGACATAGCCCTCCCAACTTGCTTTCAGTCCAAGCGGGTCACCATAGACTTCAGTAAAGCCATTAGTGAAATCCACTTCGCTTTCTGTCTCTCCAACCCAAAGGATGGCATACTCGTCGAAGGTCTTCAGGTTGCCAGTCCGATAGAACTCCACAAGCTTATCGATGACTGCCCTTTGCTTGTCGTTCTCTGCATAGAGTCGGGCAGTTTCGAGTTTCTCGCAGATGCGGTCGATAGCTTTGCCATAAAGACCTCCGCTGTGCCATACATTCTCGTAGAGCGAACCATCGGCAGAGCGTTCCAAGCGACTGTTCAAGCCAATCATGGGCGGCCTCTGCGGGTCAGACTTCTTTTTGAGTTCGGCATAGAAAGCTTCTGCCTCGGCCTGTGTGATGCCTTCTGCGTAGTAATTGCACGCGGAAGTCCGCAGCAAATCCTCGCCATCAGCTTGATTCACGCGCTTAGGCATCACCTCAGGATTGAAGATGAAGTTGATAATGGACAACGGACAACTGCCCTTCCGCGACTGTCTTTCACAGAACCACTCTTTGCTGAAGCCTGGCTGAAACTTCATGCAACTGTAGTGGTGATGGATGCCATTGGCGAACCATACTCTTTTCAGATAAACGACAAAAGCCTTCCAGTCGGGACTGTCCTTGTCGCCGTCGTAGCTTGTGTAGATGTCTTCCAAGACTCGCCTCAGCTGCAAGCCAAAGCGGCAATTCTGGTCCCAAAGAATGTCCCTTCCAAGCAACGATGCCTCGGCAAGGTAATAGACAAGCAGTTTCTGGCGAAGTGGCAAGGTCTCAAAGCCTGGCACTTCATAGCGCAACAATTGCAGGTCAGCAAAGCGCTCGCTTAATACACTATTTGACAAACTTAATTAATTTACGATTTGACTATTTACGATTTACTATTTATTTACGATTTGGCTATTTAACTATTTACTTCTCCCCTCCTTTGGAGGGGCAGGGGGAGGCTGTCGGGTTAGGCTTTTGGGGTTAGGTTGTTGGGCTGAGGCTGTTCTTCTTACTCACTCTCTTCTTCCTCTTCTTTGCTGCGGGTTTTCTTTTCTTCTTGGGCTTTGCGGGCTTTGGTTCGGGCATGTCGCCATAGGTTTGCCTGTACTCTTTCGGTGTTATGCCGCAGATTTTGTAGAAGGTGGCATAGAAGCTTTGGCGCGTAGTAAAGCCTACATTGATGGAAATGTCCTCCATCTTCATGTTGGCGAAGTTAGAGTCCTGGAGCATATACCTTGCCTCCTGGATTCGCATTTTGCCAACGAGCTCGGAGTAGTTCTGCTGAAAGCGGACATTGATGACGGCGCTGATGTGCCTCATGTTCACGCCGAGGTCTATTGCAAGTTGCTTAGCAGAGTATTTTGGGTCGCGGTATTTCTTCTCAATCATCAGCTTAGTGATAATCTGTCGTGCAATGTCCTCCACCATTTCCGGCGAGACAGAGCTTCTGTAGGCAGAGACGATTTTCTTTTCTTTCCTTGGGGTGATGTTGTACTTGGTCATAAACTATGATTTTAATTTTTAGGACTATAGACAACGGACAACAGACAACGGACTATAGTTCCAGTAGTCTATTCTATATTATCTGTTGTTTGTTCTCGGATGCTCTAGCACCGAGGCGCGATTGTAGTCGCGGAAGTCTGTAGTCTGTAGTCTGTTGTCTATAGTCACTTTTGAATAATTTTAATCAGCGCTTCCGGGTCATTTGTGGTGATGATGTCGATGCCGGGCATCTTGGCAAATTGTGTCAGAGCCTCTTCGCCATCCACAGTCCAGACATTGACCTCCAGGCCGAGCTGCTTGGCTTCGAGAGCCCAGTCGGGGTGATTGTCGAAGACCTTCGAGTTGTAGTCAATGCCCGTCCAGCCCAGTTCCTTGACTTCCTTAGGCGAGAGTTCGCCGTTCAGGTAAGCCACCTTGGCCTGCGGAGCCAGTTCGTGGACGCGCTTGCAGACGTTCTTGCTGAAGGAGATGTAGTCGGTTCTGTCGGCCAGGCCAAGCATGTTGATGAGTTCGACCGACATCTCTGAGACCCTGTTGTCGCGCTTCTCATTGCGATGAGGCTTTATTTCAAAGATGAGGCGGCACTTGGGCCATCGCTGGGCCTCCATGAGGTATTGCTGCAGGGTAGGGATGAACTCGCCGTTCTTCAGTCTGATGTTCATGAGCGTGGCATAGGTGGTGTCCTCTATGCGGATGCCTTCCACCGTGGCGTCGTGAAAGACTACAGGCACTCCGTCGGCTGTCAGCCATACGTCAAACTCGCTACCCCAGCAGCCCACCTCGGCTGCCTTCTGGAAGGAAGCAATGGAGTTTTGTGCACTGCCCTCAGCCTTCCAGTAGCCGCGATGGGCCACCACGTGCGGCTGAGCCAAACAAACAAGCGAAAAGAACGCTAAAAGTGATGAAATGAAATATCTTTGCATCGCAATAGTTGTTAATGTGATGCAAAGATATAAAATTTTATGAAATGTAACGAATCTTGCTCGAAAAAATTACGACATTCTTCGTTTCTTTTGATATAATATGCTTCCAATGGCGAGTAGAATGATGATGAGAGTGAGGATATAGGCCCAAATGTGAGTGACTTGCGAGGTGGCCCTGATGGTGTAGTCTTTCGGGATGAGCCTTTCGCCAGTGAAGGGGTAGAGGATTGAGCCGTCGGCCTGCAGGGTGCCGTTGCCGGCATCAACAACTGTTCCGGGCATCGTGAGCGTGTAGGGCACGTTGAACCAGAAGATGTTCAGTTGCTTGCTCAACTCGTTGTTCAGTCCCTTGCCAAGAGGCGTCTCGTCGTCGAAGAAGGCATCATAGGCATCGGAGCGGAAGAAGTCCCTGAGCCTCTCCTCAGGCTTGATGTCGAGCAGGTCGTCGGCACCAGCCATGATGAACTGGACAAGTGAGTCGTGCAGCTCGATGAAGCGCTCCTTGCTGACTGGCGGGGCAGGGATGGAGTCGTAGTGACTGACGATGTAGTCGAAGCCCACCTTCAGGAGGTTGTCGTTCAGCCAGCGGTTGATGGCTGGTTCTATCTCGCTGAGTTTCTGCGAGGCCTCTGCTCCGCTCAGTCCCTTCACGATGTTCGGCTCTCCCGTGAACCAGTAGCTGACGAGGGCTTTGTCGGCATAGAGGGTGTCGGCCAGCTGGAAGGTGTCGCCCACACAATAAAAGGTTTCGCTGAAGACGTAGTTCGTATAGAACCAGCGGAACTGCTTCTTGAGGCTGGCCTTCGAGCGGAGGTGGGTGCCGTTCAGTTGCAGAGGCGTCTCCTCACTCATTTCCTCTATCGATTTGAATGGCATCGAGAAGGTAGTGCTGACGGTATCGTTCTCGCCGATTTCCGTGTGAGTGCTGACGAAGGCGTCTGTATTGAGGCATTCCGGCAAGGGTTGCGACCATTTTATGTTTCCCTTGCCCCACAATGAGTCTCGCATCTGCTGAGGCATCACGTTGCTGTAAGTTATCTCGCGTTCGCAGGGTCGCCAGGGGTTTCTGGTAATGGTGGTGTGCATCACGACATCCGGCTGATAGCAGGAGGCCAGCAGGAGTGTGCCCGCGAGGGCTATTCCGAGGAGTTTACTTGTTTTCATAAATCATGCGTCTAAAGTGAGTGTAACGGAGTTGATTGCTTTTCTTCTGTCCGCGGTGGCTCGTGTACACTTGCTCGAGGGTGCTACTCTTGGGCAGAGATGCTATATTATAATATGTATAGGATTGTTCCGTCTTTGTCGAAGAGGGCAGATGGAGCGTGATGAAGAAAGCGACGAGCAGAACAGCTGCCACGGCAGAAACCCTGCTCACGACCCTCAGCCATGGGCTTGACGGCAGCCTCTCAGCAGCCTTCTCCTCTGCTTCAACACGTTGCATCAATCGTTCAACGAAATCATCAGAAAGCGTTGGTTCTTCGATGGTTCTCATCTTGCGAGCAATCACGGCACGCAGAGCTTTGTCTTTATATTCGTTAGCGTCTTTCATTGTTTACTTCTATCCTCAATTTCCAATTTTCAACATTCAATCATCTTTGCCAGTTTCTTCCTTATCCATTGCAGCCGTGAGCGGAGATAGCCTCCCTCGTGACCGGTTATTTGGGAAATGTCTTTTATCGAGTAGTTGTCGTAGTAGTAGAGGCTGAGCAGCATTTGGTCGTCGGGTTTCAGCTGACAGATGGCTTGTTCGAGCAGGGAGAGGCGGTCGGCAGAAGTGTCGGCCAGCAGCTCATCCACCTCATCGTCGGCGAGGTTCTCCAGCCACTCCTGATTTGTGTCCACAAACTTCAAGTCCTGGGTCTTCGGGGAAGCCTTCGGAGAAGCCTTTCTGTAGTGCTTCAGCGCCATGTGGTAAGCGATGCTGAGGAGCCAGGTCAGCAAGTTCGACTGCTGGCTGTCGAACCGCGACAGACTTTTGTAGGCTTCCAGAAGTGCGTCCTGCGTCACCTCTTCTGCATCTTCCTTGGCAGGCACCAGCCGGCGAATCATCCCCATCATCCGTCCGGCATACCGCTCAGCAAGCAGCCTGAACAGCCCCGTCTGCCCGTCCAAGATGCCTCTGACAAGCACCGAGTCGTCTATATCTGCCTGCTGATAGCCCATCCGCCTTAATTTTGAATTTTGAATTAAGTTGTTTTGAATTCTCAATCCTTCTCTACAAATATATTACCGCAAATTGAGAAAATGTATAATGACACGCAGATATAAAACAAAAAAGAGCCCCTCTATGGACTCTTCTTTAAAAAATGCTTGTTGCGGTTCATCCATTGGTGTTTTCTGACGAAAACAAACTATTTAAAGGAAATTACATATAAATAGTTGTGGGTTAATGTCCTTCGTTTGCCTTAAGTTCTTCGATTTTGGCTTGTGCTTCTTTGAATGCACTTACTAGTTTTGAGTAACTAGCTATATAAATAGGGTCTGAATGTCGCTCTAATTGCATAAAACTACACGCTTGCTTTTTGCGTACATAATGTCCTACGACGAAACCATCATCTGTTATAAATACATTTTTAAGATAATCAGGGGACATTTCGAGATCTGTCTCGGATTCTGAATATATTCTGTCTAATGCCTTATTAACTTGGACCAAGTCGTTGTATTCAATCATTGCAACGCCATTACTATAAAAATTATCCCATAGAAGTCCATTATCCGATTTTGATAATACGTAAAAATATTGATTAGGGCTACCTTGTACGATTCTAATGCAAGTTTGAATACTGGAACTAAGATTTGTAGATATTTTAGGGAGATTTATGTCTACAAATTTTACGATTACTCCCGTTTTTGAGAGAAATTCCTCATATTTTGTTGGCTTTCGTTGTGATTCTTGCTGAGCGAATAACGCCATACTGAGCGAAATCGCAATCAAAAATAAAATAATCTTTTTCATAATAGATTTTATAATTGTTGTGTTTTTAGAGGGGGGCTATATTATTACAAATCTTCGCCGTTTGCTTTGTTGTATTCGTTGTCATAATACATTTTATATTTATATAGTATTCGTCAAGGCTATTAGTGATTCTAAACCAGACAGGCTTATTTATTGCTTTAGCTGCGACTCTTTTTGCATCTTGTTCTGTTAATATGCATCTTGTTTTTCTGTCTGCAAAGATACAAAATAATCGGGCAAACTTCAAAGCATTTTATTACTTTTATTTGTTTGCTCGCTTAATTAGGTCTTTGATGTAGAATCTCACGCCGAAGATGTTGCCGACATAGACGGGAAAAGACCCCTCTCGGCCTCTTCCCTTGGATGAAAAGCCTACACTCATTATAATCTGCAACAAGCGAAACCTAAAAAGACAATTTAAGTATAGGTACAATGTGGGAATCGTGTTGGTTTTTCAAACTATTCACGTGTCGTTTGCAAATTACTAGTGTATCGTATATAAACCAAACGTGCCACGTTTTTAGGCGTGACACGTTGACCATAATTATTATTATGAAACACAAAAGGTATTGCTTTTTATCCCACGAGGCTGAGCTGCTTCTCGCCGATGAGTTTGCGGAGGTTGATGAGGGCATATCGCATGCGGCCGAGGGCTGTGTTGATGCTTACGCCTGTCTTCTCTGCAATCTCCTTGAAGCTGAGGTCGTCGTAGAAACGGAGCAGCACCACTTCCTTCTGGGGCTCGGGCAGGTAGTCGAGCAGGCGGCGGATGCCTTCGCGGTTCTGCTTGTCTATTATCTCATCCTCGCGCGTTGCCTCGCTGAGCTGCAGGCTGTTGAGGGCCTTTGGCTTCACCAGTTCCTCGCGGACGGTGCATGTGCTCTCGCACTCGCGGCTCCTGTCGATGATGAGGTTGTGGGCTATGCGCGTGAGCCAGGCGCTGAACTTGCCGCTTGTCTGGTACTTGTGGGTACGGATGGCAACGATGGCACGCTGGAACGTGTCCTGAAAGAAGTCGTTGGCAACGTCGCTGTCTTTCACCAGAAAGAGTATATAGGAATAGATATACGCCTGATGACGGGCGAGAAGGATATCAAATGCACTGTCGTTGCCTTTTTCGTACAATTGGACCAACTCATGGTCGGTCATTGCAGATAAGTTGTTCATTACGTCTCAAACTATTGGTTTTGGAGTAATGTCTGTCGATAGGCAAGCGGTTTTTAGTGCGTTAATATTGTTTTGACGATGCAAAGTAAAGGAATTTTATCCATTCCTGCAAGCATTTTGGCGTTTTTTTACACTTTGTGCAACGAAAAATAACGATTCGTACTGCGTTTTGCACAAAAAGGCGTAACTTTGTGCAAGAAAAAGAGGAATTAGAATATTCAAAATTCACAGTTAATGAAATCAAATGTTTCTCCATAGAGGGAGAGGTTTGTAGAGGGTACGAGGAGTAGTTTGGAGTGAGTCTGTAAATAGTAAAATCATTAAATCGTAAATAAATCGTAAATAGTAAATTGTCAAATTGAAAATAAATATGATGCATTCAAGGGAAGAGCAGCTGCAGGCGTTTGGTCGTTTGCTGGATGTGATGGATACGCTGAGAGAGAAGTGTCCGTGGGACCATAAGCAGACGAACGAGAGCCTGCGGCCGAATACGATAGAAGAGACTTTCGAACTGTGCGATGCCTTGCTCAAGGATGATGTGCCCAATATTGAGAAGGAGCTGGGTGATGTCCTGCTGCATATCGTGTTCTATGCGAAGATAGGAAGCGAGAAGGGGCAGTTCGACATTGCCGATGTCTGCAACAAGTTGTGCGACAAGCTTATTTTCCGGCATCCTCATGTCTATGGCGATGCCGTGGCTAAGACTGCTGGCGATGTGGTGATGGCGTGGGAACAAATCAAGCAGAAGGAGAAGGACGGCAACAAGACTGTGCTGGGCGGCGTGCCCAACTCATTGCCTTCGCTCATCAAAGCCTATCGCATTCAGGACAAGGCCCGCGCTGTCGGCTTCGACTGGGACAAGAAGGAAGATGTCTGGGACAAAGTGAGGGAAGAGCTGGGCGAGCTGGAGGCAGAGCTGAAAAAGGAAGACAACATCGAAAAGCAGACAGCAGAATATGGCGACTTCCTCTTCAGCCTCATCAATGCAGCAAGGCTATACCACATCAACCCCGACAATGCCCTGGAGCATACGAACCAGAAGTTCATCCGCCGCTTCAACTATGTGGAGCAGAAAGCAAAAGAGCAAGGACTCCAACTGAAGGAGATGACCCTTGCCCAAATGGATGAACTCTGGAATGAGGCGAAGAGGGGAGAATAGCCTCACCCCTAACCCCTCTCCGAGGAGAGGGGAACTAGCCTCCCCCCGTCCCCTCCAAAGGAGGGGGAAACAGGAAGGGGAATAAATTACCCAATAACTAAATCGTAAATAAATCGGACTCCGCGCATTAAAAGCGCGCCTTAGTTCTAGAGAATCTAAGAAATAGTAAATCGTCAAATCGTAAATGACTTAAATCGTCAAATCGTAAATTACTATTGTTTTTTGTTCGCGTAGTTGTAGTAAGCTATGCCGCGCCTGACATTCTCGATGACTGCTTCTGAGGAGACCGTGGCACCTGTCACGACATCAACCTTCTGCTTCTCGGCTGTCTTGACTGGCAGTCCGTTCCACTTTTTCAGCAGTCCCTTCACTACCATATCGAAGTACTTGGGCGTCTCTTCATTCTCGAGAGCCTCCACCTTCAGCACTTTGCCGGCTTTGATATAGACCTTGACGGGAGTGGTGCTGACGTAGCCCTCTATGTCGGTGGCGAGTGTTGTGGTGTTGATGACGGTAACGTCTTTCTGCTTTGTCATGACAGGTTCTTCGGTCGTTTGACTTGTCAGAAAGAGGAATGCTCCGATGAGAGCGAGTGATTTCAATATTGTCTTTTTCATTTCTTTATTCTTTCATTCTTTCATTTATCATGCTTGTTTCTTCCTTGTCATTTCGACGAGTCTGCTCAGATGTGTGGGGATGGGGAGCTGCTGCGGGCACTTGGGCAGGCACTCTCCGCAGTCCTGGCATCTGTTGGCGCGTGCCTTGCTGGGTATGGCCTCCTGATAGGCTGTGAGGTAAGCCTGGCGCTTCTCTTCGAAATCGGGAGCTGAGGCATCGGGCAGAGGCAGGCGGCCATCCACAACTGCCTTGTTGTAGAAGGCGAAGTTGCCCGGGATATCGACTCCATGCTTGCAGGGCATGCAGTAGGCACATGTGGTGCAACCGATGGTGGGCATGCCCGACATCTTGTCTGCGATGCGCTCCAGAAGCTCGTTCTCCACATTTGTGCAGGGGTCGAGAGGAGAGAACGTTTCCAAGTTCTCCTTGAGGTGCTCCATGCGATTCATGCCGGACAATGCAGTCAGCACATTCGGCTTAGAGCCTACCCAACGGAAGCCCCAGCGAGCTGGTGTGTCGTCCTTGCGGGCACGACCAAGCTGTTCGCGGACATCATCCTGCACATTTGCCAGTCCGCCACCTCTGAGCGGCTCCATGATGACTGCCTGGATGCCCAGCTTCTCGAGCCTGCCATAGAGATATTCCGCGTTGGCATCTCCACGCCGACGGCCTCTGCCTCTCTGTGCATGAGTCCAGTCGAGGTAGTTCATCTGTATCTGCACGAAGTCCCAATGGTACTTGTCGTTGTTGTCGAGCAGCCAGTCGAACACCTTCACGTCGCCGTGATAGCTGAATCCGAGGTGACGGATGCGTCCTGCCTTGCGCTCCTCCAGCAGGAAGTCGAGCAGGCCATTGTCGATGAAGCGGGCTTTGAGGTTGTCTATCCCGCCTCCGCCGACACTATGCAGCAGGTAATAGTCGATGTAGTCCACTTGCAGCTTGCGGAAAGAGTTGTCGTACATCTCCTTTGACTTCTCGAAGCTCCACAGACTCTCGTTCTGGTTCGACATCTTCGTAGCCACGTAGTATTTGTCGCGAGGATGGCGGCTGAGGGCATTGCCAGTGGCAGTTTCGTTGTTCCCGCCACCATAAATCGGGGCGGTATCGAAGTAGTTGATGCCGTGGGCCAGCGCATAGTCGACCAACTCGTTGACCTGCTCCTGCTCACGGGGCAGTCGCATCATGCCAAAGCCAAGCAGGGAAATCTTCTCTCCCGTGCCATTCTGGACGCGATAGGTCATTTTGACTTGCTCCGGAGCATCGTTGTCGAGAGCCTTTCCGGCCTTTCTGGGCGAGCCAATCACTTGCAGCGAACCTACTGTAATAAGGGACAAAGCAGTGGCTGAACCAAGTCCCAATCGCTCCAGGAACTGGCGGCGATTCATCTCATTTGTTTCCTTAAAATTCTTTTTCATGACTGTACGGTTTTAATTATTCGACAAGATTTTGCCGAAAAGGTTTAATACATTATATATAATAATATAGCCTTTTCTGTCCTATTTCTCTTTTTTGCACGATTTTTCTCCTTTTGTGCAAAATTAGTTGCGAAATTATTTGCACGATACCATAAAATGCCGTATCTTTGCACAAAATTAATGAAAATGTGCAAATGGATATAACGAAAGTACCTTCATATAACGAGATGATTCGTCAGTCGATTCAGGACCATTGGTTTCTTGACTCGATGTCGGATTATGGCGTCTTTACCTTGCAATACAAAGATGTTGCCCGCATTATCGAGAAGCTTCACATTCTATTTGAGCAGGCAGGCATCAAGCCTGGCGACAAGATTGCTCTTTGCGGACGAAACCTAAGCCGTTGGGGCGCAGCTTTTTTTGGCATTCTCACTTACGGAGCTGTTGCCGTGCCAATTCTGCACGAGTTTCATCCCTCTCAGGTTCACGACATCGTGAACCATTCAGAATCGAAGCTTCTCTTTGTGGGCGACAAGGTATGGCCGGGGCTCAATGCCGACGAAATGCCCGACCTGCTGGGCATCATCTCGTTGGTCGACTACAGTCTGCTTGTCTGCCGCAATGAAGAGCTGGCCTATGCCCGCGAGAACCTCAACCGTCTCTTTGGAGAGAAGTTCCCGAGCCGCTTCCTGCCGGAGCTTCTCAGCTACTACAAGGACCAGCCCAACGAGATGGCTGTGCTGAACTATACCAGCGGAACAACCAGCAACTCGAAGGGAGTGATGATTCCCTACCGCGCTCTTTGGAGCAATTGCGACTTCGCCAAGCATGTCCTCGGCAACGAAATCAAGGCAGGCGTCAATGTCCTCTCGATGTTGCCTATGGCACACATGTATGGCATGGCCTTCGAGTTCACCTACGAATTCATGGTGGGAGCCCACGTCAACTTCCTGACCAAGGCTGCCTCGCCCACCATTCTGATGCGGACACTCGCGGAGGTGAAGCCCGTCATCCTCATCGTCGTGCCTCTCATCATTGAGAAAGTGGTACGAAAGGCTGTGATGCCGAGGATACAAGACCCTGGAGTGAGGATGCTCATGGGCGTGCCCATCATAGGCGACCGCATAAAGAAACGCATCTGCGATGGCTTGACACAAGCCCTCGGCGGCAACTTCTACGAGGTCATCATCGGGGGAGCAGCACTCAATCAGGAGGTGGAGCAGCTCTTGCACGAAATAGGATTCCGCTACACTGTCGGTTATGGAGCCACCGAGTGCGCACCCATCATCACCTACAACGACTGGAAAGACCAGGTGGTGGGCAGTTGCGGCAAGAATGTCATCCATCAGGAACTTCGCGTCGACAGCCCAGACCCGGCGAACATTCCGGGTGAGATCCTGACCCGCGGACTGAATGTCATGCTTGGCTACTACAAGAATGAGGAGGCCACGAAGGCTGCCATCGACAGCGAGGGCTGGTATCATACGGGCGACCTCGGCGTGCTCAGGCAGGGCAACCTCTTCATCAAGGGGCGCTCGAAGAACATGCTGCTTGGCGCGAATGGGCAGAATGTCTATCCCGAAGAGATTGAGGACAAGCTCTCGAACATGACCCTCGTGAGCGAATGTCTTGTGGTGCAGAGGGAAGACAAGCTTGTCGGCCTCGTCTATCCCGACCAGGAACAGGTGAAGAAACTGCGGCTGTCGAAGACCGACATCGAAACCATCATGGAGCAGAACCGCAAGGAAATCAATCCCAACCTGCCTCAGTATGCCCAGCTCTTCAGCATCAAGGTGATGGAGAACGAGTTCGAGAAGACCCCGAAGAAGAGCATCAAACGCTTCCTCTACACGTAGGAACTGCACTTCCCACAGCAAGCGTCGGGCTTTCCCACAGCAAGCGTCGGGCTTTCCCACAGCAAGGAACTGCTCTTCCCACAGCAAGGAACTGCTCTTCCCACAGCAAGGAACTGCTCTTCCCACAGCAAGGAACTGCTCTTCCCACAGCAAGCAAGGAACTGCTCTTCCCACAGCAAGGAACTGCTCTTCCCACAGCAAGGAACTGGCTTTCCCACCTGAGGGAAATAATCTCACATCACGTTGCCAGAAGTCTCACATCACGTTGCCAGAAGTCTCGCAACACGTTAAAAGGTTTCTCTCGACATGTTAAATAGTCTGACTTGACATGTCTATTTCACCAATTAGACGTGTCAAGTTTATTAGTTATACACCCTCGCGCCGAAGATGAGACTGCCGATGCGGACCATGTTGCTGCCATGCCGGACGGCAATGGGGTAGTCGTCCGACATGCCCCAACTGCGTTCTTTCCATCGACCATTGAGCATCGGGCATCGGGCATTTATCGTCTCAAACAATTGCCTTGCCTGCTCGAACTCTGATGCTATCTGAGCTTCGTCGTCGGTATTCGTTGCCATGCACATGAGGCCTTCTATGCTGACGTTCTCGTACTGCTGCCAGGTGCCGCTCTCCATGAACTTCAATAATTCCTCGGGAAGCCAGCCGAACTTCGTCTCTTCCTTTGCGACATGCACCTGCACGAGCACGGGAATCGTGCGCCCGCACTTCTTTGCCTGCTTGTCAATCTCCTTCAGGAGGTGCTCCGAATCGACGGCATGAATGAGGCTCACAAAGGGTGCAATGTATCTCACCTTATTCGTCTGCAAGTGCCCAATGAAGTGCCATTCGATGTCCTTCGGCAATACCTCGTACTTCTGCACCATCTCCTGCACATGGCTCTCGCCGAAGATGCGCTGCCCGGCATCGTAAGCCTCCTGAATCATCTCGACAGGATGGTACTTGCTGACAGCCACCAACCGTACCCCCTCGGGAAGAACCTGCCTGATACTCTTTATCCTTTCACTTACCATTTGTGACGTTTTATTATTCCCTTACCACGAATTACGCGAATTCCACGAATTATAAAAATCCGTGTAATCCGTTTAATCCGTTGTATTGTTTTGTCGCGTTATTCCTCGTTTGCTTTGAACTTGAATACATCGACAATTGTTGTCTCCGTGATGGAGACGATGACCCACTCGCCGAGTGTGCCCTTCATGCATTCGTCGAGCCTTGCGAGGGCGCGATGGAAGTCGTTTGCCTGCACGAGTGCCGATTGCACGGTGCGCTTCTCAACGGCGGTCTTCTCGTCGATTGAGATGTAGGCAATGCGAGCCTTGAACCATCGGTCGTCGTTCAGGTCGTCGCTGTCGAAGAGGTCCGACAGGCGTGCCCTCTTGATGTCTGTCACGATGAACTCACCCGTCATGAAAGGCTCAATCTCTTCGATGAATCGCTTCTCGGCTTCCGTGAAGCTGAGTGCGTCAACCAAATATGTCTCTGTGGTCTTCTTGACGAGACCGCTCTCCAAGGTCTTGTCGTAACGGACCTTGCATTCAAACCATTCGCTTTGCATTATCTGTTAATTCAAAATTAATAAATTCAAGATTCAAAATTAAAGATGTCAAGTTTTCTTGTACCAGAAGAAGAAACTGTTCTGCTCCTTCTTCTCCTGCGGTGTCTTTGCGCTAAATATCTTCTCCAGTGTGTAGGGATGATAGCCTGTGGCCCAGCATGTTGTGCTGACGGTGAGGGGTGTGGGCGTGAAGTCCTGCACCTGCTCGAGCTTGAAGTCGAGTTGCTTCGTGATGGCCGCGAGCTCTTGCATGTCGCGGACTGTGCAGCCGGGGTGCGAGCTGATGAAGTAGGGGATGAGCTGCTGGCGGAGTCCTGCCTCTCTGCACGTCCTGTCGAAGATGCTCTTGAACTGCCTGAAGAGGCTGAACGAGGGCTTTCGCATCACATTCAGCACCGCATCGCTTGTGTGCTCGGGAGCCACCTTGAGGCGTCCGCTGACGTGCTTCGTGATGAGTTCCTTCGTGTATTCTCTGGCGGCTCGGTTGAGGGCTTCGTCTTTCCAGTCGTGAAGCAGCATGTCGTAGCGGACGCCGCTTCCGATGAAGCTTTTCTTGACGCCCGGCAACGCATCGACTGCCCTGTAGATGTCGAGCAAGGGGCGATGGTCGCCATTGAGGTTCGGGCAGACGGCGGGGTGGATACACGACGGGCGTTTGCACTTCTCGCATACTTCCACGCGCTTGCCCCTCATCATGTACATGTTCGCACTCGGCCCGCCAAGGTCGCTCAGATAACCTTTGAAGTCAGGCATCATGGTGATGGCTTTCACCTCTTTTAATATGCTCTCCTTCGAACGACTTACGATGAACTTGCCTTGGTGGGCGCTGATGGTGCAGAATGCGCAGCCGCCGAAACAGCCGCGATGGAGCGTCACGCTGAACTTAATCATCTCGTAGGCGGGGATGCGTTTGCCCTTGTACTTGGGGTGCGGCAGGCGCGTGTAGGGCAAGTCGAAGCTTCGGTCGAGTTCCTCCGACGTGAGAGGCGGGTAGGGCGGATTGACCACAACCCACATGCATTTGCCACCCACACACTTCCCGCTTACCATTTGCAGGAGTCGCTGAGCATGAATCTTGTTGCTCTCCTCCTCGATGTGTCGGAAATTCTCGGCATGAAGCTTAGGCTCTCGCAGGCAATCCTCGAAGCTGTGCAGCACGATGTCGTCCTGCGTGATGCCGCCCGGTATCTCTTCTTTCCTGCAGAGCCAAGCCGTTTGCGGCAGTTCTTTTGCCACATCGCGCAGCACTTCCCGCGTGATGCAGGGCTCGCCATTCTCGTCGTAATGGAGTAGGGGATGAAAGTCGTTGATGGCTTCGTTGAGTCGTTGCACGAGTTCCAGCGTCGGCTTCTCGCCCATGCCATACGTTATCAGGTCGGCATCGCAATCACACAGAATGCTTGGGCGAAAGCGCTCTTGCCAATAGTCGTAGTGCATCACGCGCCGAAGGCTTGCTTCTATGCCTCCGAGCACAATGGGAACATCGGGAAAGAGCTTCCTCAAGATGTCGGTATAGACGATGGTGGGGTACTCGGGACGCAGGTCGTGACGCCCATCGGGACTGTACGCGTCCTCGCTTCTGAGGCGACGGGCAGCGGTGTATTTGTTGACCATGCTGTCCATACAACCTGGCGAGATGCCGAAGAAGAGCCGAGGCCGGCCCAGCTTCTTGAAGTCGCGAAAGTCGCCGTGCCAGTCGGGTTGCGGCACGATGCAGACACGCAGACCCTCAGCCTCGAGCAAGCGTCCTATGACGGCAGCTCCGAAGGCAGGATGGTCCACGTAGGCATCGGCGCTGAAGAGTATCACGTCAGCACTTTCCCATCCGCGCAAGTCCATCTCTTTGCGTGTCGTGGGAAGCCAGTCTGTCTTTATGGTTGCTCTCTCTTCCAATCGATGTAGAGCAGGATGAGCTGATGCAAGCCAAAGGCTTTCATGTCGTTGTGGAAGAGGATGCGTTCGCAGAAGTCGAGCAACTCGGGGTCAGGCTCGTTGGCAAGCAAAGAGCGGACATTCAGCCGCAGCTTCTCGAGAACACTCTCCTCGACGATACCATTGCTGTCGAGCAAGTCGGAGAAGAGGGAATAGCGGTCGATGGTCATGAGGTGAGAGTCATCGACGGAGAGCTTGCGCGAGCCCTTCATGTTGCATAGTATTGTGTACATCTTAATATTTTATTCTATTTGACGATTTACAATTTACCATTTGAGTATCCCTATGAGGAGAGAGGGGTCATGCTTATTTTCCTAACAGAAAGTCGATGCCGATGCCGAGAATGTTTTGCCGCGCTTCGTCGTCCTTGATGCAATCCAGCGGGAAGCCGAAGGCAAGGACACGATAGCCGGGGCCGGGATATGCGACGGCAGCCGAGTGGTTCCCTTTCGAGTAAACCATCGTGCTGAATGCGCCGCCAACGCCTTCGATGATGTCGGTGCTCTTTACCCAATAGTTCTGCTCGTTGGGATTGCTGTAGAGGAGGGCCGTGTTGTTCAAGCCCTGGATAGAGCAGAGGCTGTCGGTCGGGGCAAAGGACACGTAGCGATACTTCAGCTTATCAGCCACGAAGGCATCTTGCTGAGCCTTGTGCATGTCGCTGCCAATGAAGGCGCCGCTCACCATAATCGACGAGTTCTGAAGCGTCAGCTGAGAGATGGCCGTGAGCATCTCGTCCGTGAATGCTTTGCGACGCGTCAGGGAATAGCCGTCGTCCTTCTGCGCGCCGAGGATGAAGTTGGCGATGCGATAGCTGCGAAGGTCAACATGAGGGAGCTGAATGGTGTTGCAGCTGCTGATGTTGCAGTCGGGATGTTTCTTGAGAATGTCAGCGGCATAGCGGGCGCTGTAGTCGTGTGTGTTGCCGGCAAGGAACATGCCTTCCCACTCGTCGCTGCTCACGCCAAAGCCTTCGTCGACCTCTTTGCCGTACTGACTCTTGTCGAAGCTTATCTGACGTCCGCAATAGCCGACTGTCTTCACGTCAATCACGCCTGGGTCGGCGTCGAAGTCGAAGCCTCCTGTCGTTTCATTATCAAAAGGCAGAGGACTGGCCAACCTCTGGAAGCCATCGACGAGCAGGATAGTGGGGGCGGCGTCTGTCAGAGCGATTGCGGCACTCACCACGTCGCTCGGCAAGCTCGTGCCGCCTTCGTTGAATGCGTCCACGCGGAAGTTGTAAAGTTCTCCAGGCTCGGCTTGCATCTGATAGACGCAGTCGTTGCCGCTCACGTAATGTCCGTTGTCGAAGTCTTTGCCTGCCTTCTGTGTGTAAACGATGTAGCCGTCAGGTTTTGCCGTAGGTTCAGAGGGGTCGAGCCTCGGCGTCCATCGAACGGTTATCTCGCCCTTTTCCTTGTTGGCCTCGGCACTCAGTCCGGCAACGGGAAGCGGCTGCACCACGACATCCTTGCCGC
This sequence comes from uncultured Bacteroidales bacterium, assembly GCA_902768605.1. The sequence continues at coordinate 41,028 of CACXLY010000028.1, forward strand.
CATGAATGGTGGCGACGAACCGCAGGATGCCTTTGTAGATGGCACGCGACATGAGGAACTTGAAGTAGGGGTCGTGGCCGAAGCGCATGTCTGCCCAGTTCTGATGGCTCAGCATCTCGAGCAAGACGGCAGGCATCTGCGCGTCCCGACTCTCGCCGTAGTTTCTGTCGTACAGGTCGCGACGGTTCCAGAAGCCAATCTCGCGCATCAGGTCGTTGTTGATTTGCGTCATCACCATATCGCAGAGGTCACGGCTCACAAGCCTCGAGAGGCCTGTCGCAGTCTTTCCCTCGTAGAAGCCTGTCGTGTAGATGCCGAGCGAACCGACAAGCGTATTGTCTGCCCTCCAGCCTGCATCGCTATGGACTGCCATGTAGAGTTCGATGGGGACACCAAGTCCGCGGACGGCTTGCCCGTCGAGTACGGGCGGAAGCCCCGAGCCCTCGCTGTCGTTCAGATAGCCGCTTCCTCTGGCCACATAGTTTACTGCGAACGGACGTGTGTTGACGTCGTCCCTGCTGTCATTGTTGCCTCTCTTGGAATAGACGCTGTCCGGCATGCCGTACCATTGAGCGGAGTAGCGGGCAGCCTCGAGGCAACGTGGCAAGTCGCTGCCGATGGGAAGCGCCATCGTGGAGTCGCCGCGAACGATGTTGCCCATGCCGCCACCGAGGCGGACGGCATCTGCTGTCACGACGCCCTTGTAGTTGCTGAAGTTGGTGAGCTTGATGTAGTTGTCGTCCTCATTGCCTTTCGTGAAGCGGAACGTTCCGAGGTACACCCATGTGCCGCCGCCCATCTGCTGATTGACACGAAACTCCGTGTCGATGCCTGCGTGCCTGACCGTATATGTCGCGTCGGGAATGCTGTTCGGCATGGTCTGATAGGAGACGTAGACGGCATATTCGTCGTCGACGAGTATTTCGGGAACCCAGACGGCATCGCTTGTTGTCCTTCTGTCGCGTGTGGCCTCGGTTATCTGGAAAGTACCTCTCCGGAAGGGGTTCTCGCCGTTCTCGTATCCTTCCTGATTGTGGCCGAAGCCTACGCCGCCATATTGCCAATGGTATTTGCTGACATGTTCCTCGTAGCGACTGCCGTCCCAGATGAAGTCGTTGTCGATGATAACTTCCTGCTTCTGCCAGTCACGCTCTCTTGGTGTAAAGACGACGGCTCCCGCATTCTGCAGCATCGGTATGATGTAGGGCACCACGAAGGTCTGGGTAAACATGTCCTCGGTCGTGCAGAAGAGTCTCGGGCGCTGCCAAATCCATTCCTGCTTGTCGAAGCTGAAGTACTTGCCGTGGCTGTGGCAGATGCTGAGATGCCGTCCCTGCAGTCCTTTCTTGATGGAGAAGGGCTGGCTCATCGGCGTCACCCATGGGTTGCCTTTGTAGAGCTCACGTTTATAGACGCGCGCCGTGTCGGCCTTGTCGAGCATGCTTGTCGGGATGAGTTGCTCGATGGGGTTTCCTGCGCTGACAATCGAGATGTTGTAGGTATTGTAGGGCATGGGCAGCAGCCGCTTCACCTCCTTGTAGAGGTCGCCCACGATGAGAGGTGTGACGGGCTGTGCGATGAAGTTATCGCTCAGCACGATGGTCACGCGCTTGGCCTGGGCATCCGTCTGAATGTCCTCTACGGTGATTGTCTTGAGGTTCGGGAAATTGGGGTTCGTATATCCTTCGAAGTATTCGCGGAGGTTGTCTATGCCGTTGCCTGCGTTTTGAGCACAGAGAAAGTGAAAAGAGAAAAGAGAAAACTGAAAGATGAGAAGAACTATAAGGCGTTTCATTATAACGATGTATTATGGACTATTTAACGAAGAATTATGAACTAATTAACTATGAACTATGAATTGTGGACTATATAACTATGAACTATGAATTATGAACTATGAATTAACAAACTGTTCCGGATGCAGTCCTTTGAAGTCGGAGTAGTATTCTTTTATTTCCTGCATCTGTGCATCGATGTTGCCGTCGGGGATGATTGTCTTTGTGCAGACGATGCGCCTTTCAGCGAAGTCGAGTCCGTAGAGCAGTATGGGTATTTCGGCTTTGAGGGCGATGTAGTAGAAGCCTTTCTTCCAATCGGGCTGTGCCTTGCGTGTCCCTTCGGGCGTGATGCAGAGGCGGAACTTCTTGGCCTGCTTTGCCTGCTCAGCGATGATGTCGGTCGAGTGCATCTGCTTGCTGCGATAGACGGGTATGCCTCCCAGCCTGCGCATCAGGATGCCCATAGGCCAGAAGAACCACTCCTTCTTCATCAGGAAGTCGCAATGAAAGCGTTTTGCCCGGCTGTAGAGGTTGCCCACGATGAAGTCCCAGTTGCTCGTGTGCGGAGCAAGTGCTATGATGCATTTCTCGGGCATAGGTTCCGTCACGGTCTCCTTGAAGTGGCACCAGTCGAACAGAATCTTGTGGCTGATTTTATTGAACATCTTGTGTCATTTACAATTTAGCAATGTACAATTTACTGTTAATCGTACACGAATTGTACGTTGTACGTTGCTAAATTGTATATTGTTTCAGAGGTTTTGTATCTGGTCGATAATCTCGTCGGTACGTTTCTGCATGTCCTCCTTCATCTTTTTGAAGAAGAGCTTTGTGCTGCCGGGCTCGACGTGCGAGAGGCGGCAGATCCAGTCGTCCTGCATCTTCATGATGCTCAGCATCACGTTCTCCACGTCCTGTTTGTTGTCCTTCCCTGAGAAACTGGATGCAGCCATGCACTCTGCCAGCAGTTCGCCGCACAGGTAGTTGATGTGCTTTTTCAGGTCTTTGCGTTTCATAAGCCGAATATATTAGTAAGGTATAATACGAAGGTCAAAGTTACATATTTTTTCCGACTCTACAAGAAAAAGCCTGAAAACTTTCTCGCTTTTTTTACATTCTGCCTCCGAGGGCGGCACTTTTAGCATATAGAATCACCAACATCACGTTCCTAAATCTCCAACATCACGTTCCTAAATCTCCAACATCACGTTCCTAAATCTCCAACATCACGTTCCTAAATCGCCAGCATCACGTTCCTAAATCGCCAGCATCACGTTCCTGATTGCCCGACTACATGTGTGTGGTTCGAAAGCCTGACCTTTTCCCGGCAGATGCAAGTTTTCTCTCTCTTCTCTTGCGCGTGCGGGAGAATTTTCGTACCTTTGCACCCGAAAACAAAAACTATTTAAGTCATAACCAAAAAGAATCATGAAGAACAGTTACTTATTGGCCACCTTGCTGCTGATGGCAGGCGTGCAGACAGCATTGGCACAGCCGGGTATGGTGGTGCGTAAGAGCGACGGACACTTGGCTATACCTATCAGCCAGGTGGTGAGCGTGGAGTTTGTGGACAACATCAAGGACTATATGGTGTACGAATACGTTGACCTCGGCTTGCCCAGCGGCACGCTTTGGGCAACCTGCAACGTCGGCGCCCTCAGTCCGGAAGAATATGGCGACTACTTCGCCTGGGGAGAAACCGAGACGAAGAGCGACTACTCATGGGGTACGTACAAGTGGATGAACGCAGGCAGCTCAAGCTACGACCAAGTCAACAAGTACACCTTCGACGACAATCAGCAATCTGGCTGCTGGTACATCAATGGTTATTTCGTCGGCGACAACATGAGGAGGCTCCATATGGAGGACGATGCCGCAACAAGCGCTTGGGGCAGCGAATGGCAGATGCCGACCAAGGAACAGGCCGAAGAGCTGACAAACAGCAACTACACCACATCGGAATGGATAGTGCAGAACGGCGTGAAGGGCTGCAAGATTACGGGCAAGAACGGCAACAGCATCTTCCTGCCCGCCGCTGGCTTTTATCAGGGAACAGAATATGCAGCCGACGGCGACTTCGCCTACTATTGGACTCGCTCGCTCAGCCCTTCATGGTCCGACTATGCCTCGATGCTGATTGCTTACTCGGGCGCAAGCACCGTGTCCACATTAGGTCGCTGCATGGGCTGCAGCATACGACCCGTGCGCAAAAGCTACGAGACTGTCGACCTCGGCTTGCCAAGCGGCACCTTGTGGGCAGCATGCAACGTCGGCGCCGAAAGCCCGGAAGAGAATGGCGACTACTTCGCTTGGGGCGAGACAGAGCCGAAGGAAGACTACTCTTCGAGCACCTACTTTGATAAAGATGGTGAAGATGGCGATTACATCAAATATAAATTAGACATTCTGGAAGAGCTTCAGCCTGAGGATGATGCTGCCACGGTCAATTGGGGTGAAGATTGGCAGATTCCGAGCAATGAACAAATCCGGGAACTCGAAAACAGCGATTACACTACGTGGGAATGGGCGCAGATGAATGGCGCTGACGGCATAAAGATTGTAAGCAAGCTAAACGGCGAGAGCCTCTTCCTGCCAGCTGCAGGCTATCGTTATGGCAGAGCACCCAGTAGCGGAACGAACGTCAATAGCTGGTCGCGTATGCTCGCCCCATTCTCTATCTTCTATAAGGAAAGTTCCAATGCCATGACTCTGTGGTTCTATAAGGAAGATGCCGCTTTAGCCCCAGAATTCCGCTCCTATGGACTAACCGTCCGGCCTGTGCGGAAGAAGTAACTACAAGAACAGATACATTATATATATTATATAAATAAACAACAAACAAAAAGAATCATGAAGAAAAGTGCACTACAGGTGGCTCGTGCCGCCTACCAGCCCAAGCTTCCCAAGGCTCTGCTAGGGCCAGTTGTTGCCATAGAAGGCGCTGCAACCCAAAGCGTCGGCAATCAGGATGAAATCAAAGCGATGTTCCCCAACACCTACGGCATGCCCGTCATTACGTTCGAGGCTGGAGAACAGAAACCTCTCGAACCGTTCAATGTCGGCATTATCCTCAGCGGCGGTCAGGCTCCTGGCGGTCACAACGTCATCAGCGGTCTCTACGACGGCGTGAAGTCCCTCAACAAGCAGAGCAAGCTCTATGGCTTCCTGATGGGTCCCGGCGGACTCGTTGACCACAAGTACGTGGAGTTCACCGACGAGTTTATCGACGAGTATCGCAACACTGGCGGCTTCGACATCATCGGCTCTGGCCGTACGAAGCTCGAGAAGGAAAGCCAGTTCGAGAGCGGCATCGAGATTCTCCGCAAGCTCGGCATCAAGGCGCTCGTCATCATCGGTGGCGACGACAGCAACACCAACGCCTGCGTCCTCGCAGAATACTATGCCGCAAAGAACTATGGCGTGCAGGTCATCGGCTGCCCCAAGACCATCGACGGCGACCTGAAGAACGAGCAGATTGAGACCAGCTTCGGCTTCGACACCGCTTGCAAGACCTACAGCGAGCTGATTGGCAACATCCAGCGCGACTGCAACAGCGCCCGCAAGTACTGGCACTTCATCAAGCTGATGGGCCGCAGCGCAAGCCACATCGCCCTGGAGTGTGCCCTCGAGACGCAGCCCAACGCTTGCCTCATCAGCGAGGAAGTAGAGCAGAAGGCCATGAGCCTCGACGACGTCGTTACCTACATCGCAAAGATTGTGGCCGACCGTGCTGCCGAAGGAAACAACTTCGGTACCGTCCTCATCCCCGAAGGCCTGATTGAGTTCATTCCCGCCATCAAGAAGCTTATCGCAGAGCTTAACGAGGTGCTCACAGACCCCGCAACAGGCGAGAGCCGCGAGTTCGAGAGCAAAGACGCGCAGGTTGCCTTCGTGAAGGGTCACATCGCACCCGAGAACCTTGCCGTCCTCGAGTCTCTGCCCAAGGATGTAGAGCGTCAGCTCTGCCTCGACCGCGACCCACACGGCAACGTGCAGGTCAGCCTTATCGAGACGGAGAAGCTTCTCTCTGCTATGGTTGCCATGAAGCTCGAAGCATGGAAGAAGGAAGGCAAGTACAACGGCAAGTTCTCCGCCCAGCACCACTTCTTCGGCTACGAAGGCCGTTGCGCAGCTCCCAGCAACTACGATGCCGACTACTGCTACAGCCTCGGCTACAACGCAAGCCGCCTGATTGCCAACGGCAAGACGGGCTACATGAGCGTCATCAAGAACACCACGGCTCCCGCAAGCGAGTGGATTGCAGGCGGTGTGCCCATCACGATGATGATGAACATGGAGCGCAGGAACGGTGCCATGAAGCCCGTCATCCGCAAAGCCCTCGTAGAACTCGACGGCGCTCCCTTCAAGTTCTTTGCAAGCAAGCGCGAGGAGTGGGCAAAGAACACCTGCTACGTCTATCCCGGTCCCATCCAGTACTGGGGACCAAGCGAAGTGTGCGACCAGTGCACAAAGACGCTTGCACTCGAACAAGGCAAATGTTAACGAATGAGGAGGAGTTATAAATGGAAGTTATAATAGGGAGTTAAAATAAGAAGTTATAATGGGCCGATACATTTGGCTCCTCATAACTTCTCCTCATAACTTCTCTTCATAACTCCTCTTCATAACCCCAACGACCAATCTTGGCACAGGAAAAGAAACCCACCGCGCCGCGTCCTCATAAAAGGAAGCCAGGCGGTCAGAAGAAACAAACCCGCGGGAAGCGCAAACAAACTTCCCGTGGGTTCGGTTTCTTGCGTTTCTTGCGGAGCTTCCCTTCCTGGTCCATTTGGCTCGGCGGCCTGCTCATCGTGGCCGCTTACGTCTGCTTCTTCTATTATACGTTCGTAGGGCCATTCAGCTTTCGCTGGCGTGCCATTTATGGCGAACCCATCTTCCCCGAAGGTTATGAGGTGCGCGGCATCGACATCAGTCACTATCAAGAGCGCGTCAACTGGGATAAACTTCGCAATGCCTCGATGGGCGACGCCCCCGTCAGCTTCGTCTTCATCAAGGCGACGGAAGGCGAGAAACTCTTCGACGACAACTTCAACCGCAACTTTGCCAACGCCAAGCGAAACGACATAATCCGAGGCGCTTACCATTTCTTCGTGCCGGGCATCAGCCCTCGCAAGCAAGCAGACTTCTATCTCTCAATCGCCCAGCTCGAACCGGGCGACCTGCCTCCCGTCCTCGACATCGAGAAGAAGGGCGACCTGACACCCGAACAGCTGCGTCGCGACGTGAAGACGTGGCTCGATATCGTCGAGAAAGAGTATGGCGTGAAGCCCATCCTCTATACGGGCTACAAGTTCAAGGTCGATTACCTCAATACGCCGGAGTTTGATGCCTACCCCTATTGGATAGCGCACTACTATGTCGAGAAACTTGCCTACAAGGGCAAGTGGACTTTCTGGCAGCATACCGATTGCGGCAAAGTCTCGGGCATAAAGGGCTTCGTCGATTGCAACACCTTCAACGGAACATACAAGGAGCTCCAAGAACTGCTGCTGCAAGAGGAGATTACAGAATAAACGCCTGCACCCCATCCACGCATCGATACCAAACGACTAATGTATCGTTTGCAATATAAAAGTATGACTGTCCGGTAAAAAAGCACCAAAGGTGCTTTTTCCCGGACAGCAATAATAAAGATTAAGGATTCAAGTTTCGCGAGCCTTGACCTGACACTCCGAACTGCAGACTGTCCGGAATTCCTACACGTAGGAACTGCTTTTCCCACAGCAAGGAACCTCTTTTCCCACAGCAAGGAACTGCTTTTCCCACAGCAAGGAACCGCTTTTCCTACAGCAAGGAACCGCTTTTCCTACACGTGGGGATTTGCTTTCCTTCGTGTAGGAATTAATCCTAAGGGAAATTAATGCATCTTTGTCCCTGTGCGGGCTTCTACGACGTTCACGACGTAGTCGGCCAGCCTTTCGCATGAGTTGATGAGCTCCATGTAGATGGTGCCGATGCCGTAGGTGTACTTGTGGTTGTTGATGTCGATGATGTTTTGCGACTTCAACTGGTCGCGATAGTTGTTGATTTCCTTTTCCGTGTTGTAGCACTTGTAAACGTCGAAGTAATCCTTTCTGCCGTTCATCAGTTGGTTCATCTGTGTCAAGGCCTGGTCGATGAGGTTCATCATGGCATGCAGGTGCTCGTACTGCTCTTCGGTGAAGTGCTCCTTCTTGCCTTGCACCTTTTGGTTGATGGTCTGTGCCATGTGGTAACAGGAGTCGCCGATGCTCTCCACCTCCGATATCTCGCGAAGCATGGCACGTATTTTGGCCTTCGTCTCGTCGCTGAGATGCGCGTCGCTCACCTGGTCGAGGTATTCCGCGATGCTTATCTCCATGTTGTCGGCGATGTTCTCGTACTTCTCGATGCGGTTGAAGAGCTTTGTGAACTTGTTCTGGTCCTTTTCCGTAAGCAGCTCGTGCACCATTCCGAACATGCGCTGGATGCGGACGCTGAAGGAGGATATCTCCTTGTGTGCCTCGAGGACAGACAGCTCGGGCGTCTTCATGATGCCTGAGGTGATGAAGCGCAGGCGGAAGTCTTCCTCCTCCTTCGGACTCTTTGCCTTGATAGCCCAGCATACGAATTTCTCAATCTGCGGGATGAACCAAATGAGCAAGAGCGTGTTGCTGATGTTGAAGGCGGAGTGGAAGGTGGCGAGCGCCACGCTTGCCTTGATGGCGAAACCTGAGTCGTCGGGGCTCATGGCGGGGTTGAAGCCTGATAAGTGGCAGACCATCGCGAAGAAAGGTTTCATCAGGAGCAGCACCCAAAAGACGCCGACGGCATTGAAGCTGAGGTGAGCGAAGGCAGCGCGGCGTGCTTGCGTGTTGGCGCTGAGTGCTACGATGTTCGACGTGATGGTGGTGCCGACGTTCTCGCCCAAGACGAGCATTACGCCCTGTTCGATGTGCAGGACGCCCGTCGAGCAGAGCATCATCGTGATGGCCATGATGGCTGCCGAGCTTTGGACGCATAGGGTCAGCACTGTGCCGATGAGCAGGAAGAGGAGCGAAACGAGGAATCCTCCGTTGCGGAACTCCGAGAAGAAGGCGGTGATGGCTTCCTTCGATTCCGGACTATCAACGAGCGAGAAGCCCGTCTCCTTCAGCGTGGCCAAGCCCAGGAAGAGGAACGCGACGCCGAACAGGAAGTCGCCCACGATGCGACGCTTCTTCATGTATATCAGTATGATGCCGAGGAAGAAGGCAGGATAGACGAAGTCGGAGATGTTGAAGCCCATGCCGAGCGACATGATCCATGCCGTCAGGGTGGTGCCTATGTTGGCACCCATGATGACAGAGATGGCCTGCACGAGCGTGAGCAGTCCTGCGTTCACGAACGAGACGGTCATCAGGGTTGTGGCCGTAGAGCTTTGCACGGCAGCCGTCACGAACATACCGGTCAGGGCGCCTGTGAAGCGGTTCGTGGTCATTGCGCCAAGCACGTGTCGCAACTGTGGGCCTGCCATCTTCTGCAGCGCCTCGCTCATCGACTTCATGCCGAACATCAGCAATGCCAACGAGCCTAAAAGTTTAAAGATTATGAACAAGTTCATAATATGATAGTTTTGGATTAGGTGGCTGACTCTCGAGTCTCAACTCTCAACTCTCAACTCTCGCTCTCAAATTTAGCATTCGCTTTCTCCTCTTTCTTTTTCATCTTCTCTTTCCGCTCTCTTTCCTTCTCTTTCTTCCTCTCTATCTTGTGTATCTCGTCGAGATAGCTTGCCGTGATGATACCCGATGGCAGGGCAATCACGGCGATGCCGAAGAGTGCGGAGAGCATGCTAATCACTCGCCCCAAGTCGGTTGCCGGGCATAGGTCTCCGTAGCCAACAGTCGTCAGGGTCACTGTGGACCAATAGATTGCGTCGAGGAAAGTGCGGAATGTCACCTCGCCCGAGTAGGGATTGATGTGCGGCTCGAAGTTGAACATCGCCAGAGCCGTGATGAAGATGTAGGTGGCGGCAAAGAGGAGCAGCGAGGCAAACACCCTTCGCTCCTTCTTCAGCACGTCCAGGAAGATGAACATCTGCTCGGAATAGCGCAGCACCTTCAGCAGACGCAGCATCTTCAGCATCCTGATGGTACGGAGTATCTTGAAGTTGCTGCCCAGGATATGGAAGCTCGGCAGGATGGAGAGCAAGTCGATGATGGCCCAGAAGCTGTAGGGATAGCTCACGAACGAGTGCTTGCCCTTCTTGAGTCGGAAGTCGGCCGTAATCCATCGCAAGATGTAGTCGATGATGAAGACAGTCGTCGTGAAGGCTTCCAAATAGGTGAAGTAGGGATGATGGTCCCAAAACATGAGGGGCACCACGCTCAGGATGATGATGATGAACATGACGACATCGTAGAGATGGCTCCATACGTTCGACCCCTCGTCAATCTCGATAAGCTCGTATAACTCTTTCCGCGTCATGGTTTAATCTGACAATTTGACAATTATACAATCGTACTGTTTCCTTTGCAAAGATAAGAAAAATCTTTGAACTGAGGAAAATATACGCTGAAAAATGTTTCATAAAAGCCCGAACTGCCCTCCGAGGCACCCCGCCCGGCAGGAAGAGTTCGCCGGCAAGACGTGTCTGGTTTGCCATTTTGACGTGCTTAGTTTGCCAATTCAACGTGCTTAGTTTGCCAATTAGACGTGTCTAGTTTGCCAATTAGAAGTGTCTGGTTTGCCAATTAGACGTGTCTGGTTCCGGAATATGATTCTGTGCACGAGTTGACAGGAAAGCTCAAAACGCTAATATAAATAATGTATAACGGGTCACGCCAGCAGCGATTCCTTTGGTTCTCCGTTGTAGAGTATCTCGCCGCCGCGTCGTCCGCCGCCCGGTCCCATCTCGATAATCCAGTCGGCCGCGCGGATGATGTCGGGATTGTGCTCGATGACGATGATGGTGTTGCCCTTGTCCACGAGCTTGCGAAGCACTTCGAGCAAGACGCGGATGTCCTCGAAATGCAGTCCCGTCGTGGGTTCGTCCAGGATGTAGAGCGTGCGGCCCGTATCCCTTCGAGCCAGTTCGGCAGCCAGTTTGACGCGTTGGCTCTCGCCTCCCGATAGGGTGTTGCTGGGCTGGCCAAGCTTGATGTAGCCCAAGCCGACTTCTTGCAAGACCTTTATCTTATTGAGGATGGTGGGCTGATTCTGGAAGAACTCGACCGCCTGATTGATGGTCATGTCGAGCACATCGGCGATGCTCTTGCCGCGGAAACGCACCTCGAGCGTCTCGCGATTGTAGCGCTTGCCCCGACACTCCTCGCAGGGAACGAAGACGTTGGGCAGGAAGTTCATCTCGATGGTACGGTAGCCGTTGCCGCCACACGTCTCGCATCGTCCGCCCTTCACGTTGAACGAGAAGCGTCCGGGCTTGTAACCGCGGATGCGAGCCTCAGGAAGTTCTACGAAGAGGTTGCGGATGTCCATGAAGACCCCCGTGTAAGTGGCTGGGTTGGAGCGTGGCGTGCGTCCGAGCGGGCTTTGGTCCACGTCGATTACCTTGTCGATGTTCTCCAGCCCCTCAATGGAACGATATGGCAGCGGCTCGGCGAGGGAGCGATAGAAATGCTTGCTGAGGATGGGGTAGAGCGTTTCGCTGATGAGCGAGCTCTTGCCGCTTCCGCTCACGCCGGTGATGCAAATCAGCTTGCCAAGCGGGATGCTGACGTCGATGTCCTTGAGGTTGTGGCCGCTTGCCCCTTTGAGTGTCAACAGCCTCTCTCCAGTCCTCTCCAAAGGAGACGGTGATGGTTCGGCGTTTCCTGCTTTGTTTGCCCCTCCTTTGGATGGGATGGGGGAGGCCTCGCCTCTCAGATACTTTGCTGTCAGCGTGTCTGTCTTCAGCATTTCCTTGTAGGTGCCCTGGAAGACAACTTCTCCTCCCCGGCGACCTGCAAGGGGACCGATGTCGACGATGTAGTCGGCATTCTCCATCATCTCGCGGTCGTGCTCCACGACAAGCACGGTGTTGCCTGCATCTCTGAGAGCTTGGAGGGAATGGATAAGCTTGATGTTGTCGCGCTGATGAAGGCCGATACTGGGCTCGTCGAGTATATAGAGAACACCCACGAGCTGGCTCCCGATCTGTGTGGCAAGACGAATGCGCTGGCTCTCACCGCCTGAAAGGCTCATCGATGGGCGCGAGAGGGACAGGTAGTCAAGTCCCACATCGAGCAGGAACTTGAGTCGCGTCTTGATTTCCTTGATGATTTCCGCCGCGATGGCACGTTGGCGTTCGCTGATGTTATGGTCGAGCTGCTCGAGCCATTCGTAGAGTTGATTCAGTTCGAGGGCAGAGATTTCGGCTATGTTCTTGCCGTCGAGCAGGAAATGGAGCGACTCCTTCTTCAGCCGCTGCCCTTTGCATTCGGGACATTCACACGTGCCGCTGAACTGCTCAGCCCATCTCTGAGCCGCAGCCCCAACGTCGGCATCCCTCATTTGCTCGATGTACTTGACCAGTCCGTCGAACTCCGTATAGACGTCATTCGTGGTCTTTGCCTTGCTGGCAGGAATGCGAAGCCGCCCCGAGCTGCCTTCCAGTATCTCGTCAATCGCCTCGTCGGGCACCTCGCCAAGCGGTGTGTCTATGGTGCAGTCGTACTCCTCGAGGACGGCTTCCACTTGCCAGAATATCATGGCTTGCTTGGCTTTACCGAGGGGAGCGAAGCCTCCGTCGCGAAGCGAAAGGGACGGGTCGGGGATGACTTTGCCCTTGTCGATAATGTGCACGAAGCCAAGACCTTTGCAGCGAGGGCAAGCGCCCTGAGGACTGTTGAATGAGAAATCGTGAGGCGCAGGGTCGTGATAGGAGATGCCACTCGTGGGGCACATCAGGTGCTTGCTGTAGTGGCGGACTTCGTTGGTGTCCATATCGCAGACGAGCATCTCGCCCTCGCCCTGCTTCATGGCAATCTGTACGCTTTGCACAAGCCGCTTGTCGTCCTTGTCCTGCACTTGTAGGCGGTCCACCACGACCTCTATGCTGTGGTTGCGATAGCGGTCGAGCTTCATGCCAGGCACCAGTTCCTGCATCTCGCCGTCCACGCGGGCATAAATGTAGCCTTTGCGGCGAATGGTCTCGAAGAGTTCCTTGTAGTGTCCCTTGCGGTTCTTGACGAGCGGAGCAAGCAGGATGACGCGTTTGCCAAGGTAGTCGCTGAGCAGGAGGTCGAGTATCTGCTCCTCAGTATAGCGCACCATCTTCTCGCCGCTCACGTAGGAGTAGGCATCTGCAGCCCTTGCATAAAGGAGGCGCAGGAAGTCGTAAATCTCCGTCGTAGTGCCGACCGTGCTTCTTGGGTTCTTGTTCGTGGTCTTCTGCTCGATGCTGATGACGGGGCTCAGGCCTGTTATCTTATCGACATCGGGCCGCTCCATGTTGCCCAGGAAGTTGCGTGCATAGGCGCTGAACGTCTCGATATACCGACGCTGGCCTTCGGCATAAATGGTGTCGAAGGCAAGGGAGGACTTGCCGCTGCCGCTGAGACCCGTGATGACTGTGAGGCTGTTACGCGGAATTTCTACGTCCACATTCTTGAGATTATGGACGCGGGCACCTTCTACGCAAATCTTCTCCCCGGCTTTACTCTTCTGCTGTAGCTCCGCCTTCTTCCTCGCCATTATTGTATCCTGAAATGACGTTGATGGCCTTCTTGATGTTGTAGTCGATTCCGTCGCTGCCCTTTGCTGAGACATGCAGGAAATAAACGCCATCAGGCACGACTTTACCATTCACCTTTCCGTCCCAGAAGCCGTGCACGTCGTCCCATGAATAGAGCTTCTTGCCCCAACGATTGAAGATGACGGCATGAAAGTCCACGATACCTTTGAATCCGTCTTTGGGCTTGAGCTCGTTGTTCCATTCGTCGCCATTTGGCGAGAAGCCGTTTGGGAAATCAAGGAAGCTTTCGCTGAGCACGCAGGTGATGAACTTCACATCCTCGCCTTCCTGCGGGAACTCGTAGTTCTCCACGCCTTCCTCGCCATAGAAGATGGCCTTGAGCTGAATCGTGTAGCTTCCGCTCTCGGTAAAGCTGTAGTCGAAGGTTTCATCGTTTCGGCGCACGAGGATTGTGCCGGGATTGTCAGTCTTCCACATCGTCCATTCGTACCATACATCGCTCTTGTAGCCTTCTGGAATGGTAGGATTGGCCGTAAATTCTACTCGGAAGGGATTGTTCAGCGTCTGTCCGTTCACATCACCTGTTTCCTCTTCGCCTTTTTCGTTGACCGTATAGTATGTGCCAACTGGGTCAACCGTTGGTATCTGTGCCCACGCCAAAAGTGGCAAAAGAGCAAGGAAAAAGAATAAAATGCGCTTCATATCGTACAATATTTATGCAAATGTAAAAAAAAACTGCGAACTATGAGCCATGAATTATGAACTTTTTTGTACTTTTGCATAAATGAAACGTATTTTAATACTCATATATTGCATTTTGCCGACGTTTTTATGCGCTCAAGGGCTACTTTCGACACTTGAGGACATGCATAAGGTGGTCAAGGGTGAAACGTGGGAGAGTATTGCTGCCAGTCAGGGCATTTCTGTCGAGGAACTGAGGGCTGCAAATCCTGATGTGACGCGTAAGAAGCCGAAGAAGGGCACCTTGCTGATTATCCCCAAGAAGCCTTTGCCTCCTCAGCCGCAATACGTGCCTGTTAGCGAAGTGCCTGAAAAGCCCACCCGCGTCATCCGTACGGCCATTCCTGACCTGAAGGTAGGTGTGCTGCTTCCCCTTGCCGATAAGCGAATGGTGGAGTTCTATCGCGGCTTCCTAATGGCTGCAGACAGCGTGCGCAAGAGTGGCGTCAATCTCGACATTTATGCTTGGGATTGCGGGACGACAACGGATAAGATAGAGGCTTTGCTGCCCGAGCTGAAGGAGTTGGATGTCCTCTTCGGCCCTGCTTCTGCCTCGCAAATACCGCCCGTCGCTGAGGCTTGCAAAGAGCAGGGAATACGCCTCGTGCTGCCCTTCTACAGCGGTCAGACCTTGCAGGACTATCCCCTCGTCTATAACGTGACTGCACCAAGCACATACCTCTATAGTGCCGCTCTGACGAAGCTGATGAGCTTCTATCCCGACAGGAACTATGTTATTGTCCACACGGGGAATGCCGACAACAAGGGCAGGAACCTCACAGAGGCCGTGACGCTGGCGCTGGCCCAGCATACTGCTACGGCTCGCAAGCTCGAGCTTGAGGGCGACGACTTTGCTTATGAGGCAGCCTTCAATCAGTTCCGCGACAACGTGATTGTCCTCGACGACAGCAACGTCCGCTCGCTCAACATCCTTCTCGCCCACCTCAAGGACTTCCGCGCGAAGCATTCGCAGTATCGCCTCTCTCTCTTGGGCTACGATGCTTGGCAGGAGGATTCTGAGACGCTTCTCGACGACTTCTTTGCCTTCGACAGTTTCATCATCAGCCCATACTATTATAATATATGGGACGACAGGATAAAGGCATTCGAGCGCGACTACCTGCTGAACTTCCGCACGTCCATCGGCTCGTCCAATCCGCGCTTTGCGGCTCTTGGCTTCGACCTCGGATGCTATTTCCTTTCGGGGCTTGGCAGCCTGGGCGACACGTTCGAGCAGATGCAAAGCGGCATCCATCAGCAGCCCTACCAGAGCTGGTTCCGCTTCGAGAGAGGCACCTCAGGATTGAGCTTCTTCAACAACTTCGTGCAGTTCATCCACTACACCACAGAGAATAAAGTTGAGATTATCCGATGAAACGCCTCGCTGTATTTCTGTTGTCTGTTGCCTGTTGTCTGTTGCCCGTTCACGCGCAAGTCGGTGAACCCCGCACAGACCTTGCTGTGGGCATGAGTGGAGGCGTTGCCTTGAACCAGGTGTCGTTCAAGCCAGCCATCAAGCAGAGCATGAAGCCAGGCGCTACGTTGGGCTTTACGGCCCGATACACTTGCGAGAAATACTTCAGCCTGCTTTGTGCCTTTCAGGGGGAATTGAACTACTCTATGGCCGGTTGGAAAGAGAATCCTGAGACCTCCGCCATGGGCTATGATGGCGGCTCTTATCAGCGTACGGTTCACTACGTTCAGATGCCTTTGCTGGCCAATCTCGGCTACGGACGCGAGCGTGGCGGCCTGAAGGGATTCCTCGTCGTAGGTCCTCAGCTCAGCTTCTGCATCGGCGAGACGGTGAAGACGACGGGCGACGGCGCTGGCTACGTCCCGCATCAGCTCGACGGCCTGCAGAACCAGCATGAGCTGAAGGTGCAGAGGAAGTTTGAATACGGCATTACAGGCGGCCTCGGCATAGACTTCAGTACGAAGAAAGGTCACCACTTCATCCTCGAAGGCCGATACTTCTACGGCTTGAGCGATATGTTCAAGAACTCGAAGAAAGACCCCTTTGCCCGTAGTGCCAACAGTACCATCATCGCCAAAGTGTCCTACCTCTTCGACATCAAGAGAACGAACCTGTAGTCATCTGTCACGAAGCGGGAATTGAGGCTCTGATTTGCAGATAGTTACTTATTTGACGCATGCTAGATTGCTTTGCAAAACGCGCAAAAATGGTCACTTACGCGTTCCTAAATGACTAATTACACGTGTCTATTCGGGGGAAGTTCACTTGAGGACCACGCGCTCGCCACACATTTTGGCAAGTTCCTGCTTGAGCAGACTTTTGCTCTTATACGCCTCCAAAAGCTGGCGGTACTTCTCCTTGTCCTCTTTCATTTCGGGACGCTTCATCTGCTCGATAATGCTCTGCAGAGCTTGCTGGACGATGCTAAGCTTGTAGCTGGCTATAAGGCTTGGCAAAATCTCATCGAGGCGTTCTTCGGAGGCTGGCTCTACGGTCTCTTCCTGTTCGGGAATGGCTGTTGTGGCGGGCGTTTCGAACAGCTTGCTCAGCGCCACTATATCGGGCCCTAACTTGAGCGCCAGTTCGCGAATCTCCTCGTCGGGATGGCTGATGAAGTACTGCTCTGCATGGAAACTGGGCGTGTGCGAGCGCTCTATGGCCTCTTCGAGTATCTGCCTGTAAACGGGCGTCTGAAGCTGAATGTCGTCGTCCTTGAGGCTAAGGGAAATGTACTCGGCCACAGTCAGAGGCACCTCTTTCCCCTCCTCGTCCTCAATGTAGCACATTACCTTCTCTCCGTGACGGATTATCATCTGTGCGATAGAAGCTTCAATACCTTTTATGCCTCCTTGAGCAATAGGCGAGACTAAAGTTATTTCTTTTCCTTCTTGGGTATTGACTCTATTTTTATCCCGTTGCGCATTCACAGCTCTTTCAATGAGCTGTTCTGGCATGCTCAATTGCATTGAAGCATAGCGAATGTATAGTGTACGCTTTATCTCATCTGGAATGTTTGCGATGCTCTCCGCAACATTATGGATGAGCCGCTCTTCAGCATCAGGTTCGCCTCTCTTTGCATCAATAGCGTGCGAGGCTTTGTAAGTGATGAAATCGACCTGATTTTCTTGCAAATATTGCTGATATTCGGTGGCGGAATGCTTCCTTGCAAAGCTGTCTGGGTCTTCTCCGTCGGGCAAAAGGAGCAATTTGACGTTCATTCCCTCCGAAAGAAGCATGTCGATACCGCGTTCGCTCGCGTGAATGCCAGCGTCGTCGCCGTCAAAAATGACCGTAATGTTGTTCGTAATGCGGTGAATGAGGTGGATTTGGTCGGTCGTGAGTGCCGTTCCGGACGAGGAAACGACGTTTTCTATGCCCTGCTGATGCATGGCCATCACGTCTGTATAGCCCTCCACGAGGTAGCAAAGGTCAGCCTTGCGGATGGCTTGTCGCGCTTGGAAGAGGCCGAAGAGTTCCTTTCGCTTGCTGTAGATGATGCTTTCGGGCGAGTTCTGGTACTTGATGGCGACGCCTTTGGTGGCTGCATCGAGCACTCGGCCTCCGAAGCCAGCCACACGTCCGCTTGCCGTAAAGATGGGCCACATGACGCGTCCGAAGAAACGGTCACGCAGACTGCCATCTTCGCGCTTCAAGCTCAGGCCGGTTCCGATGCTCAGTCGCGGCTCCATCTCGTTCTGGTTGTTCACGAGATAGCGCTCCTGATAGCCTGCCTTCAGGGCTTCGTCGGAGAGGGAAATCTTCTTGCTGTTGGGGCAATAACCCACTTGAAACTTCTCCAAGATGTCGTCCCTGAAGCCTCTATTCCGAAAGTAAGCGAGGCCGATGGCTTTGCCGTCCTGCGTTTCCCAGAGTTGCTTCTTGAACCAGTCGCGCGCCCATTCGTTGAGAATGAACATACTCTCGCGGTCGCCTCTCGACTGAATCTCCTCGGGTGTCAGCTCTTTCTCTTCAATCTTAATGCCGTACTTCTTTGCCAAGTAACGTAGCGCATCGGGGTAGGAGAGTTGTTCGTGCTTCATGATGAACCCAACCGGACTGCCGCCTTCGCCGCAAGCAAAGCACTTGCAATAGTTGCGGGCGGGCGATACCATGAATGAAGGCGTGCGGTCGTCGTGGAAAGGACAGAGGCCCTTCAGGTTGGAACCGGCACGCTTCAATGCGACGAAGTCGGAGACGACGTCCACGATGTTCGCGGCATCAAGAATCTTGTCAACGGTTATGCGGTCAATCATGATTTCTAGACTTTTCTAGTTTTTCTAGACTTTTTTTTCTAGACTTTCTAGTTTTCTAGACTTTCTAGTCTTTCTAGTCTTTCTAGTTTTTCTAGTTTTTCTAGTTTAGCTAGTTCTACTAGTTTTACCAGGTGTTCTAGCTTTCATCATCCATGTCGAACTCAAAGTCGCCGAAGAACTCGGGCACTTCGTTCTGGAAGTCTTCAAGGCTGCGGCGGTCTTTCTTTGTGGGGCGGCCTGTGCCCTTTGCTCTGCCCACGAAACCGCTTATCTTGCTCATCTCGAGGAGTTCGTACTGGTCGGGCGTCGTGACGTTCTCCAGCACCTCAGGAATGAGTTTGGCTCCGACACGCCGTTCGATGGGCTGAAGCACGCGGAAGCTGTATGTGATGGGTGGTTTGCGGACGCTTATCACGTCGCCCTCCTTAATCATCCGGCTTGCTTTGAGCTGCACGCCGCCCATGCTCACTTGCCCTTTCTTGCAAGCAGCAGCAGCGATGGTGCGCGTCTTGAAGATGCGAGCTGCCCAAAGCCATTTGTCTATCCGAGCCTCGTTGTTCATTTTATTTGTTTCGTGAAGAAATATTAAGAATTATGAATTGTGAATTAATCTGCAGATGTTGACGACGGTCATCATGGCTTTCTCCATGCTTTGGATGGGGACGAACTCGTGGCGACCGTGGAAGTTCAGTCCGCCTGCGAAGATATTGGGGCAGGGGAGTCCTTTGAAGCTAAGCTGGGCGCCGTCTGTGCCACCGCGGATAGGTACGACGTTGCAGAAGCCGCAAGCCTCCTCGATGGCCTTCTTGGCGATTTCTGTCACCTGAGGTTTGTCCTGCAGCTGGCTCAACATATTATAATATTGGTCCTTCACTTCGGCCTTCACCGTGCCTGGTCCGTACTTGGCGTTCAGCTTCTCGGCAATATCGAGCACCACCTGTTTGCGGCTTTTGAAGATGTCGCTGTCGTGGTCGCGAATGATGTATGAGAGCTGAGCCTCTTCCACGCTGCCGCTCATGCCTGTCAGGTGGAAGAATCCTTCGTAACCTTCAGTTGTCTCAGGTCGTTCATTCTCAGGTAATAAGCTTTCGAACTCTGAAGCTATGATGCAAGCATTCTTCATCTTGCCTTTGGCGTAACCGGGATGCACGTTGCAGCCCTTGATGAGTATCTTTGCGCTGGCAGCATTGAAGTTCTCGTACTCCAGTTCGCCCACCTCGCTGCCGTCCATCGTGTAGGCCCATTCGCAGCCAAACTTCTCGACATCGAAGAGGTGTGCTCCTGCGCCAATCTCCTCGTCGGGATTGAAGGCGACGCGAATCTTGCCGTGCTTGATTTCGGGATGCGCCATGAGGTAGGTCATCGCAGTCACAATCTCGGCGATGCCAGCCTTGTCGTCGGCTCCGAGTAGGGTGTGGCCGTCTGTGACGATGAGGTCTTCGCCGATGTGCTGCTTAAGTTCGGGGAACTGGCTGACGGTCGTCACGATACCCGCCTCCTTGCAGAGCACGATGTCCTGTCCGTCGTAGTTCTCGATGATGCGAGGCTTGATGTCCTTGCCGCTGCAGTCGGGGCTTGTGTCCATGTGTGCGATGAAGCCGATGGTGGGCACCTGCTTGTCCGTATTGGCAGGCAGAGTGGCATAGACGTAGCCGTGCTCGTCCATCTCCACTTCTGTGAGGCCGAGTGCCTTCAGTTCATCTCGCAAGTATTCAGCCAAAGCCAGTTGCTTCTCTGTGCTTGGGCATTGCGTCTCGTTCTCTTCGCTGCTCTGAGTGTCGAAGCTGACGTAACGGAGAAATCGTTTTGTTAATTCATAATTCATAATTCATAATTCACAATTCATAATTGCTGAGTTGAAAGTTGTGACTTTTATTCTTCACTCTTCACTCTTCGTTCTTCACTTGTTATTGTAATTACACATCGCGAACTGCATGCCGCTGAGGGCAAAAGCCTTGATGGCATCGCAGGCCACGAGGGCCTTCTCGTCCACGATTTTTTCCTCCTCGGGTGTGAACTTGCTGAGCACGAAGTCCACCTGATAGCCTTGCGGGAAGTCGTTGCCGATGCCGAAGCGGAGGCGGTTGTAGCCCTGTCCGCCAAGCGTCTGCGCAATATGCTTGAGGCCGTTGTGGCCGCCGTCGCTTCCGTTTTGCCTGAGGCGGATGGTGCCGAGCGGAAGGCTGAGGTCATCCACAATCACTAACATGTTCTCGACGGGAATCTTTTCCTGCAAGAGCCAGTAGCGGACGGCATTGCCCGAGAGGTTCATGTAGGTGGACGGCTTGAGCAGCACCAGCTCTGCGTTCTTCACTCGCATGTGGGCCACGAAGCCGTACCGACGGTCCTCAAAAGCAGTATTGGACGCCTTAGCGAGGGCGTCCAATACTCTGAATCCTAAATTGTGGCGGGTGCCGTCGTACTCGAGGCCGATGTTACCCAAACCTACAATGAGATACTTCAATGTTTACTAATTCTATATTAATAAAATCGAATTTCAAACATGCCCTTCGTCAAGGTGCAAGTCTATTATTCAGCAGCTCCTTCGCTATCCTCTGACTTGGAAGCAGCGCTGATGGCACTTCTGGTCATCTTCACCTGGCAGACAACGACGCTGGGGCTGGTCATCATCTCGAGGCCCTCGAAGCTGAGGTCGGCCACCTTGATGGTCTTGCCGAGGCCGAGACCCGTAACGTCGATGTTGAGGTGCTCGGGAATAGATGTGTAGGGAGCACGAACCTTGAGCTTGCGGACGTTGGCAGAGAGCTTACCACCGGCACGAACACCTTCTGCGAGGCCGTTCAGCTTGATGGGCACTTCCATCACGATGGGCTTTGTCTCGGTGATTTCGTAGAAGTCAACGTGCAGCAGTCTGTCCGTTACGGGGTGGAACTGAAGCTCCTTCATGATAGCCTTGCACTCCTTGCCATCAATGTTGAGGTTTACGCTGTAGATGTCGGGAGAATAGACGAGCTTGCGAAGCTCTTCCTGAGTAGCGGTGAAACTCTTTGCAACGGGCTTGCCGTTTTCCTTGGCTTCGCCATAGAGGTTGCAGGGGACTGCGCCAGCCTTGCGGATGTCGCGACAAGCCTTCTTACCGGTTGCGGTGCGGGCTGTACCTTTTACGTCAATACTTTTCATTGTTTTGTTGTGTTTTGTGTTACTATAAATTAAGTTTTTAGTGCTTAATTCGCCATCACACGACTCGAAAACGAGCGGGTGCAAAGCTAATTTTGCGCGGCAAAGGTACAACATTTTCCTGAAACTGCCAAACAAAGGAGCAGAAAAAATGTTTCACGCTCCATTGAATCATTTCCAACTTAGGGTGTGAAACACCGATGGAATGGCATTTCTTGCGATTTATTTTCACCAGCGTGCAGTTGCAGTTGCAGTTGTTGCAGTTGAAAATAGAGCTTGCAAAAGTCAAAATGAAATTTTATATTATATATTATAATATATAATATAAAGCATATTTCTGTGTGTGTATAACCCTAAAACGAACTGCAACAACTGCACACTGCAACAACTGCCTCAAAAAGTTCTAAAAATGCTATACAACATATAAAAAGTTACTCAAATAATTCGTAGACCGCAACGCCGCCGCCGTACTTTTGCATCGTGAATGAAAACACAATACGTTGAGAAGTAAAAAAACGCGCCACGTTGCGACGGCCATCGCAACACGTCTAATTGGCCGATTAGACACGTCAGATTTGCTTACTCACCACTATATATGAAGTAAGGACACGCAGCGGCGCATCCTTACCCCAAAAAAGAAAATTGACTTATTGATTACCAAATTGTGACACGCTTCTCCTTCGGCACGAACATCGGGTCGGCCTCCGTGATGCCGAAGGCGTCGTACCAGGCGTCGATATGCGGCATCTGTCCGTTCACGCGCCACATGCCCAGCTGGTGCGGGTCGCTCTTCACGCGCTTCTGAATCTCCTCGTCGCGGATGTTCTGACCCCATACGTTGGCGTAGGCGAGGAAGAAACGCTGCTCGGGCGTGAAGCCGTCGATGTCGGCAAGAGGAGCATCCTTGGTGGCGTTCTTGAAGGCTTGGAAGGCAACCATCAGACCGCCGTGGTCGGCCATGTTCTCACCGAGCGTGAGCGAGCCGTTGGCATGCAGTCCGGGCAGTACCTCGATGCTGTCGTGGAACTCACGCATCACCTGAATGCGCTCCTCGAATTGTTTCGTATCCTCCTCGCTCCACCAGGTTACGAGATTGCCGTTCTTGTCGTACTTGCTGCCCTGGTCGTCGAATCCGTGCGTCATCTCATGTCCAATCACGACACCGATGGCTCCGTAGTTGAAGGCGTCGTCGGCCTGCATGTCGAAGAAGGGCGGCTGCAGGATGCCTGCGGGGAAGCAAATCTCGTTGGTCGTGGGGTTGTAGTAGGCGTTGACCGTTTGAGGCGTCATGTACCACTCATCCTTATCAACGGGCTTGTTGAACTTGGTCTTAATCATATCCTTGATGGCCCATTCGTTCACGGCAAGCATGTTCTGGAGGTAGTTGTCGCCAATCTCGAGGTCGCTGTAGTCCTTCCATTTGTCGGGATAGCCCACCTTGACGTAGAAGGCATCGAGTTTCTCGCGAGCCACCTTCTTCGTCTCGTCGCTCATCCATTCCTGCACGTCGATACGTTCGCCCAGAGCAATCTGCAGGTTCTTGATGAGCTTCTCCATGCGAGCCTTTGCTTCGGGCGGGAAATACTTTGCCACGTAGAGCTGTCCGAGGGCTTCGCCGAGGCCATCCTCAACTGCTGCAACGGCACGTTTCCAGCGCGGACGGTCTTCTTCCTTACCGCTCAACACCCTGCCGTAGAAATTGAAGCTGAGGGCACGGCTGGCATCGTCGATGTAGGAGGCAACCATATCCATTGCGTGGAAGAGATAGACGTTCTGCAGGGCTTCGGGTGTCTCTTCCTTCAGGACCTTTTCCACCTCGTGGATAGCAACGGGCTGACCGAGGCAGACTTCCTTTACGCCCTCCATGTCGAAGTTCTTGAAGAAGTCGTCCCAATCGATGCCGGGGAACTGCTCCTTCAGCTCTGCGTAAGTGAGCTTGTTGTAGTTGGCCTCAGGGTCGCGAAGCTCTGTGCGGCTCTTGCTTGCCTCTGCAATGCGCGTCTCGATGCGGAGGACGTCCTCGCTGATACGCTGTGCATCCTTCTCGCCAAAGCCAGTGTGGACAGAGAGGTCAACGATGTACTTCTTGAAGGCGGTTCGTATTTCCTCAGAGCGTGCGTCCTTGTCGAGGTAGTAGTCCTTCTGTCCGAGTGTGAGGCCGCCCTGAACGATGTTGACGA
This sequence comes from uncultured Bacteroidales bacterium, assembly GCA_902768605.1. Next base: position 64,748 of record CACXLY010000028.1, read on the forward strand.
GGTTGTTCTTTGAGTCCTTCTCGTCGGCTCCGATGTACATTCCGAAGAGACCCGGAACACCTTGCTTCTGCATACGCGGCCACTCATTCTTGAGCCAGTTTGTTGTGATTTCGGGCTCGCACTGGTAGCCGTCGCAAAGCAGGAAGCCTTCGAGGGCGCCCCAATAGTGCTCGTTGAGGTTCACGCTGTCCATCGCCGAGTTGTAGAGGTCGGCAATCTTCTGAGCGATAGAGCCTTTCTCGTTCTCTTGGGAAGAGACTTCTTCGATGAGTGAGCGCAGACGCTCGTTGTTGTCCTCTCCAAGCTGGTCGAAAGAGCCGAAGCGGCTGTATTCGCCCGTCAG
>CACXLY010000029.1 GCA_902768605.1 uncultured Bacteroidales bacterium
GAATTCGAGGCTTTGGCTGACGGCACATACCACATCATCAACTGCGAGAACTCAGGCGACAACATCTATCTCGGCATGACTGACGACGACCGTCTGCAAATCGATACTGACAAGGCTGGTGCTGACAGCGACTTCAACAAGTGGCTCCTCATCACTCCCGAAGAGTTCGCAGCTCTTGCAGAACAGGCTACTGCTGAGACTCCCGTTGACTTCGGTCACTTCGTTGCCCAGGCAACCTTCTCTCAGAACGACTTCGAAGGCGATGACAAGTGGGCTGCGAACAACGAGCTCCAAGATGGCAACAATGCCACTGCTTGGGAGCTGTTCTCCAAGTGGGATCGCAACGCAGGCTGGATTTGGGGCTGGAAAGGCAACGATGCCGGAGGCGACTATGTATTCGAAATGTGGAACACAGCAGGCAAGGGCTATGTATATCTCGTTCAGGAAGTAGAAGGTCTGCCCGCAGGCAAGTACACCGTACAGATGAACGGCTACTACCGCGACGGTGACTTCGAAAGTGCAGACGAAGGCAATGTTCGTCAGCTGGCTTACCTGTTCGCAGGCAGCGAAGAGAACTGCGTACCTCTGCAGAGCATCGTCGAGGGTAGCGGCAACTATCCCGGCCTCGGACGTGGCGGTGCAAGCGGTATTGTAATACCCGACGGTTGCCGCGATGCTGCCAAGTTCTTCCAGGTTGGCACATACGTCAACACTATTGATGCTGAAGTCGGTGCTGACGGCAAACTGAAGATTGGCATCTTCCGCAATGCAGAGGACGTGAAGGGCGGCGACTGGATTATTGCCGACAACTGGCGTCTCTTCTACAAGGGCAACCCCGTTGAGGTCGAGATTTCTGAGTCTGGCTACGCCACCTTCGTTGCTCCTGGCAATATCAACATCATTCCTGATGCCGTTGAAGTATTTGCAGCTCAGAAGGTGGAAGATAAGGGCTACGTACATCTGGAGCCCGTTGCAGCTATCCCAACTGGCGAGGCTGTAGTACTGAAGGGTGCAGAAGGCACATACACGATGTATGCAAACGCCAGCTCTGCAGAGCTTGGTACTACCAACGACCTGATTCCCGTAACTGATGAGGTTATTGCCGACGGCACACAGTACGTTATCGGCCAGCCCGATGGCGAAGAAGTTGGCTTCTGGCAGGTTACTCCCGGAACTACCATCACTCTCGGCAAGGGTTACTTGGTATTCACCACTGGTGTCAAGCCCTTCTATCCCTTCAACGATGAAAATGCAACTGGCATTGCTAACATCGCGGATGCTCTCGAGAATGGCGCTATCTACAATGTAGCTGGTCAGCGTCTCGGCAAGATGCAGAAGGGTATCAATATCGTGAATGGTAAGAAGGTGCTTCGTTAAATATTAAATTGTAAATCATAAAATCGAAAATAACATTATGAAGTACATTAAGCCAACTATCGAATTGAACGAGGCTCAGGCAGCCATGATGATTGCCGACAGCCTGAAGGTCAACAAAGACAGCGATAAGACTGTCGATGGCGGCAAGACTCTCACGAAGGAAGACAACGCCTGGGATATCTGGGGCGAAGATTAAATCCTTCCTTAATCTTCTATAGAAAAAGGCAGCTCTCTCTACATGAGGGCTGCCTTTTTTTGTGACACATTACCACGGTTGACATAAAGAAGAGCCACTTCCTACACGAAGCGTTGGCTCTTCCTTCACGAAGCGTTGGCTCTTCCTTCACGAAGCGTTGGCTCTTCCTTCACGAAGCATTGGCTCTTCCTTCACGAAGCATTGGCTCTTCCTTCACGAAGCATTCTGTTGAGTGTATGCCTACCCCCGCTCGAAAATATTCAAGCCGCCCCACATTTTCCTCATACGATTGTCGCCTTCTTCATTTTTTTTTCGTATCTTTGCAGGGCAATTGAACAAACACAATACATCACGACTATATGGCAGAGACGACAGGAAGAAGGCGACAGAGCACCACGAAGATTGTGGAAGTGCCTCAGGTTGATCAATATGGACACAAACAGCCGCAGAGCCTCGACATGGAGGTAGCAGTGCTGGGTGCACTCATGGTGGAACAGACTTCGTACGGTTTGGTGGCAGAACTGCTCAAGCCCGAAAGCTTCTACGACCACCGGCACCAGCTCATCTATCAGGCTATACAGACGCTCAATGCCGAGCAGAAGCCTGTTGACATCATGACCGTCATCAATCAGCTCGAGAGCACAGACAACCTGGAAGCTGCCGGCGGAGAGGTCTATCTGATGCAAATCAGTGCTCAGGTAGCCAGCTCTGCACATATCGAGTATCATGCCAAGATCATCGCGCAGAAATCACTGCAACGCCAGCTCATCACCTTTGCAAGCCTTGTCCAGACGAAAGCATTCGATGCCACAATCGATGTGGCCGACCTGATGCAGGAGGCTGAAAGCATGCTCTATGCCATCGCGCAGAAGAACATGAAGAAGGACTTCACGCAGATTGACCCCGTCATCAGCCAAGTTTATGAACTCATCCAGAAGGCACAGGCAAAGGAGGGAGGTCTGAGCGGCCTGCCGACCGGCTTCCATGAACTGGACAAGATAACGAACGGCTGGCAGAATAGCGACCTCATCATCATCGCTGCCCGTCCGTCCATGGGTAAGACGGCGTTCGCGCTCTCCATGATAAAGCGGATGGCTGTCGATTACAAGATTCCTTGCGCAATGTTCAGCCTCGAGATGAGCAACCAGCAGCTCGTGCAGCGACTCATGGTCAACGTCAGCGAACTAAGTGGCGAGAAGCTTCGCAGCGGGCAACTGGCGCCCTACGAATGGGGACAGCTCGACAAACGTGTGCGCCAGCTTTACAATGTGCCCATCTATACCGACGACACGCCCTCGCTCAGCGTCTTCGAGCTGCAGACAAAGGCGCGGCGTCTGGTGCGCGACTTCGGCGTGAAGGCCATTGTGATTGACTATCTGCAATTGATGAGGGCCAACAACTTGAACTACAATGCCAACCGTCAGGAAGTGGTGAGCATGGTGAGCCGGGCTCTGAAGGGTCTTGCCAAGGAACTCAACATCCCCGTCATTGCATTGAGTCAGCTGAACCGTGGCGTGGAAGGGCGCGAAGGCTTCGAGGGCAAGCAGCCCGTGCTGAGCGACCTGCGCGAGTCGGGTGCCATCGAGCAGGATGCCGACATCGTTTGCTTCATCCATCGCCCCGAGTACTACAAGCTGTACGTCGACGACAAAGGCTTCGACTGGCACGGCAAGGCGATGTTCATCATTGCCAAGCACCGCAACGGCTCTGTCGGCGACATCAAGCTGGCGTTCCGCAGCGAGTTCGCACGCTTCTCCGACCTCGAAACGAACATTCCTCTGCCTGGCACGCAGGAAAGCGATATGGGCGGACGCTTCGTCTCGCCCAGGATGACGCCGGAAGAGATAGCAGAAAACGACAAGATTGCCAACGCCCTCGGCACAGGCGATTCATTCTCCGACCTTCAATCTGCACAACAGGAAGACCAGTTCTGAGACAAACATCACTCTAATAAAGGAAAAGAGGACGCATCATAAATAACAACAACGGATTACACGGATTTGACGGATTATCCTATTTGCTGATTAGCAATTTGAATCCGTTCAATCCGTTCAATCCGTTGTTGTTTTATATAGACTGAATTTTTGTAATATACAGGCTCGAAATTACTCTTCAGGCTTCATGTTTGTATAGACGGTCTGGACGTCGTCGAACTCCTCGAGTTTCTCCACCATCTTGTTGATGGTCTCGCGCTGCTCGGGTGTCACGTCCTTCACGTCGTTGGGAATGTAGGTGAACTCACCGCCGACATCCTCGTAGCCGTCTGCCTCGAGTTTCTTCTGAATGGCGTTGAAGCTGGTCGGCTCGCCGTAGATAGTGATGGTGGTCACGTCCTTCTCCTCATCGTACTCCTCGTCGTACTCTTCCTCCACGCCGCAATCTATCATCTCCAGGATGAAGTCGTCCATGTCCATGCCTTCCTTCTTCTTGAAGGTGAACACGCACTTGTGGTCGAAGAGGAAAGCCAGGGAGCCCGTTGTGCCCATGTTGCCCGAGAACTTGTTGAAGACGCTGCGCACGTCGGCTACGGTGCGGGTGGTGTTGTCGGTCAGGGTGTCCACGAAGATGGCGATGCCGTGAGGGCCGTATCCTTCGTAAGTGACAGACTTGTAGTCGCTTTGGTCCTTACCCATCGCATTCTTGATGGCGCGTTCGATGTTGTCCTTCGGCATGTTCTCGCGCTTGCAGACAGCGATGACGCTACGCAGGGCAGGGTTGTTCTCTGGTTCAGGACCGGCTGCCTTCACGGCGATGGCAATCTGCTTGCCCAGGCGGGTGAAAGTCTTGGCCATGTGGCCCCATCTCTTCAGTTTAGTCGCTTTGCGATATTCAAATGCTCTTCCCATAATGACATTTACTATTTAACTATTTACGATTTACGATTTATTTACGATTTAAATAATTTACGATTTGACAATTTACTATTTACTATTTATTTACAATTTAGCTATTTGGTAATTTATTCTCCCCTCCTTTGGAGGGGTTGGGGAGGCTTTCACTCCCCCAAAGGGGGAGATGGAGGGGGCTTCTATCTCAGCTCTGCGCCGAGCTGAGTCTTGAGGTTGTTGATGAGTTTCTGCATGACGGCGTCGATGGCTTTGTCGTTGAGCGTCTTTGTCTCGTCCTGCAGGATGAAGTTCACAGCGTATGACTTCTTGCCTTCGGGCAGATTCTTGCCCTCATAGACGTCGAAGAGCTTGACTGCCTTGAGCAGTTTCTTCTCGGTCTGATAGCTGATGCGTTCCACTTCTCCGAAAGGCACATTGCTGTCGAGCAGCAGGGCGAGGTCGCGGCTGACTGCCGGGAACTTGCTTATCTCGGTGTATGTGACGTTCTGCTTCTGTATGATGCGGAGGATCTGGTTCCAGCGGATGTCGGCGAAATAGACTGGCTGCTCGATGCTGAATGCCTTGGTGAGCTTGCCAGCCACGATGCCCATCTCTGCGAGCACCTTGCCGCCGCGGTTCTGGATGCAAAGGCTCTGGCTGTAGATGTCGCTCTTGCCCTCGCCAAAGACGAGCATGCCGAAGGGCACGCCGAGGCGGGTGAAGATGTTCATCACGTAAGCCTTGAGTTGCGCGAACGAGCTGTCCTCATCGGGATGCGCCCAGCTGCCACGCACGCGTTTGCCTGTCAGCCAGAGGCCGAGGTGATAGTCCTCGCTGTACGCATCGAGCACATGCTTGATGACCTCCGGGTCGCGGCTGCTGCTCACGCCGGGAATGATGTCCGCGCACTTCTTCTCTGCCTGGAAACGATAGCAGTTGCCGTACTCGAAGAAGCGCAGGTCGGTGTTGCGATAGCTGATGTTGCGGGCGATGCTTTCCAAGCCTCCGAAGAGAAGAGTCTGGCGGAGAGCGTTGAGGTCCTGACTGAGCGGATTGAGGAGCTTCACGAGTTCCTCGCTCTTGTATGACTCGAGGCCGTCGTAGTAAGCGCCGCGCTGCAGGCTGTTGTTCAGTATTTCGTGGAAGCCGCCGCCCACGAGCTGCTCGGCGATGATGTTCTGCAGCTTGTGGCTCGTGTCGTGAATCGTCTTGACGGTCAAGCTGTTCTTGAGCGTCGTCGGTATCTCCACATTATTATATCCGTAGATGCGAAGGATGTCCTCCACCACGTCGCAAGGACGCTGCACGTCCACCCTGTAAGCCGGAACCGTGAGTTCCAGGCCTTCTTCGCTTTCTTTGTCAATCTTCATCTCGAGGCTCGTGACGATGCTCTTGATGGTTTTCTCGGGGATGTGCTTGCCGATGAGGCCGTCCACATAATCGTACTTGAGCGAAACCTTGAAGTCGGGCATCGGCTTAGCCTGCACATCGACGACCTGCATGCTGACCTTCGCGCCTGCCAGCTCCTTGGCCAGGATAGCAGCTTGCTTCAGGGCGTAGAGCTGTCCGTTGGGGTCTATGCCGCGCTCGAAGCGGAAGCTTGCGTCGGTGCTCAGGCCGTGGCGACGTGCACTCTTGCGGATGCTGGTCGGATTGAAGTAGGCGCTCTCCAAGAGGACATTGGTCGTGGTGTCGTACGTGCCACTACCCTTTCCGCCAAACACGCCGGCGATGCACATCGGCTCCTTCGCGTTGCAGATGGCCAGGTCTTGGCTGGAGAGCTTGTGCTCCACGCCGTCGAGGGTGACAAAGGGTGTGCCTTCGGGCATCGTCTTCACGATAACCTGCCGGCCCTCGATCATGTCTGCGTCGAAGCAATGCAGAGGCTGACCGTAAGCCATCATGATGAAGTTCGTGATGTCCACGATGTTGTTGATGGGGCGAAGGCCGATGGTGCGCAGCTTGTTCTGCAGCCATTCGGGACTCTCCTTGACCTCGCAGCCTGTCAGCGTGACTGCGGCATAGCGGGGACACAGGTTCGGGTCGTCGATGGTAATGCTGATGGGCAGAGACTCGTCGTCCACCTTGAACTTCTCGCAGTCGGGACGGTGCAGGCTCGCCTTGTAGCCGTTCTGAACCAGCCAGGCATAGAGGTCGCGAGCCACGCCATAATGGCTGCAGGCATCGGCTCTGTTGGGCGTGATGTCCACTTCGATGAGCCAGTCACTCTCCACATGGTAGTACTCGGCTGCAGGAGTGCCGACCTTAGCGTCCTGGGGAAGAACGATGATGCCGCTGTGGTCGTTGCCGATACCTATCTCGTCCTCAGCACAAAGCATGCCGAAGCTCTCCACGCCACGCAGTTTGCTGCGCTTGATGGTGAAGCACTCGTCGCCGTCATAAAGCTTGGTGCCCACGACGGCTGCTATCACCTTCTGACCGGCAGCAACATTGGGAGCGCCGCAGACAATCTGCAAAGGCGCGTCCTGACCTACGTTTACGGTACATACATGCATGTGGTCGCTGTCGGGATGCGGCTCGCAGGTCAGCACCTCGGCCACATAGAGACCCTCCAGGCCACCCTTGATGGTCTGCACTTCTTCCACGCTATCCACCTCGAGACCTGCGCTCGTCAGAGCATCTGCTATCTCCTGTGCACTCAACGTCGTATCGACATATTCCTTAAGCCATTTGTATGAAATGTTCATCTTGACAATTTACCATTTAATCATTTACCATTTACCATTTGTTCCCCCTAAAGGGGGTTAGGGGGTCCCCTTTTTCTTAAATCGCGTGCAAAGGTACAAAATAAATAAGAATTAAGAAATATGAATTAAGAATTATTTTGGCATCAAACGACATTTTTTCTCATTTATTGCCGGAATGAGGCATAACGACTGCAAGGTCGACGGCCAACAACACGTTAGTAAATCGCCAACGACACGTTAGTAAATTCCAGTCCTTACACGAGTGGACTGCAGTCCATGCACTAGTAAACTGCAGTCCACCCACTAGTGGACTGCGAACGACTCACTAGTAAATTGCCAACAACACGTTAGAGAGAGTAGTTAAATAGACAGTAGTTAAGCCAATACATAAATCGCCCCGAATGCTGCATCCCAAACACTCGGCTTCTCCGCCTGCGCCTGAGCACCTACGGAGCGCAAGAACTACTGTCTACTTAACTACTTAACTACAAAACATTGAGAACTCCCGTAATTCGTGGTAGGTAAATTTAATTCGAATTTTCATTTTTTCATTCTCATTCCGTCATTCTTTCATTTTTTCTTCGTATCTTTGCATGCAGAATATGGTATAAAAGCATTATCCTATGAATAATTCATTATGTCTTAATGCCGATTTCCTGCGCGACCTCAGCGTCGTGGCAGAAGACGAGGGTTTGCTCGCGAAAGCCGTCAAATACATCCGCAAACTGGCCGCCAAGAAGGAAGACCCCACGCTGATGACGAAGGAGGAGTTCTTCCGTCGCGTAGATAAAGCAAAAGCCGAGTATGAGCGAGGAGAATACACTCGTTTTTCCAATGAGGACGAGATGGTGAAGTGGTTAAACAGCCTGTAGTATGTACGATATTATCTATACCGAAGAAGCCAAGCGAGGATTGGCACGACTAAGGAAAGACGAACCGAAGGCTCATGCAAAAGCTGTAAAACTCTTGCAAGAAGTGCTTCACCATCCCCGTACTGGCACAGGGCATCCTCATCAACTAAGTGGCGACCGTGCTGGGCAATGGTCGCGAAGCATCACCAAGAAGCACCGCCTCGTCTATGAGATTCACGACACGGAAGTCGTGGTGCTCGTCCTTACAGCCTACGGACATTACGAAGACAAATAACTCCCGCCCCATCGGCATCAACATCTCAGACAACAAAGAATAAAGACACATAATAAGCATCACAAAACTTCAATCTTCAATTTTCAACATTCAATGGATTAATTAAGTAAAGACATAATAGACAAAGAAGCGTCCGCTTGAATCTTGTTCTTGAAAATTCGCCAAATTAAAAGAACCCACAAGAGTAAAGTCTTGGATGCTCACGCCCGAAGGCGTGGGCTTTTACTCGTATAAGTGGGTTAGGTGTTTGGCGATACCTCAAGAACGTAGACGAATGAAGTCCACGTTTTTTTTGTTGTCCTAATCAAAGCGGTATCAAATAACAAACATCTAAAAATACAAGATTATGAAAAAGATTCTACTTCTTAACTTGCTCTTAGCAATGCTTCTGGGAGCAACAAGTGCATGGGCAGCAGATGGTGAGATATTCCAGGTCAGAACAGATAAAATTATGATGCGTTTCAAGGTTATAAGTGAAAGCGATAAGACTTGTGAAACGTGTTCAACTCGTTCATCAAATGGCGGATATGATCCAGCTATTGAACGTGACTATACAGGACATGTTATCGTTCCAGAAACCGCAAATGGTTATACGGTAATCCGTATCGGCGCTCACTCATTTTTCAATTGCTCCTTTCCAAGCATACAGTTACCGGAAACAGTTACAATGATTGAAGAATGGGCTTTCAATCGCTCTAAACTTGAAACGATAGATGTGCCAAGTAAAGTTGATTTAGGCAGTTACACTTTTAATGGATGTACAGAATTAACTAGCGTCAGTATATCTTGTGACAATATTCCCCGTAGTTGTTTTAATGAGTGTGAAAATTTATCATCCCTGGAACTTAGGTCTCCTGTTAGCGAAGTGGGTCAAAATGCTTTTACCCGATGTTATCATCTGGAGTCCATCTCTTTTCCTACAGGCCTAATAAAAATAGGAAGTTATGCTTTTGGTAGTTGCACTCATCTGAAGTTAATCACATTACCAAGTTCTTTAGAAAGTATATGTTCTGATTCTTTTTGGGAATGTCAGGAATTGGAAAATGTCATCATAGAAAGTGAAACTCCCCCATCGATAATTCAAGTAGAAAGTTATGAGATGTTTTCTGGCATTTCAGATAATGCTGTACTTACTGTTCCTGACAGGACAAAGTATTTGTCAGAGCCTTGGGCATCAAAATTCTCTGAAATCAAGTCTTTCCTGCCAACCTATGAAAACACTCGCATCTTCTATAATATGGGTAGTTATGGCTGGGGATGGCCTGTTTATACAAACGACCCCAACGAGGTCTTGGATCTAAAGATTGATGGCAACCCAGCGGCACCAACATTCTATGGTACTGACATCATCATCTCAAACGACCCAAAGTATATACCCTTAGAAGTTTCTTTCTTGTTGAAGACCGATGAAGGCATTCAACCCAACATCATACATTACGACTTGATTGACTACGGCTTCAGCATTGACGGCAAAGAAATGACCTCTCGCGACTTTAATAATGTGCCTGGTGTCGTAAGCGGTAATGCATATCTCAAAGACGAAGTTGAAGCAATGCGCTGGGCAGGTGCACCGACCCTCGTGCTCGACAACGCCACACTCGAGTGGGACACAACCGGCTATGGCTTGCACAATCACGATACAGGGCAGGACGGCCTTACTATCAAAGTCCTGGGCGACTGCACGATAAAGGCTCCCAATGCAGTTGCTGCTCTTGAGATTGATGTCGCAAATATGATTACCATAGAAGGCGGCGGTACACTCCACATCATTTCCGGCCAGTATCCCATCGAGACATGGGTTGTTTCAACGCTTAGGATACAAGATGGCACGACCGTAATAGCGGAGAGCGAAACAGGGCGCAGCGCCCTTTGGGACCAAGATGGCGCAGACATCGAAATCAGGGACGGAGGCGTGTTTGCTGCATTCGGCAAGCATGAACCCATCTGGTTGGATTCCAATGGCGAGTTCATCTTAGGTGAAGGCATTGCCTTGCGCTATCCCACTGATGCCTATATTGGAAGCAATAATAATATCTACTATGCCGACGGCACGAAAGTGACGAACGACTGGGTTGTCCCCCGACAATCAGACGACACGAGACTTGATAGCGGAGATAAACAACGCCAAGCGGGAACTCGGCTTCAGCATCAACGGCAAGGAAATGACTGGCACAGATATGAACAATGTGCCTGGAGTCACGAACGGAAGTGCCCACATCGAAGTAAACGAAGACGGTGCACCGACCCTCGTGCTCGACAACGCCACACTCGAGTGGGACACGACCGGCTTTGGCTTGCATAATCACAATACAGGGCAGGACGGCCTTACTATCAAAGTCCTTGGCGACTGCACGATAAAGGCTCCCAATGCAGTTGCTGCTCTTGAGATTGATGTCGCAAAAATGATTACCATAGAAGGCGGCGGTACCCTCAACATCATTTCCGGCTCATATCCCATCGAGACATGGGTTGTTTCAACGCTTAGGATACAAGATGGCACGACCGTAATAGCGAAAGGCGAAACAGTAAGCAGCGCCGTTTGGGACAATGATGGCGCAAACATCGAGATCAGGGACGGAGGCGTGTTTGCTGCATTCGGCAAGCATGAACCCATCTGGTTGGATTCCAATGGCGAGTTCATCTTAGGCGAAGGCATTGCCTTGCGCTATCCCTCTGATGCCTACATCGGAAGCAATAATAATATCTACTATGCCGACGGCACGAAAGTGGAGAACGACTGGGTTGTCATCGGCCCCGACGACCAAAAGACACAAGACTTGATAGATGAATTAATCTACCTGGGCTTCAGCATCAACGGACAGAAAATGAGTATCTACAATATGGACGATGTGCCGGGAGTCACGAGCGGAAGTGCTCATATCGAAAAAGACGAAGATGGTGCTTCAGTACTTGTGCTCGACAATGCCACGCTGGAGTGGAACGACGCCACCTATGGGTTGCATTATTATGGCACAAATAATCTTATAATCAAAGTCATCGGTGACTGCACGATAAAAGCTAATGATGTTGCTATTGAAGTGGACGCAAAAACAGCCAAAATATCAGGCGGCGGAACCCTCCACATCATTTCCAGCTCGTATTCCATCGAGATGAATAGTGGCTCAACGTTAGCAATAGCAGACAGCACGACCGTAATAGCACAGAGCGAGGCAATAGGCAGTGCCATTTGGAACCAAAGTGGATTCTTCGGTATCTATAACGGAGGCGTGCTTGCCGCATACGGCACGTCTGAGCCAATCCACCTTGCAGGAATGTTCCTTTTCAGCGGCAGCGACCTGTGCTATCCTGTTGGTGCCTATATCGGAAGCGATTATGTAATCTACAATGCCGACGGCACGAAAGTGGAAGGCGACTGGGTTGTCATCGGCCCCGACAATGCGACGACATGGGAACTGATAGACGGCGTGGACGAGATTGTCAACAGCAGGCAGCCAGCAGACGACGGATTTATCTATAACCTTGCCGGACAAAAGAAAAACGGGAAGAAGGTAATTAGAAAATAAGAGAATAAGAAAATAAGATAATAAGATAATAAGAAATGTAGTCAGCAAGAGAGCCCCGTGAACATTAATGTCCGACGGGGCTCTTTCATAATTATTGCTGTCCGATAAAAAGCACCAATAATTAGCGATACAGTTTCGTCACTTTCACGCTGCCGTCCTCGTAGATGACTTTGCGAATCACGCATTTACCATCTCGCCATTTACTATCCACCATCTGTCCCGCCAGGTTGTAGTATTCTGTGCGCTTCACCTTGCCGGACGAGGCAAAGGCGGGCTTTATCTCGTCTATGACTTCCTGGCTGGCGAACCAAAGGCGATAAGGCTTCTGCACCGTGCCCAACTGCTTGCAGGCCTGGAAGGCGACGTAGCCCAACGAGCCATAGACTTCGCCCTCAGCATCGAGCAAGCGGAAGACGATATTGTCGCCAGTCACTTCGCCATGAATGTTCATATAGAGCAGACCTGCATCCATGACGCCAATGCCGCGGCAAGTGTCTCCACAGAAGGCTCCGACATAATACGGCTCGTCGAGAGAGATGCCATCATCGGCCTCAACGGTCGCCACCATGGTCATCACGTCGGGATAAGAATGAATATCGACATTGAAGATTGAAGATTGAAGATTGAAGGTTGAAGACTGAAGACTGAGCAATTCGTCCTGAGCTGGTTGTGCCGGAGCATAACGGCGTTTGCGCGCCACTTGAGGGCTGAGGCTTTGCCAGCAGAACTCTTGTGCCTGACTGGTATAGAAGAGGTACGACTGCCCTGGTTGTAAAGACTTGAGCGAGCCGAACCAAGCGCCGTTCTCGTAGGTGGCAAAGGCATCAAGGCCAACGAGTTTGTCGCCTTCATTCGGAACGTAACCTGCAAGTGCCGCCTCCAGAGTGGTCGCATTGTAGAGGGGACAGCCTATCCAGTTCCAGCCAGCCTGCAAAGCGACAGGGATGTTGACGTCGTAGAGCGGGCCGCGAAGGGTAACGGAACCCTCCCGCTGCATCTTAATCTTGTAGCCCTTAGCAGCTTCGAGGGCTTGCAGAGTGCCCTGCCAACCTTCCTCTTCACCCCAAAGCAGGCTTTCCGTCTGTCCTTGCAACAGAAGAGCATTCATGAGGAAACGGCTCTTGTCGACGCTCTCGGCAAAGTTGTGCGAGGTCCAGTTCCAGCCCTCAGCAAGGTCGAGCGTGATGGTCCGGTCAGGACCTAACCAGTCGTCTTCGGTCAGGGCATTGAAGTCGAACATGCCAAGCTTGTTGGACTTGTCGATAGTAGGCTGGTTGAGTACGGTGGACATGTTGGCGCCATCGGGATAACGTCCGAAGGTTTGCCATTTGTCGTGCTCCCTGTATTCGAGCTGGTCGGCCCACGAACCGTCCTCGGCCTGAATGCAGACCTTTGCTCCGTCGGCATTCTCGAGCTTGAAGGGAGCGTGCAACTGGTCGATGCCATCCTTCTTGTCGCACCAAATGATGCGAGTGCCGTGAGCTGGCACAAAGCCTTCCTGCAACTGATACTTCTGCGGATTGCTTGCGTTGTCGCTCAGGTAAAGTCCCGCCAAGGAAATGTCGTGGTCGGTGGTATTGTAGAGTTCGAGCCAATCGGCCCTCTTTCCATAATCATTAATATAAATGTCGCCCGAAGCGCTCACCTCGTTGATGCGCAGAGGCGATGCACCGGCTGCCCAGCGCTGTTGCTCGTCGGTAATGGGGACGAATACGGCTTTCAGATTGACATTACTGTTATTGTCTAAGATTTCGTGCAAATCGACGACGTCGCTCTCAGAAACCATCTGCCTGTCCTTGCTGGTAAGTGACAGGCTCCCCTCGAACCATATATCAGTGCTGGTGCCGTGGCAGTTCTTCACCTCCAGCGCTATCTGGTTTTCACCGACGCGAAGGTATTCATGGGGAATGTCGAAGCTGCCCAGATAGGGGTCTTGCGACTCATGGTGCTGGTCGATGGTATAGTCGGAATAGGTGGAGCCGCTGGCGATGTAGTAACCGCCGACCTCGTGACCGTTGACATAAAGCATTATGCCGTCGTCAACTTGATAGTGGAAGGTCAGGATGTCCTCGTCGGAGAGAGGAGCCTCGAGCTGGAAGGTCTTGCGGAAGTAGTAGGTGGAGCGCCTGGTGCCCGAACCTTTGTCCAACTTGGTGACGGAGTTATCCTGCATGTAGTATCCGCTATTTGCAAAGCCGAAAGGAGCTGTTCCGGAGCGCCAGCCGCTTGCCGACTCATCAAACGAAGGGGCTTTCCAGTCGTAATTATCCATCGAGCCTCGGTCGAAGTACATCCAGTTGGAACCCTCCGGGATAAGCGTCGAGGAGATGGTTTCGGAGCTTTCTGACTCCCAACCTCTAAAGGTATAACCAGCAGGGGCTTTTGCCGAGAGCTGGATGGGCAGGCCGTTGTAGGAGAAGAGATAGCCATGGAACTTGCCTGTAGGGAACTCCTGACCGTTCACAGCTATTTGCGCCTCTGGAATGTTGGAAGAGAGATTTGCGAAGATGCCATAATTGACTCCGAAATAGTTTCGCATGTTCGTGATGCGCGAGCCGTTATGAGCCGAGCGAACGGAACCGGCCAGTCCCGTTCCTGCTGTTCTGCCCTCCCACAACAGGGCAGGAGTCGTGTTATTATAGATGTCCCATACAATCTCCTCGCAACGGGTCGGTTCGAACACGCTGCCGTCCACGATGCAGAAGGCATCCATGAACTGTCGGCGGAAGGGGTCGTACTTCATCAGGTTGCGGAAGAGGTCGTCCACATTGACTCCTCCGCTCGTGCTCAGCACATCCGTGAGCATATTGGTCGTGCCGAAAGCAGAGTCGCAATCGAAGAGGACGAAATGGAACTTCCCGTCCGAGCGGCTGCGGAAGCCTTTTATATTGTTGGTGTTCGTTATCCAATCCGTCGGGCCCATATAACATTCAAGAGCCATGTAGTTCACGTACTCGTCCATATCGAGGAGGTCGCAAATCTGGCGGTAGGTCTCCTCCGACTTGGTTCGTCCCAAAGTTGCAGCCAACCGTTGAAGCTGCATCCAAGCCTGATTGTCGCCCATCTTCTGATTGTACTGGGCATTGCTCAGGTCGAACTGGTCCATATCGTCGAAGTCGATGCCGTAGTTGCTGTAGGCGAAGTGCTTGTTGTTGCTCTCGCGGATATTGAGCATGCCGTAGTACAAGCCATTCAGGAAGACGTGAGCCGGCTGATAGTCCTGGCAATCGACGTAGAAGCCGCTCTTCAGCACCATCATCTGCACGCCCGGGTCTTTCGAACGGGCATAGGTGTCGTTGCCGCCGTTGCGAACCTGCCAGCAGCGGTATTTGTTATAAGGTTTCAAGGGAAAGACGGGATAATCGATGGAGTTGACGCCCTCGTAGCGTTTGTCTGTCTTGAGGCGGAACGAGCTTCTTGCTTCCCAATAATGGTCGTCAACCGTTGCGCCGCCATAAGCCCTGGTCCAGCCGCCGCAAATCTCGAGGTCCATCTCTTGGTTCAAGACCATGGAGTAACTCGTGCATCCGTCTTCAGTAGTCTCCGTTCCGTTTTCCGTCGAGCGCGGAACCAGGTACTCCATGTTGACCGGTCGCTCCCAGTCCATGTTCCAGTTGCAGGGACTGCTTTGCCCGTTGCCGCTTATTCCGTTCGTACCTCTTATGAAGACGCCTATCTGATTGTCGAAGAAGTGCTTGTCCTCAGAAACGACAGACAAGATGGGCAGGTAGTATTCGTGGTTCTGATAGATGTAGGAGCGCGTGACGACAGGACTTGGCAGCATTCCCTTCTTCAGGAAGCAGAGGCGCAGAATCGTGGTGGAGGTTATCTCGAAGAGTCCGCTGGTGCTTGTCGTGCCATTTGTTGCCGTCGGAGCACTCCCGTCCAAGGTATAGCGCAACTTGTAGCCGGAAGGAATGGGCACGCGCGTCCAGAAGCTTTGGGTGAAGACTTTGGAATCGACCGTTACCGTGGGCTCCTCGAGGCGGAACTCAGCAAAGTCACTGTTATTGTTCGAGGCTCCGGGAGTGGGCTCGCCCGTATATTCCCAAATGGGGGCTCCGTCCTGTTTACGTCCCCAAGAGCAGCGAGCGATGGAAGGAGGATAGTCGACGGACGCTACGACCTCCTTCTCGGAATTCAAGAGGCTGATTGTGCCGCCTTCCGGCTCCATCTTGAAGGGAATCTGCATTTTAGCTCCTGCTCCGTAGTTGCCTTCGGCTTGACTATGCCCAAAGTAAAGGACCTTGAAGCCTTGAGCCGGAACAGAGCCCCAGACGGAGAGCGAGTTGAAATGGAACTCGTTCACGCCATCGGAGAGATACATGCCTTTGAACGGAATGCTTTCGGCCGTAGGGTTGTAGAATTCAATCCAACCGCCGTAGCAGAGTGAATTATCGAGGTACTGGTCGATGTTGGCGACCTGCACCTCGTTGATTACCAAAGTAGAAAGGTCCGTTTCGGGTTCAGGCTCCTGTGCCGAAGCGAAAGCAGGAGAAAGGAGTAAAGCTAAGCTTACTAAGTAATTTTTCATCGTATTAATGCACATAATCCGTGCAAATATACGATTATTTTCGCTTACTTTAGGCACTTAGCCTAAAAAAAATCACTTGAATCACTTAAAAAGCATTGGCGGGGGAAAAATCACCCGCCGCCAATGCTTAAAATCAAAGTTGTGATTGACTGCCTGGGCAGGACGATGCTGAAACATTGACCATTGACCATTGAATATTGAACATTGAACATTGAACATTGAACATTGGACATTGAACATTGACCATTGGACATTTCAATCTGCTGCATGTCCTCGGTGGCAGAAGTGCGGAACACACTTAAATTGTCAAATTGTGAAATCGTCAAATTGTCAGATTGTGAAATCGTCAAATTGTCAAATTTAATCTCGTGAGTCGTCTCTTCTCCTTCGTTCAAAAGTACCAATATCAACGTGTCGCGGTTGGGGCTGATGGCTGCGAGTGTCTGCGGGCAGTCCACATCGAGAATGTCGTAGCCTCGCTTGATGAAACGCGAGCATTGCTGGCGGACATAGTAGTTCTTTACCTTGCGGTAGAATTGCCTTTGGAAGCTGCCGTTTATCAGGCACCACTGGTCGCCCCACTCCTCCATGTATTGCCAGTCGAACCACGCTTCCGGGCGGAGATACCTGATGTCGTCGAACAGGCGCTGAGCCATCTTCAAGTTGCCTTCTATGCCCCGTCCGCCCGAGCCCGTCTCGCTCATCCAGAAGGGCAGTTTCGCCTCATGGACCAAATGAGAGAGACGCTTGCGGTGCCTATTGTCGCCCTGATAGGTGTGGGTGTTCCATTGGCCCACCAAGGGCAAGACGCCTGCCTGCTTGTAGGCCTGGAAAGCCTCGATGGAGTGCGCCACGCTTGTCTCGTCGGAAGCGGAAATGACGGTGCTCAGCCCCGACTCCTGAAGGATGGGAGCGAGGATGCGGAGGAAAGCAATCTGAGAGGAATAGTCGAAGTGGCAGCCTTCCTGCGAGCCGTTCTGATACCAGTAGTCTGTGGCCGACTCGTTGAAGGGTTCTAGCGTCTTGAACTCGATGCCGTACTGCTCTTTGTAGTGCTTGCAGACGTCCACAAGATAGTGGGCAAACTCCTCGTAGTATTCGGGCTTGAGATTGTCCTTGCCGCCATCTTTATTACCTCCCACGCAACCGCTGTAGGTCATGTAGTAGGGGCAAGAATTGCTGAAGGCCTCGAAGACGGCATCGGGCCTCTTTCCCTTGATTTTGAGCATTATCCTGCGCTGTGCCGAGTCGCGCTCCCAGTGATACTGGTCGCCCGTGAAGTCCTTAAAGCCCTCCATCTCGGCGCGGAGTCCCTTGCCTTTGCCCATGTGATGAAGCTCGCAATTGCGGTTCTCGGGGTCGTCGCCGCCGCCGATGTTATAGCGGAAATGGGAGTAGTTGAGACCTTCGGGACTGACGAGCCACGAGATGATTTCGTCCACCTTCTCCTCGTCCCATTTGCCGCACTGCCCTGCCCACCAGCAAAGCGACACGCCCCAGCCGTCCCAATGCTGCGCGACCTGCTCGGGGTTGACGGAGTAGCTGACAGCTTTCATGGAAGAGGCCATCAAGCACCCTGCCAACAATACAATAATGCTCTTTCCCCTCATATTATAGCTTTTGTTTTGCAAAGTTATAAAATTATTCTTCATTCTTCATTCTTCATTCTTCATTTTTTCATATCTTTGTGGCAAATTATTAACTACAAATACTAAAACTACATGAAAAGGTTATTCTTGTTTTCCACTTTATTTATTTTCTTATTCTCTTCTGTTTCGGCAGACGAGGTGACTGCTGCCAAGTACGACATCATCCCTCTTCCAAAGGAGGTGAAGGTGATGTGTACGGGTTTTGACCAGATGTTTGCCATTGAAGATGGAAATGGCATTAGCTACGACGCAAGCAATGCTGAATGCACCCGTATTGCGCAATTCCTTCAGGAATGGGTGAAGGAAGAAGCAGACGTGAAGCTTCAGCTGACTCCTAATGACAAAAACGCCACGATTAAGTTGCGTCTAGTTTCTCCTGCCGCTCCTAAAGGCAAGAAGAGCAAAAAGCTTGTTGCGCTGACCGACCAGCAGAAAGAGAGCTACACCATGAAGGTGACGGAGAAGGGCATCGAACTGACTGCCTACGAGCCAGTTGGCCTGTTCCGTGCTGCTCAGACGCTTCGCAAGAGCCTCCCCGAAAAGAATGGACTTGGACTGATAATGCCTTTCGTAGAGATTACCGACCAGCCTCGCTTCTCCTATCGCGGCGTCCTGCTCGACTGCGGTCGCCATTTCTTCTCGGTCGAGTTCATCAAGCAGTTCCTCGATGTGATGGCCCTGCACGGCTGCAACCAGTTCCATTGGCATCTGACGGAGGACCAGGGCTGGCGCTTCGAGGTGAAGGCTCTGCCCGACCTTGCAAAGAAAGGCAGTGTGCGCCAAAAGAGCATCATCGCCCCAGCAAAAGTGCGCCTCTACGACAACATTCCTTATGGCGGCTACTACACGCAGGAAGAGTGTCGCGATGTGGTCAGGTACGCTGCTGAGCGTTACATCAATGTCGTGCCTGAAATCGACATGCCCGGACACATGCAGAGCGCCCTTCATGTCTTCCCGAACCTGGGTTGCACAGGCGGTCCGTATGTTGTGGCTCCGCATTGGGGTGTGATGCGCGAAGTGCTTTGTGGCGGCAATCCCGAGACGCTGACCTTCCTCAAGACCGTCTTCGGTGAGCTGTGCGACGTCTTCCCCTCTCCCTACATCCACATCGGGGGCGACGAATGTCCGAAGGAGCGTTGGCAGAAGTGCCCAAAGTGTCAGGCTAAGATTAAGGAACTGGGCTTGACGACCGAGAATGTCAAGGTTGAAGGCGGCGACGACAGGGGCAGTCAGGACGGCCGCAGCGCCGAGAACAAGCTGCAGAGCTACATCAACCACGAGATTGAGCAGTTCCTCGCCTCTCGCGGAAGGAGCCTGATTGGCTGGGACGAGATTCTTGCCGGAGGACTGACAGAGGACGCTATCGTGATGTCTTGGCGCGGAACCAAAGGCGGAGTTGCAGCGGCCAAGCAGAAGCACCGTGTCATCATGAGCCCTAACGTCTTCTCCTACATCGACCATCCGCAGCTTGCAGACCTCAGCAAGTCGCCTCGCACGACCGACAGCTACGTCGTCAGCTGCTCGAAGATTTACGGCTTCGAACCCCTCGTTCCCGAAGAGCTGACAGCAGAGGAAGGCGACTGCATCCTCGGCGTTCAGGCGAACCTCTGGACGGAGCATGTGGCTTATCCCGAGCACGCCCTCTATCAGCTGCTGCCCCGCCTGGCCAGCATGTGCGAAGTGCAGTGGTGCAACCCCGAGCAGAAGGACTTCGAGGGATGGAAGAAGCGACTGCCCCAGCTGAAGAAGCTCTACGACAAGGCGGGCTTCGTCTATTGCAACGAGGTGGAGTAAAGGCTTCCGACAAGGAAAAAGAATTATAGTTCCGAGACAGGCAGCGGCACATCGTCTATAACGTTGTGCCGCTCTTTTTATGCCGCTCTGTTGCCCGATTTTGCCAAGGTAATTCGTTGCTGCATCGCGACGAAGCAATTGCTGCATGGCGACAAAGCAATTGCTGCATGGCGATGCAGCAATCAACTCTATTGGAAAAGTCCGGTTACTCTTAAATACCGAGGCGCCATCTTCAAAAGATAAGTGAACGGTTACTTGACGATAAACCAGGGATTGTGGAGGTCGGGTTTGTTGTAAGTCAGCGGCAGCCCGGTGCCATAGTCCAAGACCTGCTTGCCGCAAGCACGGCAGATGGCATCGCCCGCAGCCGTGTCCCACTCCATTGTGGGGGCAAAACGGGGATAGACATCGGCGCTCCCCTCCGCCACAATACACATTTTCAGGCTGCTGCCCTTGCTGACAACCTCAACAGAGCGGTTCACCGCGCGCAGCTTCTTTATGTATTCCTCCGTCTCGGCGTTCATGTGCGAGCGGCTTGCCACGACCTTCAGGCCGATATGGTCGAGCAAGGCCCGCTGCGGCAGGGAGTAGAAGGTCAGGGGCTCCTTTCTCTGAGTGACGGGAACGTCAAGGTAATCCATCCTTATCCCCTCCACCCGACGCGCTCCCCAGCCCACGATGCCGCCATAAACGGTGCCAAGGGTGGGCGCGAAGATAATGCCGAGGATGGGCCTGCCGTCCTCGATGAGAGCTATGTTGACCGTGAACTCGCCGTTTCGCTTGATGAACTCCTTTGTGCCGTCGAGCGGGTCAACGATCCAGAGCCTATGCCAGTTCTTGCGCTCTTCGTAGGGAATCTGGGCGCCCTCCTCGCTCAGGATGGGATATCCCGCGGGCTTCAGACGCTCCACGATGCAGTCGTGCGACGCCTTGTCGGCAAGCGTCAGCGGACTGTTGTCGGCCTTCATCTCGATGCCGAAGTCGTGAGAGGGGTCGTCGTATATGCGCATGATTTCCCTGCCGGCATATACCGAGGTGTTTATCGCGAGGTCGAGGATATTGTCGTTCTGCATACTACAACATTTTCAGAGCCAGCTTGATGACACGTTCGACTGGTGCTTCCGGCTCGTCGGTTAGGATTTTCTGTACTACTTTATGGGCGGGAGCGGGACTGAATCCGAGCATGGAGAGAGCTGCGACGGCCTCGTCGAGCACCTCCTTGTTGACCGTCGGAGCGGCCGATGCCGAGGGCGATGCGGCCTGAATGCCGAGCGAACCGATTTTGTCGCGAAGCTCCACGATGATGCGCTGGGCAGCTTTCGGCCCGATGCCCTTCACGGTCTTCAGCATCTTGTCGTTGCCCTCGCTGATGATGCCCGCCAGTTCCTGAACGGTCATCGAGGAGAGAATCACGCGGCTCGTGGCGGCTCCGATACCGCTCACCCCGTTCAGCAAGAGGAAGAGCTCGCGCTCGGCCTTCGTGCTGAAGCCCCAGAGCTGGTAGGCGTCTTCGCGTATCGACTCCGTAATCCACAACTTCACCTCCTGCTTGCCCTGTATGGCAGAAAAGGTGTTCAGGGAGATATTCACGCCGTACCCTACCCCATGGCACTCGACGATGGCGAGTGCAGGAGCAAGCTCGGCAAGGAAACCTTTCAGATATTCAATCATATTCTAATTAAAAATTAAGAAAGAAGAATTAAGAATTTGGTTGTGCAAAGATACGAAAAAGTTATGGATTAGAGATTGAAAAAGGGGGATAATTCTTAATTCTTCACTTTTAATTCTTAATTTCTATATGTCTTATACAATAAAAGGACGCATACGCACGTTAATATAAAGACATGAGCGCGCGAAAAGTCATATTAGTTTTGATGCTGCTGGCAGCTTCCCCCCTGCTCCCCCTTTGGGGGAGTGCTATTGGTGGTGCTGCGGAAATGGAGTACTCCCCCAAAGGGGGAGCGGAGAGGGGGCTGGCTGCTCCTGCCGACACCATAACCGACGGCAAACCCCGCTATTCGGTTCGCAGGACTGGCACAGAGGACACGAAGGACCTCCGCAAGAAGACTGCCGACCTGAAAGACCCGGACAACCTGAAGACCGAAGTCATCTACGACGAGAAGGACAATACCTACTCCATCGGCACCTCGCTCTCCGAGTCGGAAGGCGGCACGGGCACCTCGGGAACAAGGGGAACAAGAGACACCGGCTCCAAGGGCTCCAGCACGAGCCGCACCACCAGCTCTTCGGGCAGAAGCGGCAGCGGAAGCCGAGGCGGGAACACCTCTTCGCAAAGCTCCTCGCAGACGGGAGCCGCAGGCGCTTCTTCGGGAAGCCTGCTTCCAGGGCGCTCCGGCTTTACGCTCGGCACCGCAACGGGCTTCCTCAACGCGCCGGTTCTGATGACGCCGGAAGAGTATCAGGAGTGGTCGCTCCAAAACTCCATGCAACAATACTGGCGCCAGAAGAACGCGGAGGCTTTCGAGGCCGAGGGCAAGAACAAGTTCGACTTCACGGACATGCACTTCGACCTCGGACCTGCCGAAAAGATATTCGGCCCGGGCGGCGTGCAAATCAAGACGCAAGGCAGCGCAGAGCTCAAGATGGGCATCAACTCGAAGAAGGTCAACAACCCCGCCCTCGCAGCCTCAAGGCGCAAGACCGTGGGCTTCGACTTCGACGAGAAGATAAACCTCAGCCTCAACGGTAAGGTGGGCGACAAAATCAACATGAACCTGAACTACAACACGCAGGCCACCTTCGACTACGACGCCCAAAACCTCAAACTCAAATACGACGGCAAGGAGGACGAAATCGTCAAGCTCATCGAGGCGGGCAACGTCTCCTTCCCCAGCAATGTGGGCCTCGTGCCGGGCGTCAGCAGCCTCTTCGGCCTCCGCACGGACGTGCAGTTCGGCAAGCTGAAGATTCAGTCCGTCATCAGCCAGAAGAAGAGCGCCAGCTCGAGCGTCAACAGCAAAGGCGGCTCGCAAACCACCAATTTCGAGTTCAGCGCGACCAACTACGAAGAGAACCGCCACTTCTTCCTCTCGCACTTCTTCCGCGAGAAGTTCGACCAAGCAATGGCCACCCTGCCCACCATCTCGAGCGGCATCAACATCAAGCGCGTCGAAATCTGGGTCACAAACAAGAGCGGCAGAACCGAAAACAACCGAAACATCATCGCCCTGGCCGACCTGGGCGAACCCACCTACATCTACAACCCCATCTGGACGGGCACAGGAACCAGCGTTCCCAACAACCGCTCCAACAGCATGTACGACATCCTCGTCAACAATTATGCCGAAGCCCGCGACATCTCGCAAGCCACCTCCATCCTCGACGGAATAGAGAAATTCTACGGCAGCGTTGACTACGAGAAACTGCAAGCGGCGCGCAAGCTCACCACGAGCGAATACACCGTCAACAACGCCCTTGGTTATGTCAGCCTCTCAAGCACGCTCCAGGTGGACGACGTCCTCGCTGTCGCCTATGAATACACCTATATGGGCACAACCTATCAGGTGGGCGAGTTCGCAAGCGACATTACAGACAACTCCAAAGCGCTCTTCGTCAAACTGCTGAAAGGCACCTCCGGCAGCCCAAACCTGCCCACTTGGCGACTGATGATGAAGAACGTCTATTACCTCGGCACTCAGAAAGTGATGGCCGACAAGTTCCGTCTCGACATCAAGTACCAAAGCGACTCCACAGGCGTCTATCTCAGCTATCTGCCCGAAGAGAAGTTCAAGAGCACCATCCTCCTGAGAGCACTCAACCTCGACCGCCTCGACGCCAAGAACAACCCCCACCCCAACGGACAGTTCGACTTCGTGGAGGGCTATACCATCAGTAAGGGCCGCATCATCTTCCCCGTGGCCGAACCATTCGGCGAGCACTTGGCAAAATGGATTAACGACCCCGCCTTGGCCGACAAGTATTGCTTCCGCGAACTGTACGACAGCACGAAGACCGTGGCGAAGCAAATCACGGAGCACGACAAGTTCCTGCTGACCGGTCGCTACAAAGGCACCAATGCGGGCGAAATTGACCTCGGCGTAACCAACGTGGCAAAGGGCTCTGTCATCGTGACCGCAGGCGGCACAACACTTACCGAGAACGTCGATTACACGGTCGATTACAACATGGGGCGCGTCACCATCATCAATCAGAGCCTCATCGATTCGGGCACCAACATAAGCGCTTCCGTCGAGAGCAACGACACGTACGGAATGCAGAGAAAAACGATGGTCGGCCTGAACCTCGACTACCAAATCAACAAGAACTTCACGGTCGGCGGTACGGTCATGCACCTCAGCGAGCAACCCCTCACCACAAAGGTCAGCATGGGCAACGAACCGCTGAAGAACACCATCTGGGGCCTGCACGTCAGCTGGAAGAAAGAGAGCCAGTGGCTCACGAACCTCATCGACAAGCTGCCGCTCATCCAATGCACGCAACCCAGCATGATTACCTTCAACGGAGAGTTCGCCCAGCTCCTCGCAGGACAGAACCATAGCGTTCAGGGCGATGCCTCCTACCTCGACGACTTCGAGAGCAGCAGCATCAAGAGCAGCCTGACACAACCCACTTACTGGAGCATGTCGAGCACGCCAAGCATGTTCGCCGAGAGCAAGCTCTCCGCAGATGCCACTTACGGCTACAACCGCGCTTTGCTGGCATGGTACTACGTTGACCCCATCTTCACGCGTCGAAGCAGTACCCTCACGCCCAGCCACATCAAGAGCGACCTCGACCAGCTCTCGAGCCACTATGTCCGCGAGGTCTATGAGCGCGAGCTTTATCCACAGAAATCGCAGAACAACTACACCAGCGCAACGGGCCTCAGCGTCTTGAACCTCGCCTTCTATCCGAGGGAACGCGGCGCCTACAACCTCTCGACCGATGTCGACCAGAACGGCCACCTCAACCATCCGGAAGAGAAGTGGGGCGGCATGATGCGCAAGCTCGACAATACCGACTTCGAGGCGCAGAACATCGAGTACATCGAGTTCTGGATGATGGACCCCTTCATCTACAAGCACGACCAGCCGGGCAATCACGGCGGCGACCTCTACTTCAATCTCGGCGAAGTCTCAGAGGATATCCTCAAGGACGGCAAGAAGTACTTCGAGAGCGGAATGCCCGTGGACGGCAATCCGCAGTACTTTACGGAAGGCTACTGGGGACGCATACCGAACAGCAGCAGCGTGACCTACGCCTTCAACAACGAAGCAGGAGCGCGTGCCCGTCAGGATGTCGGCCTGAATGGCCTCAACGATGATGAGGAGCGAGAGTTCGAACTCTATGCCAACTACTTGCAACAGATACAGAGCAAAGTCTCGGGAGCAGTCTTCGACAGCATCTATGCCGACCCTGCAAACGACAACTACCACTACTATCGCGGCTCTGACTTCGACCAGCTTCAAACCTCCATCCTCAACCGCTACAAGCGCATCAATATGCCTCAAGGCAACAGCGCCGACTCCGACACAAGACCCGAAAGCTACGAGACGGCCTGGAAGGTGACGCCTGATGTGGAGGACATCAACCAGGACTTCACCCTCAACGAATACGAGAAGTACTATCAGTATCGGGTCAGCATCCGTCCCGAGGATATGGTGGTGGGACGCAACCACATCGCCGACAAGCGAACAGCGAGCGTGAAGCTTCGTAACGGAAATACAGAAGAATGCACCTGGTACCTCTTCCGCATCCCCCTGAGGGAATATGAGGACAAGGAGGGCAACATTCGCGACTTCACGAGCATCCGCTTCATGCGTATCTTCATGACGGGGTTCGAGGAAGACATCATTCTCCGACTCGCCACGCTCGACCTCGTGCAAGGCGACTGGCGAACCTATCAGCAGCCTCTCTACAACGGTACGGTCGCTTCAACGGGCAGCGGAACGCTGGAGGTAAGTACCGTCTGCATCGAGGAAAACAACGACAAGCAGCCCGTCAACTACGTCTTGCCCCCAGGCATCACCCGTATCACCGACCCTTCGCAGTCACAACTCGTCGAGGCCAACGAGCAGGCGATGTGCATGGTGGCTCGCAACCTCGGAGGTAGCGAAGCAAAGGCCGTCTATAAGAACTGCAACTACGACATGCGCCAGTACAAGCACCTGCAGATGTACGTCCACGCAAATGCGCTTGCAGAAAACATTACGGCCACGACCGACGGCGAATGCAGCGTATTCATCCGTCTCGGCTCTGACTATAAGAGCAACTACTACGAATACGAAGTGCCCCTGAAGCTCACGCCTGAAGGCAACTACGACACTTATAGCGCCGCCGGTTGCTTGGCCGTCTGGCCCGCTGAGAACATGGTGGATATCGATTTCGACCTCTTCACCTCCCTTAAAAAGCAACGCAATGCTCAGGCCAGCATCGGAGCCACTTCGATGAACCGACTCTTCTCCACCTACGACGAGAACAATCCCAACAACCGCATCTCCATCATGGGTAATCCCACTCTCGGCGAGGTCAAGACCATCATGATCGGTATTCGCAACAATAGTGGCAAGACGAAGAGCATCGAGGTTTGGGCAAACGAGCTGCGACTCCAGGAGTTCAGCAACAATGGCGGCTGGGCAGCTCAGGGAAGCCTGCAAGTGCAGCTCAGCGACCTGGGTTCCGTCAACGCCACCGCCAAGATGATTACTTCCGGCTTCGGAGGTATCGAGCAGAGCGTAGCTCAACGCAAGAACGAGGACAACCTCAACTACTCCGTCTCAACCCAATTCGACCTCGGCCGCCTCCTCCCTGAAAAGGCCAAGCTTCACGTCCCCGTATATTATAGTTATAGTAAGGAGAAGGTGGCACCGAAGTATAATCCCTTCGATACGGACATGCTTCTTGGCGACGCCATCGACGCACTGGCCGAGCGTCATCAGAAAGACTCCCTCAGAAGTCTCACGACACATACCGAGACCAACAGGAACCTGTCCTTCTCAGGCGTACGACTCAACATCAGCACGCCCAAGCACCCCATGCCCTACGACCCCGCCAACTTCACTTTCGGCTATAGTCGTTCCAGACAAAACACGGAAGGACAGACCACCGTTTACGAGCGCGATCTGAACTGGAAAGCAAGCATCAACTATTCTTGGAGCCCGAACTGGAAGTCGTGGGAGCCCTTCAAGAACCTCAAGGGCAAGAGCAAATGGCTCGACATCATCAAGGCGCAGAACCTCGCATTCGCTCCGCAGAGCATCACGTTCTCTACCGACATGAACCGCAACTACTATGAGTTGCAGGAGCGTGACCTCGAGAACCCGGGCGACTTCTCTGCCCTGCCCGCAACCTTCAGCCAGAACTGGACTTGGAACCGCAACTTCTCGCTCAAATGGGACATCTTCAAGGCGCTCCACTTCACCTTCACGAGCGGTACGAAAGCCGAAATCGAAGAGCCATACACGCAAATCAACAAGGACCTCTATCCCGACCGCTACGAAGCATGGAAGGACTCTGTGAAATGGAGTCTGCGCCACTTCGGCCGCCCGCTCGACTACACTCAGAATACGCAAATCAGCTATAAGCTTCCGCTCGAGAAGATACCCGTCTTCGACTGGGCTTCCGTAGATGGCTCTTACACCGCAAACTATTCATGGAAGCGCGGAGCAGAGAGAGCCGGACGTCCTTCGCTCGGCAATACCATCAACTCGCAGCGAACCTACAACATCAACGGCAAGATTGACCTCGAGAAACTCTACAATCACAGCAAATTCCTGCAGGAAGCCAACAAGCGCTTCTCCGCCTCGAATGCCAAGACCAAGGCAAGCCAGAAGAAAGCTGAGAAGGAAAGAGAGGACAAGGCCAAGAAAGCCGAGAAGGACAAGGAAAAAGAGGCTCGGCAGAAAGCCGAGCAAGAGTCGATGGAGACGGGCGAGTCCGTTGACAGCATCATGTCCAGAGGTCAAAAAGGCATTACCAAGCAGAGCAACGTGGCGGGTGTCAGCACGAAGAAGAAGACCGAGAACAAGGGCTTTGTTCAGGAGATTACGCTCTACCCCGATTCCGACCTCGTCATTGCCCACGGTCAGAAGTCCAAGCGAGTACGCGTTACGGCACGCGACAGCAGTGGTTTCGCCTACAACATCAAATTCAAGAAGGTGGACGAGAACAGCATCCGCATCGTCAAGACACCAGTCGATACCACGAACGTTCGACTCAACGTCGTGGCTCTGCCCAAGGCATCCGAGCAGAAATGGTACGGCTTGGCGCAGACGGCAGCGCGCTTCCTCATGATGGTTCGCAACGTCAGCATCACGTATCGCAACACCTACAACCTCGCCGTGCCGGGCTTCTTGCCCGATGTCGGCGACATGCTCGGCCAGAAGAAGCTCGGAGGCATATTCACGCCCGGACTCGACTACGCCTTCGGATTCGTGAACGACAGTTATCTCGACAAAGCCAAGAGTCGCGGCTGGCTGCTGGGAAGCGACAGCGTGGCCACACCTGCCACCATCGCCAACACCGAGGACCTGCAGGTCAAGATGACCCTCGAGCCATTCACAGACGTCAAGATAGACCTCAACATGAGCCGCACCGACAATCGCAACAAGAGCATCCAGTACATGTACGGCACCGCGCCCGTCCACAGCGGCTCGTTCAACATGACAACCATCAGCATCGGCTCGGCATTTGCCAGCCCAGGTTCCGCAAGCAACGGCTACTACAACAAGACGTTCCAGAAGTTCCTCCGAAACCTCGACGTCTATCAGCAACGCGTCGAAGCACAATACCTCGGCCGGCGTTACCCCGAGGGAACAGGCATGAGCGGCACATTCAATCCCGAGAACGGAACCGTGAACAAATACAGCGCCGACGTCATGGTGCCTGCCTTCCTCAACGCCTATACAGGTAGCAAGGGACTCGACATCTTCCCGTCGCTCTTGAAGATGCTGCCCAACTGGAGCATCAACTACAAGGGTCTCAGCAATCTGCCATGGGTGCGCGACCACTTCAAGAGCGTCAACCTCACCCACAGCTACAAGAGCGTCTATGCCGTAGGCTCCTTCCACTCCTACAGCTCATGGGTAGAGTGCATGGGTAGCGGCGGACTCGGATTCATACAGAACACCACGACGGGCAGCTACGTCCCCAACAGCCTGCTCGACGTCTCGACCGTCAGCATCAACGAGAACTTCTCGCCCCTCATCGGCATCAACGCCACCCTCGACAACAACATGACCGTCAAGCTCGAGTACAAGACCAGCCGCGTCCTCAACCTCAGCATGACCAGCGCACAGCTTACCGAAACGGGCTCGAAGGACTTTGTACTCGGATGGGGCTACAAGATAAACGACTTCGACATTAGCCGTCTTTGGCGTTGGCGCAAGGCCAGCGAGGAGGTGGCCAAGAACACCAGAACGCCGAAGGGCAAGGGAGGAGCAAACGACCTGAACGACATGGACAGTGGAAGCCGACAGACAGAAAGCAATAACCGTGGCAGGAACGCCGGCAGGCAGAAGGTGGCGCACGACCTCAACCTGCGTTTCGACTTCAGCATCCGCAATCAGAACGCCATCAAGCGCGACCTGCAGACGAACCTCTGCGAAGCAACCAGCGGAAGCAAGGCCTTCAAGACCAGTGCCCAGGTAGACTACACCATGAGCCGCATGGTGACGCTCAGCCTCTTCTACGACCGCCAGCGCTCAGCACCGCTCCTGAGCAGCAGCAGCTATCCCACCATCACACAGGACTTCGGCATGACCATGAAGTTCTCGCTGACAAGATAAAGAATTATAACTAAAATTCCTTTCTATAAAAAAGGTAAGGAGCTTCACCACAGGTTGAAGCTCCTTGGCATGTTATTGAGAATTAGAAAATAATCATTTACTTCTTCCCCACAGGGCGAGGAAACGGCTTGTTTCGCATGTGAAACAATTTGTTTCGAATGGGAAACAATTTGTTTCATGTGAGAAACAAAACTCCTTCTCACGTCAAGCTGAAACGGAACTGCTGTCCTTCATATTTCCAACAAACGATGCTGAAGCGGATGAGACGCGCAAGGAGTGCGATGACCTTGCGGCGGGGAAGCCGGGAAAAGCGGACGAGCTGATTCAAGGTCTGGTCGCTCCTGCCGCCACCTCCTTGCAAGACTTCAAGAAGCCGGCGAACCGCGTCGTCGTAGGTTATCACGGTGCCTCGAGCCTTCTGCGACTCCCGCCACAGGACAAGCAATACGGGCGAGGCTACGATGTTCTCGTCGTTGATGCGGACATAGGCTCGCATCCGTCCCTCCTCATCGCGTGCAAAGATGGGACGCTTGGCAGAAGGCGGCACAGAGGCAATGACGATGGTGCGTCCCTCAGCATGATAGGTGTCGAAGGCAATGCTGGGCTCGGGCTTGCAATAACGGTAGGCAGCCTGATGCATCATGAATATCTCCTCTTCGCTGCGAACGCCCGAGAGATGCCCGTCGTCGCGAACGCCAATCAGCAACCTGCCGCCATCGGTATTGGCAAAGGCGGAAACCGACTTGGCAAGCTTGCAGGCATCAGCCACGCGATACTTGAAGTCTTGCTGCTGGTGCTCGCCCTCACGAATGAGGCGGAGAAGGTATTGCTTGTCGTCCATGCCCGATCGGTCCGTTTTAGTTGCTGAGAGACGCCTGTCGTTTCGTCCACACTTGCAGTCTCGGGAGCTGAATCCTGACGTCTTTTCGCATCAATCACTGCAAAGATAAGAAAAAAACTTCAATCCATGACCGCTATTCCCCAATCTTTTTGTATTTTTGCGACATGAAACACTTAGTCGAACCATTCTTCCCGGATGCTTTCCGCATCTCCCGCTTCCCTGGTCGCGTCGTGGCTCTAAGGTGTCCCCGTAGGCTCGCTTTCGACGCGAGGAGGCTTCTTGTCGTTTTTCTTTTCTCTATGTGCTGCCTCGGGCACGTCGATGCTCAGGTCTGGACGGATGCCGAAGAGCTGAACCTCTACGGCAAAGCCACTCAGGAAACGGCCACCCGATACGCTCGCCTTCCTGCATCGTTCTCCGAGATAAGCCGTGCACCGCTTTGGAACCTCGGACAGAACTCGACGGGTTTGTACGTTCGCTTCCGCACCAGCTCGCCTACGCTTTGGGTGCGCTGGAAGTCGGCAGCCAGCTTCGTCATGAACCATATGACGGCAACTGGCTCCCGAGGCGTGGACCTGTATCTCCTTGATGAAGGCGAGTGGCGCTTCATTGCCGCGGGCAGACCCGACACGAAAGCAGCCGTCACGGAACGCAAGATTATGTCAAACATGACGACTCAGATGCGGGAATACATGCTCTACCTTTCGCTTTACGACGGCGTCTCGGAACTTCAAATCGGCTCTGAAGAAGGCTGTCCTGTCATGAAGGAGGAGGTCTCCTCGCCCCGCACGGAGCGCCCCGTCGTGATGTACGGCACGAGCATCACGCAGGGAGGGTGCGTCTCGCGTCCCGGCATGCTCTACACCAGCATCATGAGCCGTGCGCTTGACATGGAGTTCATCAACCTCGGCTTCAGCGGCAACGCGTTCTTCGACTTGGAAATTGCGCGGCTGATGGCTTCGGTGGAGAATCCTGCCGCATACGTGATTGCCGCGACGGAGAACGCAAGCGTTCAGCAGTTTGAGGAGCGAGGTGAGGCTTTCTTCCGCATCATCAGGGATGCTCACCCCGAAGTGCCCGTGATATTCGTGCAGGCGGTTCGCTATTCCTACGACATCTTGAATCAGGAAGATGCACGCATCATGGAGGCCAAGATGGAGGCCTGCAAGAAGCTCTACGACTCGCTCAGGAAGGCTGGCGAGAAGCGTATCTACTTCACCGACCCTGCTGCCACGAAACCCTTTGCCGATGCTGAGTCGTCGGTCGACGGCTGCCACCTGACCGACCTCGGAGCCATGCGCTTCGCAGAAGTCTTCCTGCCCGTCCTGAAGAAAGCGATGCGTAAGAGTGAAAAGATAGTGCTTCGCAAGTGAAAAGTGAAAAGTGAAAAGTGAAAAATCAAAGTTACCTTTTAAGTGAAGAATGAAGAGTGAAGAATTATGAATTATGAAGAGGAGTTATGAAGAGAAGTTAAGATTAGGAGTTAAGAATAGAAGTTATGAGGAGCCGATACATTTGGCCCACCATAACTCCCCATTATAACTCCCCATTATAACTCCTCATTATAACTCCTCATCATAACTTCCAAATAGTCAAATCGTAAATTAATTAGAATCGTCAAATCGTAAATTATATAAGATATGAACGTCATCAGTACATCAAAGGCTCCTGCAGCCATCGGACCTTACAGTCAAGCCATCGAGGTGGCCGGCCTCGTCTATACATCCGGACAGATTCCCATTGACCCCGCGACAGGAAAGTTCGTAGAGGGCGGCATCAGGGAACAGACACGGCAGTCGCTGCTCAACGTGAAAGCTATCCTCGAGGAGGCTGGTCTGACGCTGTCTGATGTGGTAAAGACCACAGTCTTCATGGCCGACATGAACGACTTTGCCGACATGAATGCCATCTATTCGGAGTTCTTCTCCGAGCCCTACCCTGCCCGCTCTGCCGTCGCCGTCAAGTCTCTGCCGAAAGGAGCTTTGGTAGAGATAGAGGTGGTGGCATCAAGGGGATAGGCGAAGCGGACTGGCATGCCTCGGCTTAGCGGGTAGTGATTTATAGGCTGTGCATGAATCAAGGTCAGCGGGTAACTACCTTCTTCCCGTTGACGATGTAAATACCTTTCGACAGTTTGTTGTCTGGCAAGCAGCTGTTTGTTATCTTCCTGCCGCTCAGGTCGTAAACGGCACTGGAATTGTTCCCATCTTGGCTGTCTGTCTGCCTGCTGATGTCGATGGCGGTGTCATCGTCTTCGCCAAGCATCGCTGTGCGGAACGCCTCGATTTCCTTTTTGCTGATGCCGAACTCCGTGGTCAGGTAGGTAGCGAACTTCTGCTCCAAGGTCTCGCCTTCGAGAGCCTCTATCATGGCAAACATGTCATCGAGCTGCCCCTTACTGCAAGGCGTATTGAAGTAGGAGAAGTTCGTCAGCTCGTAATCCTTATAGATGTCGCTCTTGCTCATGCCGAGCACGCCCTCAATCAGGAAGGCCAGGGTGCCGGTGCGGTCGCGACCGATGGCACAATGGAAATAGACGGGCCTCTCGTTCTTCACGCAAGTCAGTACGTACCGCAGAGCAGTCTTGTACGTGTTCTTGGCGTTGGTGAGGCCCTCCATGTGGCTGGACGTCTGTCCCAAAGGCGTGCGCTTGTAGGAGACGCCGCTTCCCAGCACGGACTTCGTGATATCCTTTGCTTCGCTGTCACTTCGCAGGTCCAACTCAGCCTTGATGCCAGCCCCGCGCAACGCCTCGATGGCCTGTGGCTCAAGGTTGTGACCGCCGTTCCACTCGGCTCCTCTGTATATCTTGCCGTACTTTACGGGTCGGCCGAACGACGTAGGCCAGCCTCCGAGGTCGCGCACATTGGCCGTCCCCTCCGCTTTGAGATGCCGCATCTGTCCGGCTGTCTTGAAGGAGAAGTTAGCGAGCTCCGTCGTCGGTTGTTCCTCGTCCGTTCTCGGATGCTCTAGCACCGAGGCGCGATTGTAGTCGCGGGAGGTCTCTTGTCCGTCATCTGTTGTCTCTTGTCCGTTGTCCATTGTCACCTTGCAGTAGTACGTGCGGTCGGGGATGAGGTTATAAATCTCGAACGAGGCGGCATCAGTGGCCACGCTCTGCGTCACGGCATTGGTGAAGTCGGCGTTCTCGCTCCAAGTTACCCATTGAGCAGTAGCGGTCGTGTCCCTCGTCCAATGTATCTCCACAGGCAAAGGCCAGTCGCGACGGACGGGAGGGCTCACGTTATAGGTGCTTATCTTGCTGGCATCTCCATCGGCATACTCGAAGTCATGTACGAAGCCACGCACCCGGTCGTTCTCCAGATTGTAGTCCATGCTGAACGTTCCCGTCTCGGCTGGATGCAGTCGCCACATCAGACGGGGCTCGAAGCTGCTGCCTTCGGGGTAGTTGAACAGCCTCACCTTTGAGCCATTGAAGCCGTACGGGAAGGTCGAGCTGCCTTTTATCTTGAACCGACCGCCACCTACCCACGTTATCACCTGCTCGTATTGCGGCTCTTCCGTCAGCGAGATGGCTTTACCGGTGAGGTTGCCACCGATGGCAGTGCCCACATACATCCCGTTGTCGGCACATTGCATCAGCCAGTTGCCATTCCTGCGAACCAGTTTGAAGTAAGGTAGCGTCTCTATCTCCTCGAGAGTCACGCACTTCAGCCCATCCCTCTTGGCTTTGCTGGCATCGCCCATCAGGAAGTAGCCGGGGGAGTTCACGTTCTCGATGCAGTAGTAGCCCTCATGGAGCGGATAGCAATAGAGCGCGTCGTAGGCAATCATGATGCCATTGATGGCCTTGTTGAGTTGCTCCAACGTGGCATTTTCGTCCAAAGCCTGAGCCTCGGCAACGGCATCGATGAGTGCCTGGGCAGAGCTTACAGAATAGCAGCCCGGGTCGGTGCCAACCTCATCGCCCGACGGCACCTTGGGAGCATATTCGCTGAGCACGTTTTGCAGGTCAGCGTAGTCGTACTCCTTCCAAAGGTCGCCTATGATGTCATAGGTGCTCCAAGCGGGGTCTGCCACGAAGGCCGAGTACATCGTAGGCCGGACATGTACGTTAGCGCCCGTAAAGTCGAAGGTATAGCTGCGAAGCTTGGGCACCGCGTCGCAGTTCATATATACCTCATATTTCTTGCCTCCATAGATGCAGAGCTTATCGCCCCACGTGTTGGCTGCGATGTTCTCGCCGAAGGTTATCTTCTCAAGCACCTTATTGTAGCCAAGAGCTTCGTAGTCCATCAAGGTCACAGAATTCGGTACGACGATTTCCGTGAGCTGTGTCTGATAAATGGCCTTGTAGCCAAGACGGGTAATGCCTTCTGGCAAGTTGAGCGCCGTGATATCGGCATAATGGAAGGCATAATCGCCGACCTCGGTCACATTAAATGTCTGTCCCTTTATCGTAATAGAGGCAGGTATCGTCACCTCACCGCTATAGGGACATTTGTTGGTCGGTGATGGTTGCTTATCATTTGGATATGTCACGGAGACGGTATTGTCGCCCGTGAGCTTATATTTAATGCCGTCAATCGTCAAATCGTCATCGGTAACTTCGGCATCGTTGAACGGCACAGGATAGTCGGTGCCCTGTGTCCAGTTGTATAAGCTCAGCTTCTCAGGCAAGGTGCCGTCGGTAAGTTGTGCCGCGGTCACTTCGGTGACGTCGGGAATCTTAGCCGTAGCACTGCCAGCAGCGGGCTGGCCTTCGAGGATATAGTTGTTGACGAAAGCGGTGACGTCGGAGGTATTGTTGCCCACCAAAGCACCTGAGCGGGTTGCACTCTTCGGGCTTGTGATAGTGCCGATGCTCAGGTTGTTGACAATGCTCACACCCGTCCTTGCGCTGCTGCTGTAGCCGACGATGCCGCCCTGATAGGCACTGTTGCTGTTAATACCCGTGGAGATGAGCGAGCCTGCGAAGAGGCAGTTGCTCACTTTAGTGTCGTTGGCATCAGGCCAGCCGAGGATGCCTGCCACTTGCAGATTTGTAGCTTCGCCGTTGATTGTGCCGTCATAGACACAGCGATTGATGGTGCTGCCCTCAGCTCTCGTCACGATGCCTGCCATGCGTTGCGACACCAGGCCTGTATTGGGATTAGTGATGTCGACCGAGCACCAGATGTCGCGTATCTGATGGTTGCCTGTTGATTGAGCTACCACGCCAGCTGCGAAATGGTCGTATGTGGTGCCGGAAGCCGTCACAGAACCCGAAATCTTGAAGTCGTGGACGTCGTTCGTCCCATTGTGGACGCCGATGAATGCAGAGAAGTTTGTCGAGGCGTCGGTAGCAATCTTGAGGTTCTTTATGCTGTGCCCCTGCCCGTCGAATTCGCCGCTGTGCTTGCTTGCGCCATTGCCCATCGGAATCCACGGGCGGTTCTCGAGGTCTATGTCAGCAGACAGTTTCGCATCTGCAGCGCCTAAGCCACAATTGTTCACCATCTTAGCCAGCCAGAAGAGCTTTCCGCCATTGTCAATCTCGAAGCAGCCATCGGCGTTCTTCTTGACGCGCTCGTACGGAGCCGTAGTGCAAGTGCAGAAGCCGTTCACATAATTGTGCTCATGCGACGGCTCTTTACGCGTAGCGATGATGATATTGGGCACCTTACGGACTGAGCCGTCGCTGGTTCTGTTGATGACTCCGGCTCCCGATACCCAAAGCGTTGACGAACCGCCGCCGTCGAGGTTGATGGCATCAGTCATGCCGAAGTCTTCAGCCAAAGA
The DNA here is from genome assembly GCA_902768605.1 of uncultured Bacteroidales bacterium. Next base: position 36,086 of record CACXLY010000029.1, read on the forward strand.
GACCATGTTTGCCAGCGAAAAGCCAGAAGCGCCGTCCATACGGCCTTCCATCACTACCATATATACTGTCCCGTCAGCACATTTGCCGAGCATCGTTCGCGGATGCGGCCCGTAGAAACCTTCGCCACCGACATAGGGGTTTTGGCTCATCCCGTTACGTCGGATGATAGGTCCGCCCACCACAAAGCTGTCGTAGTTCTTGCCCCATGTGGCAAGCTGCGTGGAGGTGGTGGAAGAGCCATAGGGAAGAATCGTGAACGAACCGTCCTTGAAGCATATTACACCATTGCAACGCGCGAATTCAGCCTCCACAGTCGTGGCGACTTCTATTCCATCGACCCAAAGAGCCGTGCAGGAAGTGAGGTCCGACATGTTGAAGTAGCTGCCATTGATGGCCGCCGTTGCCCCCGCCTCAGCTGCCAGTCCGTTGGTTCCCTTCGTGGAATACTCTTTGTCGAAGAGCGTAGTGTTCATCGTAGCCTGAGAGTATCTGGCTATCGATACCCTCTGCGGATTGCCGTAAAGATCGGCAAAACTTGCCTTGCCGTACTCCACGCCATCAAGCGTCTGCCAACCCCAATCGGCATTGGCAAGCACAGAGGCATATTCGGACTGGCTCAATGCATTCGCCGTAATGACGAGGAATGCAAGCAGCAGAGAAAAGCGGAAATTGAGAATAGATGGTTTCATTTTTATAGTTGTTTAGCTTTATTTTCGGGACAAAGTTAAGAAATAAAAATGAAACAATAAAATAATAGAAGGACGAAAAGCTAAAAAAGTGAGTCTGAATGGCAAGATATACTTCTCAACGTGGGTAGTTCTCAATCGACACGACGCAAAAGTGCCAGCATCACGTTGCTAGATTGCCAGCATCACGTAGCCAGATTGCCAGCATCACGTAGCCAGATTGCCAGCATCACGTAGCCAGATTGCCAGCATCACGTAGCCAGATTGCTAACGACACGTTAATAAAAGGCTATTTATTAATGTGTCGTTAGGCAATTACTCGGGAAAAGTTATCCCAAGCCCTTATACAGGCGGATTACAGACCTGCTGCCTTGGCTTGTCTGGCGAATTCAAACAGCGACAGAGGCAAATGGCAATAGCCCTCGGGATTCTTGTCGAGATAGTCCTGATGATATTCCTCGGCCGTATAGTAGTTCTTCAAGGGCAACTTCTCCACCGCCAAGGGCTGCTGATGGTTCTTTTGCTCCTCGGCAAAGACCTTTTCGATGGTCGGCAAATCCTCTGGGTCAGTATAGTAAACGCCAGTACGATAGCGAGTTCCCTCATCGTGTCCCTGCTTATTGAGACTCGTCGGGTCGATGGCCTTGAAGAACATCTTGAGAAGGAACTCAAGGCTTGCGACGCTGGGATTATACCTGACGCGGACGGTTTCGGCAAAGCCGGTCTGGTCGGTATAAACTTCCTTGTAAGTCGGATTCTCTGTCTGTCCGTTGGCAAAGCCGACTTCCGTTTCCACCACTCCCTCTATCTGCTTGAAGTAATGCTCTGTTCCCCAGAAACAACCGCCAGCAAGGAAAATGTCTTTGACTGTTTTGTCCATAAGTTCTATACATTAAGAAAAAAGTGGAATGTGTATGCTCAACCATACCAATCCAACGTAAATTAGGTTTACGATGCCTGCCAGCAGCAAGCAAATGTTATACTGTGCGCCCTCTGCCTTCAGCACCCGATAGTAGAGGAAACATGCGGGGAGAATCACGGCAACTGCCCAATTCAGCCCGAATGCAAGCCAAGCAAACACGGGCGTAAGTGCCACGATGACTCCCAACAAACTGAGTGCCGCCTTTTTTCCAAACCTCACAGGAATGGTACGCTTGCCCACTAAGCGGTCATCGTCCACATCGCGGATGTTGTTGATAGCCAGCACACACATCGATATCAGTCCGCAGACGGCTCCTGCATAGACAGGTTTCAACAGGTTCAACTCGAAATCTTGTCCCGAGGCTTTATATTGCAACCACACAGTCCCCCATGAAGCGATAACGCCGTAATAGAGGAAGACAAAGATGTCTGCAATGCCCAGATATGACAGGGAATAAGGTGTGGCAGTATAGAGCCATGCAAACAAAAGGGCAGAGATGCCTATCGCCATGATGACCCAACCACCAATGTAACAAAGGATTGCTCCGAGAACAAGGGCGACTGCAAGCGTAAGATAACACGCCACTCGCATCGCACCTTCGCTCACCAAGCCTTCTGCCAAGGCACGTTTGAAGCCTACACGGCCCTGTTTGTCTGTTCCGCGCTTGAAATCGTAGTAGTCATTGATGAGATTGCTCAAGATCTGTAGTGCAAGGGCACAAAGCACAGTCAGCAAGGCTGTTATGCTCTCGCACAGGCTCTCTTTGCTGATGAAAGTGCGAGCCACCATAAGCCCAACGAGCACAGGACAAAGGGAAGCAAACAATGTCTGCGGGCGAATTATACGAAGCCAAAGGACCAACTGTTTCATTCCTCTTTTGGTTTTAATTCTTTTGAAAAGTGTACTCCGCAAATTAAACATCAATTCGACCTGCCTCGTGTCTGATACGACAAACAGAACGCTCTCAAAGTCTCAGCATGTCATGATTAGATTAATAAAAAAAAGATTCCCAATCTCCCGACTAAGAATCTCAACCTTAAAAATCTAATACCATGAAAAACACTTTTGCTTCGCGGTGCGGACGAGGCTCGAACTCGCGACCCCTAGCGTGACAGGCTAGTATTCTAACTTAGAGTTTAGAGTTATCTCTTTCCTCTTCGAGCGGAAAACGAGACTCGATGCTTTGTTGACCTTGAGCTCGTTTTGCTCTCTTGAGCGGAAAACGAGACTCAGCGCTTTGTTGACCTTGAGCTCGTTTTGCTCTCTTGAGCGGAAAACGAGACTCGAACTCGCGACCCCGACCTTGGCAAGGTCGTGCTCTACCAACTGAGCTATTTCCGCATTTTCGTGGGCAGGGACAGATTCGAACTGCCGAAGCCGTGAGGCAACAGATTTACAGTCTGCCCGTTTTAA
>CACXLY010000030.1 GCA_902768605.1 uncultured Bacteroidales bacterium
TTCGGGAGCGGCCTTCTTCAGAGAGAGGAAGCGCACCTCGCCCTCGAGGAATTCCTGGAACTTGTCCCAATCGGGCTCCTTGCTGTCGAGCTGGAAGGGTGTCTTGCCCTCTTCAGCCAGAGCAGGATTGTAGCGCCACAGATGCCAGTAGCCGCACTCGACAGCCTTTGCCTCCTCGGCCTGGCTCTTGCCCATACCGCCCTTAGCCTTCAGGCCGTGGTTGATACAGGGAGCGTAGGCGATGATGAGCGAAGGTCCGTGCCATGCTTCTGCCTCGCGGAAGGCCTTGAGGCACTGGCTCTGGTCGGCACCCATTGCCACCTGAGCCACATAGACATTGCCGTAGGTGGCCTGCATGAGGCCGAGGTCCTTCTTGCCCACGCGCTTGCCATTGGCTGCGAACTGGGCGATGGCGCCGATAGGAGTGGCCTTCGAAGCCTGGCCGCCTGTGTTGGAGTAAACCTCAGTATCGATAACGAAGATGTTGACATCCTCGCCGCTGCCGATGACGTGGTCGAGGCCGCCGTAACCGATGTCGTAGGAGGCACCGTCGCCGCCGATAATCCACTGGCTTGCCTTAGCCAGCTTGTCCTTGTTGGCCAGGAGCTCGCTTTCGAGTGCGCATCCGCGGCATGGGCAGATGGGGCTGCCTGCTGCCTTGGCATCCTTGGCCTCCTGCAACTTCTGTGCAGCCACCTCGGCGCCATACAGTTCCTTGCCCTTGCCCTGCCAGAACTCGATGGCTCCGTCGATGGGCAGTATGGCCTTCTCAAGAGCGGCAACGAATTCATCGGTTGCTTTGCGGTTGGCAGTAGAGTCGTCGTAAGTGTCGAGCCATTTCTGAGTAGCCTCGCGCATCCAGTCGAAGGCTGTAGTATTCACGAGTTCCTCGGCCAGCTTGCGCATTCTGTTGCGCAGCTTCTTGCGGCCAAGCACCATGCCGAGACCGTACTCGCAGAAGTCCTCGAAGAGGGAGTTCGACCATGCAGGACCTTGTCCCTTAGCATTCTTGGTGTATGGAGTGGAAGGAATTGAGCCGGAGTAGATTGAAGAGCAACCCGTGGCATTGGAGGCCATGATGCGGTCGCCGAAGAGCTGGCTCATGAGTTTCACATAAGGTGTCTCGCCGCAACCAGAGCAGGCTCCGCTGAACTCGAAGAGAGGCTGAGCGAACTGGCTGTTCTTCGGGCTCTGCTTGATGTCCACGAGGTCTTGTTTCGAGCTGACCTTCTTCACGCAGTATTCCCAGTTCTTTGCTTCCTGAGCAGCTTCTGCGCTTGAATCGTCGTAGGCCACCATCTTGAGAGCGGGGCCGCCGAGCTTGGGATTGCCGGGGCAGACATCGGCACAGTTGCCGCAGCCCAGACAGTCCTTCACGCCCACCTGAATGACGAAGTGCATGCCCTTCATGGCAGCAGGAGCCTTCATCTCGATGGTCTTTCCCTCGAAGCCCTTCACCTCCTCGTCGTCCATGACGATAGGACGGATGCAAGCATGCGGGCAGACGAAGGCGCACTTGTTGCACTGGATGCAGTTGTCGGGGTTCCAGACAGGCACGAAGCCTGCCACACCGCGCTTCTCATAAGCTGCTGTGCCCTGTTCCCAAGCACCATCCTCATAGCCCTTGTAAGCGCTGACGGGGAGGTCGGCACCATTCTGAGCATTGATGGGACGGATGAGTTTCGTGATGTACTCGGGCTCGTCGTAAACGGGAGCTGGGTCGGCTGGCAGGTTGGCCCAAGCGGGGTCAACGGGCAGCACCTTGTACTCGCCACCGCGGTCAACGGCTGCAAAGTTCATGTTCACCACGTCCTCGCCCTTCTTACCATACGACTTCACGATGGCCTTCTTCATCTGCTCAACTGCGAGCTCTACGGGGATGACCTCTGTGATGCGGAAGAACGCGCTCTGCAGGATGGTGTTCGTGCGGTTGCCGAGTCCAATCTCCTGAGCAATCTTGGTAGCGTTGATGTAGTAAACGGTGATGTTCTTCTCTGCGAAATACTTCTTAATATTATTAGGAATGAAGCGCACGAGCTCCTCTCCCTCGAAGATGGTGTTCAGGAGGAACTGGCCATTCGGGCGCAGGCCGCGAATCACGTCGTACATCTTCAGGTAAGCCTGCACATGGCAAGCCACGAAGTTGGGCGTCTTAATCTGATAAGTGCTGCGGATGGGGGTGTCACCGAAGCGCAGGTGCGAGCAAGTGAAGCCGCCCGACTTCTTCGAGTCGTAGCTGAAGTAGGCCTGGCAGTACTTGTTCGTATTGTCGCCGATAATCTTGACGGAGTTCTTGTTGGCGCCCACGGTGCCGTCAGCACCAAGGCCGAAGAACTTGGCTTCGAAGATGCCTTCGCCACCCAGAGCCATCTCCTCCTTGACAGGCAGAGAGGTGTAGGTGAGGTCGTCCACGATACCCACGGTGAACTGGCGCTTAGGCTCGGGCAGTTCGAGGTTCTCATAGACGCTGAGCATCATAGTGGGAGTCACGTCGGCTGAGCCGAGGCCATAGCGGCCGCCTACGATGATGGGAGCATTGGGCTGACCATAGAATGCGTCGCGAACGTCGAGGTAGAGAGGTTCGCCGTTTGCACCGGGCTCCTTTGTGCGGTCGAGGACTGCGATGCGCTTCACGCTCTTGGGAACGGCGGCCAGCAGGTGCTTCACGCTGAAGGGACGATACAGGTGGACGCTGACCATGCCGTACTTCTTGCCGTGGGCATTGGCGTAGTCGATGGCCTCGCGAGCAGCCTCAGAGGCAGAGCCCATCAAGATGATGACCTGCTCGGCATCCTCAGCACCATAGTAGCTGAAGAGGTCGTACTTGCGGCCAGTGCGTTCGCTGATGGCAGCCATGTATTTCTCCACGATGGCAGGCACGGCGTCATAGTAGCGGTTGCAGCTCTCGCGATGAGCGAAGAACGTCTCTGGGTTCTCGGCCATACCCTTTGCCTGAGGATGCTCGGGCGAGAGGCAGCGGGCGCGGAACTCGCTAAGAGCCTTCTGGTTGACGAGGTCGCGTACATCGTCCTCCTCCAGCAGCTCAACCTTCTGATACTCATGAGAGGTGCGGAAGCCGTCGAAGAAGTTGATGAAGGGCACGCGAGCCTCGAGGGCAGCAAGATGAGCGACAGCGCTGAGGTCCATCACTTCCTGCACACTGCCTTCAGCCAGCATGGCGAAACCAGTCTGTCGGCAAGCCATCACATCGCTGTGGTCGCCGAAGATGCAGAGAGAGTGCGTGGCAAGCGTGCGGGCCGATACGTGGAAGACGCTGGGCAGCAGTTCGCCTGCAATCTTGTACATATTGGGAATCATCAAGAGCAAGCCCTGGCTGGCAGTGAAGGTGCTTGTGAGGGCACCAGCCTGCAGCGAGCCGTGTACGGCACCAGCGGCGCCGCCTTCGCTCTGCATTTCCTGAACCATTACTGTGTCGCCGAAGAGGTTCTTACGCCCCTGAGCGGCCCACTCGTCAACATGCTCCGCCATGGGAGATGAAGGAGTGATGGGGTAGATGGCAGCCACTTCGCTGAACATATAAGCCACATGTCCGGCACAAGTGTTACCATCCCAAGTCACGAATTTCTTTTGCTTCATTTGCATTAAGACCCTCTCCCTAACCCCCTCCCATAAGGGCGAGGGAACTGCTTCACAGGGCCGTGGGCAGTTTGTATATTATTAATGATGTTTTTATATTCTATCTTTTTACCTTTTCACCTTTTTCACCTTTTCACTTTTTCAACTTTTCAACTAAACAATTACTAAATTATTAAATTGTAAATAAATAGTAAATGATATAAATTGTCAAATCGTAAATTATATCGCTTGTCAACTAATAAATAACTAAATTACTAAATCGTAAATAAATCGTAAATAGTAAATCGTTAAATCGTAAATTTTAGTACAGGAATCCGTACATCCAGAGCGGAATCTCCTGCTCCAGCCCTTCCTTCACGCCGGCCAGTGCATAGAGCACGTCCGTGTTCTTGCGTTTCGGCTGCTCCAGGCAGATGCGGAACCTCATGTTCTTATCGACCACGAACGTGCAGCTGCGGTCGCCCTTCTGCACCTGATGCCGTCCCCAGAGCGCGTTCTGGAAGAACGTCTCCATCACCATCTGCTCGTCGTTGAAGTCGGGCATCATGGCATAAATCAGGTTCGTGTTGTGCAGCAGGATGCTGGCGGGCTTCTTGGGGAAGTCCTCGTTCGGGCGGTAGAGCATGTTGAGCAGGCGAGCGTCGCTGAGGTACTTGATGTAGTTCACCACCGTCGCACGGCTGGTCTGCAGGTCCTGCGCCAGCTGGCTGACATTGGGAGCCCCGTAGTCGCCCGTGGCAAGCAGGTAGAGCAGCTTCTTTATCTTGGTCAGATACTTCAGGTCGATTTGCTTGATGAGCAGGATGTCCACCTCAATCATCATGTTGACGGCCTTCAGCAGGTTCTCGATGAAGCTGGCCTTCTCGAGGAAGAAGGGGTAGTATCCGTGGTGGAGGTAGTCGTTGAAGTACTCCAGCGGATTGACCAGCGGCAGCACCTCTTCGGCAATGTGTTCGTGTCGGTTCTGAATCTCGCGGATGGTGTAGGGGCGGAAGTTCGTCCCAGCCCTGAGGTTCAGGTATTCGCGGAAAGAGAAGCCGCGCAGGTTATAGCTTGCGCAGATGCCGTTCAGCTCGGGGTTCTCCTCCTTCAGACGCATCACGCTCGAGCCGGCAAACACCACTTTCAGGTGAGGGCAGCGGTCGTAGATGAGGCGCAGGTCGTGGCTCCAGTCGGGGTACTTGAACACTTGGTCGATGAGCAGGACCTTGCCGCCGGCTGCCATGAACTCCTGAGCGAACTGGAAGAGTGTCTTGCCCTGAAAGTAGAAATTGTTCATGTTGATGTAGAGACACCTGCGGTCTCTTGGGCCGAAGTTCTCTTTGGCATATTGGAGCAGGAAAGTTGTCCTGCCCACGCCGCGACTGCCCTTGATGCCGATGAGTCGTTTGTGCCAGTCAATTTCGTCCATCAAAGCGCGTCTGATAGGCGCTTGCGTGCGCTCCACCAGGTACTGATGCATTCTGTAGAAAGAATCGAACATAATATATAATGTAGTATTTTGCGCTGCAAAGTTATGAAAAAGTTTTCAAAATGCAAAGTGTAGATAGCAAAAAGTGCAAAAAAAAGTTGAGCGCCCCATTTTGCAGCATTGGAAGAGAGGGGACGAAAACCGAGGAAAAATGTAAAGAACTTTCTGAGAGTTCAAGGGTGCTCACTTAATCACAGCCTTGACTTCGTTGGCATCGTGTCGCGACTCGGAAACAATCAAACGAGGCTTGTCGTTTCTCTCCATCTTTTTCCTATCTCTTGAAAACGCTTGTTGCGCTTGTTACGGTTGAAAGACAATTTATTTATGCCCACAAAAAGGCAGTTTTAGACATGTGATTTTGCCCACGAAAAATGGCAGTTTTTGGGAGAAAGGCTGGTTAAATGTGTTGCATTTCGTCAGAAATGCTGTAATCTGACGAAGTTTGGGAGGCGATTTTCATACATTATTTATAAAACACCCATTTTTACTGCTATTTTGAGGCTGTTTTTGGTCAAAACCATGCAATTTTTGGAAGAAAAATGATGATTCGTTTCAAATTATTTTTTCATATTTAGCTGTTTAAATGTCTTTTTGACGTGCTTTGAGGGCGTTTTTGACGAGTCAAAATGGACTTTTTGACGTGTTATGAGGGCAGTTGCAACACTATGTGCAAGTAAACTGATTGAAAGTCAGCAATATGGGAGTGAACGTCACAAGCGTCACAAGTGTCACATAGGTCTTAATTTTGGCGCGATAAGCAGTAGTACTTTAATAATTATAATATATATAATTATATTATAATTACTTATGGTATATTATTATCCCCTCTATTCGGAGAGCGCGTCACACAAACACCCCTGTGACGCTTGTGACGTTTTCTTTGTGGAGAGGCATTGTAGTGTGGAAAATAAATCGTATCTTTGCAGTCTGAAAATTTGGGTGGTTGAAGACTCATAAAATCCGCAACAACCGCAACAACCGCAACAAGCGTTTTCAAGAGATAAGAAAAGCTGACCGCAAGGATGTCACTTCCTAAGAAATCCCTCTACTCTTCGCGGGGAAAGACGTCGATGTGACGCATTTGAGCCATGATGGCTGTCTGCCGCTTGTACATGTAGGCAGAGGGGTTCTTGCTGCTGTACTTTAGCGGATTGGGCAGGGTGGCTGCGATGAGGGCACAGTTGGGGCGCGTCAGGGTGATGGCTCTGCGGCCGAAGTGTTGCTGGGCGACTGCCTCGGCACCATAGATGCCGTCGCCCATCTCGATGCTGTTGAGATAGACCTCCATGATGCGCTCCTTGCCCCACAGCAGTTCGATGAGGACAGTGAACCACGCCTCCAGTCCCTTGCGAACCCAGCTTGCTCCGGGCCAAAGGAAGACGTTCTTGGCAGTCTGCTGCGAGATGGTGCTGCCTCCGCGGAAGCGTTTGCCCGAGCGGCGCTCCTCCAGTGTCTTGTTGATTTCCACGAAGTCGAAGCCATTGTGGTCGAGGAAACGCTGGTCCTCACTCGCCATCACGGCTACGGGCATGTAGATGCTCATGGAGTCGAGCGGCACCCAGTGGTGCTTGAGCCGTATCTGCTCGCCGCGACTTGCCTGCTGGGCACAGCGGATGGCCATGAGCGGCGTGAAATAGACCGGACACCACTTGTAGATTAATACAATAAGGATTGTGCCCCCGAAGAACAGGAGCACAATCCATCGTAAGATTTTTTGCAGTTTTGTAAACATTTCTCTTACTGCAACGTTCCTTCAGTCGCAGCATTAATCATGGCCTCGCTGGCATAGAGATAGACCTCTACTCGGCGGCTTGCATTGCGGTCCTCCTTGCCATTGGCGTCGAAGATGAGGTAGGTGGGGTCTTCGCCGAAGCCCGTGGTCTTCTTAATCTGAGAGGCGCGGACGCCGCAGGTGTTCGTCAGGAAGCTGGTCACGGCATTTGCGCGGTTCTGGCTGAGTGTCAGGTTTGTGGCGTCGCTGCCGTCGCTGCTGGCAAAGCCGTAGATGTCCACGTCGCAATCCGTGTAAACGTTCAGCACATTGGTGGCGAACTGGCGGAGTGACTGCTGTGCGCTGGCCTGCAGGTCGCTCTTGCCTACCTTGAAGAGGATGCCATTGTCGAAGGTAACCTTCACAGCCTCAAGACCGTTCTTGTCGGTAGTGGTCTCAACCTGAGCGTTAGCCACTGCCTCGGCAGCAGCCTTTGCCTTGTCCATCTTGCGACCGATGAGGACACCGGCGGTAGTGCCACCAGCTGCGCCTACACCGGCACCGATGGCTGCACCCAGCTTGGCACCCTGAGAGCCGTTGATCAGGGCTCCGATGGCAGCACCGAGGCCGGCACCTACTGCACCGCCCCCTGCTCCGCCGATGAGGCCACCCTTGGTGGTGTTGTTCATGTTACAACCTGTGAGCACCAGAGCTATTGCCAAAGCGCCCAAAAGAAATTTCTTTGCTTTCATTGTTGATACTATTTTAGTGAAACATGTAGATAATTATCCCTTTTCATTTGCAAAGATACGACATTAATTCAAAATTCAAAATTCAAAATTCAAAATTATTTGCCTGCGTGCCATTTTTTTTGTACTTTTGCACCCGAAAAATAATATAATCATCTTTAGTAATGGCAAAAGAATTGGATTTCCTCACAAAACGCAGTGAGGACTACAGCAAATGGTACAACGAACTGGTGGTTAAGGCCGACCTGGCAGAGCAGAGCGACGTGCGCGGCTGCATGGTCATCAAGCCTTATGGATACGCTATCTGGGAGAAGATGCAACGCACCCTCGACGACATGTTCAAGGAGACGGGTGTGCAGAACGCCTATTTCCCCCTGCTCATCCCCAAGAGCTTCCTCTCGAAGGAGGCAGAGCACGTGGAAGGCTTCGCTAAGGAGTGCGCCGTCGTCACACACTATCGTCTGAAAACCAACGAGACACACGATGGTGTGGTGGTTGACCCGGCTGCTAAGCTGGAGGAGGAGCTCATCATTCGCCCCACTTCCGAGACCATCATCTGGAACACGTTCAAGAACTGGATTCAGTCATATCGCGACCTGCCCCTGCTGGTCAACCAGTGGTGCAATGTGATGCGATGGGAGATGCGCACCCGCCTCTTCCTGCGCACCAGCGAGTTCCTCTGGCAAGAGGGTCACACGGCTCATGCCACTCGCGAAGAGGCCGAGGCACGCGCCCAGCAGATGCTCAAGGTCTATGCAAAGTTTGCAGAAGAGTATATGGCTGTGCCTGTGGTTCAGGGCGTCAAGAGTGAGACGGAACGCTTTGCCGGTGCTCTCGACACTTATACCATCGAGGCCATGATGCAGGACGGAAAGGCCCTGCAGAGCGGCACCAGCCACTTCCTCGGCCAGAACTTCGGCAAGGCCTTCGAGGTGCAGTTCCTCAACAAGGAGAACAAGCCTGAATACGCTTGGGCAACCTCTTGGGGTGTCAGCACACGACTCATGGGCGCGCTCATCATGACTCACAGCGACGACAACGGCCTCGTGCTGCCTCCTCCCCTCGCTCCCATTCAGGTGGTCATCATCCCCATTGGCGGCAAGCCCGAACAGATGGCTGCTGTGGATGCTGCGGTCGCTCCCATCATCGAGGAACTCAAGAAGAAGGGCATCAGCGTCAAGTACGATAATGCCGACAACAAGCGCCCGGGCTTCAAGTTCGCGGACTATGAGCTGAAGGGCGTGCCAGTCCGTCTTGTCCTTGGTGCAAGAGACTTGGAGAACGGCACAGTCGAGGTGATGCGCCGAGATACCTTGGAGAAAGAAACGCGTCCGTTGGAATGCATCACAGCCTATGTGGAGCAGTTGCTTGGCGACATTCAGAAGAACATCTTCACGAAGGCCAAGACCTTCCGCGATGCCCATATCTACGAGTGCGACAACTATGAGGAGTTCAAGGAGCGTGTCAAGGACGGCGGCTTCTTCCTCTGCCACTGGGACGGCACAGCCGAGACCGAGGCTCGCATCAAGGAAGAGACGCAGGCCACCATCCGCTGTGTGCCCTTCGGTTTCGAGCAGACACCCGGCACAGATATGGTAACAGGCAAACCAAGCAAGGCGCGTGTCCTCATCGCAAGAAGCTACTAAAAGAGCCCCCTCCCTCAATCCCTCCCCCGAGGAGGAGGGAAGAAGGCGGCGAGAAAGCCTCCCTCCTCGGGGGGAGGTTTGGAGGGGGGCTTGGTTCATTACCCTCTTTGCTGCAGAAGAGATTCCCGCGGCCATCGTCACCTATGTGGCCCTGCTGATGTTGCTCCAGCTGGGGCTGACGCCAGCTCTGGCCACACTTTGTTCAGCCCTCCTCTTCCTGCCTTGGGTGCTGAAGTCCTTCATGCGCTCGTGGGTAAGAAGGGTGGGGAACTTCAAGCAGACGCTGCATTTCATCGAGGGCTCGCTCTTCGTCAGCCTTGTGGTGCTGGCCGTGTCCTTCAAGAAGGGACCAGTCGCTGTATTCCTTGCCCTGTTCCTCGTCAGCCTGCTCTGTGCCTGGCACGAACTGGCGGCACGAATGTACTATGAGCGGATGCTGCGGCCCGCCTTCCAACGCTTGCTGACGGCTCCCAAACTGGCATTCTCGCAGATAGCCGTCATCTTCACCTATGGCGCCCTCATCTTCCTCGTCGGCACCCTGCAGGTCTATTTCCGGCAGATGATTCGCTACTCGTGGGCGATGGGGTGCTATGTGGCAGCCGGGCTCTTCCTCTTCTTCACCTTCTATCATCTCATTTGTCTGAGGAGTCCTCGCGTGGGAGACGGCGGAGCAAGGCATAGTGTGGGTGCTTCCGTCAAAGCAGAGTTGCGCCTCATCGACCGCATCCGTCATCAGGACCACTGGTGGCAGCCAGTCCTCATCCTCCTGCTGCTCCTGCTGCCGCAAGGACTTATGTTCAACGCGCGCGTACTATATTTATATGATACCCACGCAAACGGTGGCTTGGGCTGCTCCATTCAGGAGATAGGCTTCGCTCAGGGCACAGTCGGCGTGATAGCCTTCAGTCTGGGACTTTTCCTCGGCCGACACCTCATCAGGCGCTATTCCCTGGAGCGGCTCTTCTGGCCGATGGCTCTCAGCATCGTCCTCTCACCGCTGGTCTATCTCGGCATGACCATCCGCCAGCCCGAAAACCTCTGGCAACTGTGCCTCTGCACCACGACCGCACAACTCCTCTTCGGCTTCGGACTGAGCGTTTGCCGACTTCCTGTCAGCACCATATCAGGCGCCCGCTACCGCAATACCATCAACATGCTGCAGATACCGCTTGTCTCGGCTGCTCTCTTCATCCCATTGGCTATTAGCGGTTTGCTGGCACAGCTGCTCGGCTACAACACCTATTTCCTCGTCAATTCCCTCTGTGCCCCACTTTGTCTGCTGGGCATCTTCCTCCTGAAGCGTAGGGAAATTCCTCCCACACTTTAGGGAAAAACATCCTTCTCCCCCCAATATTTCGCCGTACCTTTGCCATTGCAATAAGGAAGCAATGGCGACTACGGGCTGCGGCTCAGCGAAGTTAAGCAAGCTTACCTCCGCGTTCACCTTGCACCGTAGTTGCATCAGAAACAAGAAACCAGATTGTTTAACACTCTTAAAAGCAAAGGTTATGAAAAAGATGATTTACTTCGCTGTATTCGCCATCATGATGGCAATCGGCAATATGAATGTGAACGCCAAGGTTAATGCAAAGCATAATGGGTATCACATGAACGACAGAGGAATTGTTGAAGTAGGCTACGATGCTCATCATCACGACGTTTATGCCGGACACCGCAATCACCGGTTGTCGAAGCACGAGCGCAGAATGCTTGAAGAGCGTCGCCGCATGGAAGAACTCAGAAGGATGGAGGAGCGCAGAAGGATGGAGGAAGCCCGCCGCATCGAAGAAATGCGCCGCATTGAGGCTCACCGCCGCCACATGGCTCATCATCACGAAGTGGTAGTAGTTGACAATAATGTTGCTGCCGGCGTGGCAGGCGTAGCAGCTGGTGTGGCTGTCGCAGCTTTCGTCAGCGCACTTATGAAGTAGAACAGAAAGAAAGGAAATGTAAAAATGAAGACAATAAAATGAGAGGCAGACGAAACTGATTCGCCTGCCTCCTTTTTTGTGTTTTTGTGAATGTCTTATTGCAGTCTTGCCAAGGTCTCTTTGATGCGTCGCATGGCCTCCGTGATGTTCTCATCGCTGGTGGCGTAGCTCATGCGGAAGCACTCGGGCGAGCCAAAGGCGTCACCGCCGACGGTTGCCACGTGCCCCACTTCCAGCAGGTACATGGCGAGGTCGGTGCTGTTGTTTATCACGCGGTCGCCGTCCTTCTTGCCGAAGAAGCTGCTGCACTTGGGGAAGAGATAGAAGGCACCCTGAGGATTGTTGACCTCGAGGCCGGGTATCTCTTTTGCCAATTTGACGATGAGATTCTTGCGGCGCTCAAAAGCTTGGCGCATGTCCTCGACACATTGCTGAGGACCGGCAAAGGCGGCTTCTGCGGCCTTCTGGCTGACCGAGCAAGGGCCGCTGGTGTATTGTCCCTGCAGCTTGTTGCAGCCCTTCACTATCCACTCGGGAGCTGCGATGAAACCGATGCGCCATCCTGTCATGGCATAGGCTTTGCTGACGCCGTTGATGACGACCACTCTCTCCTTGATTTCGGGGAACTGAGCCATGCTGGCGTGCTCGCCGACGTAGTTGATGTGCTCGTAAATCTCGTCGGCAATGACGATCACTTGCTCGTGGCGAAGCAGCACATCCTTCAGCGCCTCGAGTTCCTTCTTGCTGTAAACGGAGCCCGTCGGATTGCTGGGCGAGCAGAGGATGAGGGCCTTCGTCTTGGGTGTGATGGCAGCCTCGAGTTGCTCCGGCGTTATCTTGAAGTCCTGCTCGATGGTGGCTTCTACGAAGACAGGCGTGCCCTCGGCCAGCAATACCATTTGCGGGTAGCTCACCCAATAGGGAGCGGGGATGATGACCTCGTCGCCCGCGTTCACGATAGCCATGATGGTGTTGCAGACGCTCTGCTTGGCACCGTTGCTGCAAAGGATTTGCGAGGGCGCATAGTCCAAGCCGTTCTCGTTCTTCAGCTTAGCCACGATGGCTTTCTTCAACTCAGGATAGCCAGGCACGGGAGAGTAGCGGCTGTAGTTGTCCTCGACTGCCTTGATGGCAGCAGCCTTGATGTGGTCGGGCGTGTTGAAGTCGGGTTCGCCCACACTCATGTTAATCACGTCGACGCCTTGTGCCTTGAGTTCGCTGCTGCGCTGACTCATGGCAAGCGTTGCGCTGGGTGAGAGGCGTTGCAGTCTCTCGGAAAGATTTGTGTTCATTGCGATATAATTTATTTACGATTTGACGATCAATTTAATTTACGATTTGACGATTTACTATTTACGATTTATTTACGATTTAGTAATTTAATTATTTACAGGGTTCATAGGGCTGTTCTCCCCTCCTTTGGAGGGGTCGGGGGAGGCTGTTGTTTGAGGCTTTTCCTTACAGCTTGTGCCCCATTCGTGTCCGCTTTGTCTCGAGGTAGCGGCGGTTGTATTCATTCGGCTCGACCACGATGGGAACGTTCTCGACGATGGTGAGTCCGTAGCTTTCGAGGCCGACGCGCTTGACGGGATTATTGGTGATGAGCCGCAGCTTGCCGACACCCATCTCGCGGAGTATCTGGGCACCGACGCCGTACTCTCGTTCGTCGGGACGGAAGCCGAGGTGTATGTTGGCATCCACCGTATCGTCGCCTTGCTCCTGCAGCTTGTAGGCCGCAATCTTGTTCATCAGTCCGATGCCACGACCTTCCTGGCTGAGATAGACGATGAGGCCCTTGCCTTCTTTTTCAATCATGCGCATCGATTTGTGGAGTTGCTCGCCGCAGTCGCATCGCTGGCTGCCGAAGATGTCGCCCGTCATGCAGCTCGAGTGCATGCGGACCAGCACGGGCTCGTCCTCCGTCCATGTTCCTTTGTAGAGGACAACATGCTCCAGTCCGTTGCTCTTCTGGCGGAAAGGAATGATGTGGAAGTGTCCGTCGGCTGTCGGCATGTCAGCTTCCACGCCTCTCTCGACGAGCGATTCCTGCTTGAGACGATAGGCGATGAGGTCGCGGATGCTGATAATCTTGAGATTGTGCTCGCGGGCCACCTCCTTGAGCTGCGGCATGCGGGCCATCGTGCCGTCTTCGTTGAGGATTTCGATGAGAGCGGCGGCGGGCTTGAGACCGGAGAGGCGTGCGAGGTCCACGGCAGCTTCCGTATGTCCTGCCCTGCGGAGAACGCCCTTGTCCTGCGCATAAAGGGGGTTGATGTGACCGGGTCGGCCGAAGTCGGATGGCTTGCGGCTGGGGTCGGCAAGAGCCTTGATGGTCGCTGCGCGGTCGTGCGTGCTGACTCCCGTCGTGCAGCCCTCCAGCAGGTCCACCGTCACGGTGAACGGCGTGCCGAGCATGCTGGTGTTTTCCACCACCTGATGGTCCAGCTCGAGTTCTGCCGCGCGGCTCATCGTGATGGGAGCGCAGAGCACTCCTCTGCCGTTGCGCAGCATGAAATTAACCTTTTCGGGCGTTATCATTTCGGCAGCCGTGATGAAGTCACCCTCGTTCTCGCGGTCTTCGTCATCCACCACGATAACGAACTTGCCCTGACGGAAGTCTTCGAGAGCCGCCTCGATGGAGCTCAGTTCTAATTCATAATCCATAATTTATAATTCATAATTTATAATTGATCCCTATCATATCTTCCCGAGGGGAGGCTTCCTATTCCTCCCCATCTGGGAGTTAGAGAGGGGTCTTTTTTAATATTCTTGCAGTGATGAGATGGTTGAGTCGTTCTATGTTTCTCAGGTCGAGTCTGAGCCTCAGTCTGAAGCGCCAGATGCGCAGATAGACAAGCAGTCCGAGCGGGAAGACGATGCCGAATAACATGTTGAGGCGTTTACTCGTGAAGGGCCTCGTGTGGGCGCTCGGGTTGATGATGGGGTACTCGTTGATGTACATGAGCAGCACGTTGTCGCGGCTGTTGTGGAGTTCCTCGATGATGGCTTCGAGGCGGTCGGAGAGCTCCATAGCGTGCTTGTCCTGTCCGGGGTTGAAGAAGATGTCGAAATAGTTTGGGATGCGGCGCAGGTGCATAGTCTTGCGGCATTCGATGCAGTACTCCGAGAGGTCGCTGAGTCGCTGGGGCAGGGTAGCGTAGTCGGGGTCGTTGATGATGACCTCCTTTCGGTCCAGCTTTCTGCTTGCGCGCAGGCCGAACAGCTTCATGAAGAAGTTCTTGTAGCCCTCGATGTTGAAGACCACGCTGTCGCTGTTGGCCTTGTGCGTCAGGAAGATGCCCGTGCCGAGCAACACGACGGAGCTGAGCCACGCCCCGCTTTCTATCGTCCATGCCGCCACCTTCGCATTGTTCTCGCCAGCCTGGTTGACGATGTAGTAGAAGATGAAGATGATGACGCTCACCACGACAGGCACGCCCAGTCCTCCCTTTCGGATGATGGCTCCCAGCGGTGCTCCGATGAAGAAGAACAGCAGGCACGCCAGGCTCATCGTGAACTTCTTGTACCACTCGATGCGGTGCTTTCGGACGTTCAGGTTTCTGTCGCCCGTCTCGAGGGCTCGGAACTCGCATTCCGCATGCATCGTCTCGGCCTTGCTGACGGCGTTCCGCCAAGCCTTGACGCGCTGGTCGTCGTGCAGGGCTATGTAGAGCGAGTCGAAGGGCGGCATGTCCTGCGCCTCAGCCACGATGGCGAGCGAGTCCTTCGTCCCGACGGGCAGGCTTTTCCGCATGTACCATTGCAGCATGTTCTGGTAAATCATGTGACGGGCGCTGTCGGCTTTATGGCTGAGCGAATCAACGGCGTGCTGTATTTCGCTCAGATTCTTGGTCTGCGCGTTGTGCGAGAAAAGCTCGGCGTCCATCAGGTTGAAGTTGCCGTCGAAGACGATGATGTCCTCCTCCTTGATAAACGACTCGCGCATGTATGGCACGTTGGCCCTCAGCATCTGACTGCTCTGCGCGTCCATGTTGCGGAAGCGTTCGCCTCCCCAGAGCGTCAGCTTGAGGTGCATCTTGTCGGCGGTGCTCTGCAGTCGGCCGCTGTCGGCCAGCACGATTTGCGTATCGTTGTAGCCGCCCGCGTTCGTGTAAATCATCACGCCATAGAGCATGCCCGTCTCGCGGTCCTTATGCTCGACGTAGAGGTTGTAGCCGGGAATCTCGCTGTAAAAGATGCCCTCGGGTATCTCCAGCTCGGGGCTTTTCTGCTTCATGCTCCAGGCCAGGCGCGAGAGTTCGCGCATGGCATAGGGGCTGACCATGTTCTGGAAGATGAAGCTGGCGCCTGCGATGAATGTCGCTACGAAGATGAGGGGCGCCAGGATGCGGACGAGCGGTATGCCGGCCGACTTCATGCTGAGCAGCTCGAAGTGTTCGCCCAGGTTGCCGAACGAGATGAGGCTGGCCAGCAGGACGGCCAGAGGCACCGAGCGGGGGATGAGCGTCAGGCTGCTGTACCAGAAGAACTTCGCCAGCAGGTCGATGGTGAGGCCCTTGCCGATGAGGTTGTTCATCCACATCCACAGGAACTGCATGACGAAGATGAAGAGACAAATGAAGAACGTCCCCGCGAAGAGCAGCAGGAACCCCTTGATGATGTAGATGTCGAGTTTCTTAATAATCTTCATCGCCTCATGCGCACTTTGGTGCGCAAAGGTACGAAATTATTTTGTAACGGCAATAGAAACCCACGTTAATAAACCTTATAAAGTCGGGTTTTGCAGCAGGGTAAAAAAAATGCCACGTGTGGCGTTGGCATTTCCCACACGTGGCGTTGGCTTTTCCCACGTGTAGCGTTGGACGTTCCCACACGTGGCGTTTTTTATTAATATAATTTGAGCGTTACTGCACTCGATAAGCAAATCTTGACTTCGTCGAGATTCTTGCGTTGCTACGCTTGGTTAAAATCTTGACTTCGTCGAGCTTGTCGTTACTTCGCTCGATAAGAAATCTTGACTTCGTCGAGCTTGTCGTTACTTCGCTCGATAAGAAATCTTGACTTCGTCGAGATTCTTGCGTTGCTACGCTTGGTTAAAATCTTGACTTCGTCGAGATTTAGAGCTTGTTGTTACTGCCGAGCACCTCTACAATCTTGTGGATATACATCTTCTTCATGTTCTCGCGGGCGGGCTTCAGATACTGGCGGGGGTCGAAGTCGCCGGGCTTCTCGTCGAAGTGCTTGCGGATGGCGGCTGTCATGGCCAGACGGCTGTCGCTGTCGATGTTAATCTTGCAGACTGCGCTCTTGCTGGCTTCGCGGAGCTGCTCTTCGGGGATGCCGACTGCATCGGGCAGCTTGCCGCCGTGGGCGTTGATGGTATCCACCTCCTCCTGAGGAACGGAGCTTGAGCCGTGCAGTACGATGGGGAATCCGGGCAGACGCTTCTCAATCTCGTGCAGGATGTCGAATGCCAATGGAGGAGGCACGAGCTTGCCGGTCTTCGGGTCACGTGTGCACTGCTCGGGAGTGAACTTGTATGCGCCGTGGCTTGTGCCGATGGAGATGGCCAGGCTGTCGCAGCCGCTGCGGGTGCTGAAGTCAACAACCTCTTCGGGCTTCGTATAGTGGGAAACCTCGCTGGCTACCTCATCCTCTACGCCTGCCAATACGCCCAGCTCTGCCTCGACGGTCACGTCGTACTTGTGAGCATACTCCACGACCTTCTTCGTCAGGGCGATGTTCTCCTCATAGGGGAGAGAAGAGCCGTCGATCATGACGCTGGAGAAACCGTTGTCGATGCAGTCCTTGCAGAGTTCGAAGGTGTCGCCGTGGTCGAGGTGAAGCACAATCTGAGGATTCTCGCAGCCGAGTTCCTTGGCATATTCCACTGCGCCCTGGGCCATGTAGCGGAGGATGGTGCCGTTAGCATAGTTGCGTGCGCCCTTGCTGACCTGCATGATGACGGGAGACTTTGTCTCGACTGCAGCCTGGATGATGGCCTGCATCTGTTCGAGTGTGTTGAAGTTGAAAGCTGGGATGGCATAGCCGCCAGCAATTGCCTTGGCAAACATCTCACGGGTGTTCACCAGGCCGAGTTCTTTGTAACTGGTCATAAATATTAAGTTTAAAAGTTTAAAAATTTAAAAGTATACAATTTACAATCTTACAATTTACTGTTTGTTTCTTTTTGCGGCTGCAAAGGTAGTACAATTAATTCATAATTCATAATTCGTAATTCATATTTTTCCTCTTTGCTGCCACTTTGCAAACTCCACTTAGCAGAGGCTTTTGATTAATACACAATTCACAATTCTAATTCTTAATACTTATTTCTTAATTCTTAATTTTTAATTTTGTGCTTTGATGAGGTACGTGACGGTCGGCAGGTGGTCGCTGAAGCCGTTCAGCCATACGCCGCCGGCAGAGGTGCGCTTGGGCGAGCCCTTGTACTTGCCGTCTTGCTGTATCAGATAATTGCGCTTGAAGATGTGGTAGTCGTAGAGCGTGAGCTCCTTGTATTCCTTTTTGCCGTCGAGGTCGAGCATGTTCTTGGAGCAGACGATTTGGTCGAAGAGGTTCCATCCGCCCTGGAAGGTTAGTGTGCCCTGCCCTTTGCTCCTGAGCAGGTCCCACCAGGGGTTGTAGAAGTCGCCTTCGCCCACGTCCTTCATCTTGCGCCTGGCGCCCAGGAACTTCGCCATCGAGGTGTTGTCCGGGTCGTCGTTCATGTCGCCCATCACTATGATGTGCTGCGAGGGGTCGGCCTGGTGGATGCTGTCGGTCAGTGCGCGCACCTGCTTGCCGGCATATTCGCGATAGACGTTCTCATGGCCGCGGCTCGGCCAGTGGCACACCACGACGGTGAGGTTGTCGCCCGCCAGCGTGCCCTGCACGCACAGGTAGGGACGCGTCTGCCGGCTGGTGTCGCCGTCCTCATAGACGTAGGGCTTGTGGAAGGCATTCTTTACGTGGAAGGCCTTGGGGTTGTAGATGAGGGCGCAGTCCACGCCTCGCTTGTCGGGCCCCTCGAAATGAATGTACTTATACCCGCGCTGCTGCATGTTCGGCTGAGCCATGAGGTCGTCGAGCACCTTGTCGTTCTCCACCTCCGCCGTGCCGATGATGCTGGCGCCGTAGGGCAACTTGTCTGTGCCGAGGTCGCAAAGCACTTTCGCCATGTTCGCAAGCTTGTTCTGATACTTGTTGTCGTCCCAGTGATAGGAGCCGCTGGGCAGGAAGTCGTAGTCAATTTTGCCGGGGTCGTGGGTCGTGTCGAACAGGTTCTCCAGATTGTAGAAGGCGACGGCATGCACCATAAGCTTGCGGTCTTGCGATTTTGTGGGTGCGGCGATGAGAAGCAGCGCTGCCACCAAGGTGATGAATGAGTTTCTCATTTCGGTATAGTAGATAATAAGTCCATTTTATAACTTCAGAGGACAAAGTTAATGTTTTTTTACGTAGAAAATGCAATTAAGGAAAAAAATATGCCCTAACTTGTCGAAGATTGCATAAATTTTTATAAGTTTGTGCCATAATAAACAAATTATAACACAAAACGTACATGAAAATGAAACATCTGCTCTTGGTGTTTGCCCTCGCGGCAGCGCCAAAGATTCATGCCCAGTCCTATGGGACGGCGGGTGTGGATTCGCTGAGCACAGTAGAAGAGGAGCTGCAGGCCGACGACAGCAACTTCACCTTCACTGAATCGCAACTCGGCGAGAACGATGACATCACGGCCGACGTCATCCGTATCAATTCCGCCACCAACGTCTATACAAGCCAGTTCGGATGGACGTGGAGCGGCATCTGGTTCAAATACCGTGCCCTGGACAATGCCTACAACGACATCTATATGAACGGCGTGCAGGTCAACAATCCCGAAAACGGACGCTTCCAGTATTCCACCGTTGGCGGCATGAACGATGCCCTGAGAAACAAGGACGACATCAGCCCATTCGAGGCAAACAACTTCTCATTCGGCGGAATGGGCGGCAGCAGCAATTACAACCTCAGAGCAGGCAGGATGCCCGTCGGACATAAAGTGACGCTCTCCGGAGCGAACCGCAACTATACCCTGCGTGCCATGTACAGCTTCGGCACGGGATTAAACAAAGACGGCTGGGCCTTCTTCGGCACCGTCGGCTATCGTTGGTCAAACATGCGGACGGCTGCCGTCAAGGGTACATTCTATAATAGTCTGGCGTACTTCCTTGCTGCTCAGAAGGTCATAAACGACAAGCATTCGCTGAGCATCTCCACATGGGGAAGCCCCACAGAACGCGCTACGGCCGGTGCCAGCACCGACGAGGCAAACTGGCTCGCCAACGATTATCAGTACAACCCATATTGGGGCTATCAGAACGGCAAAAAGAGAGCAAGCCGCGTCGTCACTACCTTCGAGCCAAGCGTCCTCGCTACTTGGGACTTTAATATAAATGACGACATGAAGCTTACGACAAGTGCCTTCGTCAAAGTCGCCAAGTACAAAAGCACCAAGCTGAACTATAGCGGCACGAATCCCCATCCTGACTACTGGAAACGCTTCCCATCGTACAATTATGATGTATGGGGAAGGGACGGCGATTACACATACGACAATGTCGCCTACTGGACGGCATACGACAATTGGCAGGACGAAAGCTATCGTCAGATTAACTTTGACGAGCTCTATTTCGCCAACACCCAGCTCAACAAGATTGGCGCAGATGCCATCTATTGGATAGAAGCCCGCCACAACAACCACCTGATGAGCAACCTCTCGAGTACTTACGAATGGAACATCAAACGGAGTACGAAGTTGAGCGCCAGCATACAGCTCCTCAGCAATCGCGGCTCGCACTACAGAACGCTTGAAGACCTCCTGGGCGGCCAATACTTTCACAACACCAACACCTATCTGGTGGGAGACTATCAGGAGACATCGACCGAAGCAATGTACGACGTGAACCATGGCTATCAGAAACTCATAGAAGGCGACCGCTATGGCTACGACTACGACCTTTGGAATCAGGACATCAGGCTTTGGACGTGCTTCAGCATGGACCGGGGCATCGTGCACAGTTTCGTCACAGGTAAGCTGGGCGGACGTCGCATGTGGCGTGAAGGCTTCATGCGCAACGGCCTCTTCCAGGACAATAGTTATGGCAAGAGCAGCAAGGCCCATTTCCTCGACGGCGGTCTGAAGGCGGGCTCTACGGTTAATCTTGGCAAGGGACATGCCATCACGGCAGGTCTGGGCTATGAATTCAGAGCGCCAGGAGCATCCGTCGCATTCATGTGCCCCGAGATGAACAATGATTACGCGCTGAATCTCAAGAACGAGCGCGTGCTGAGTACTGAGCTCGGCTATGCCATCAACAATAAATGGTTCCGCCTTAACTTGACCGGGTATTACTATCGCACAATGGACGGAAACGAATGGCAGCAATATTACAACGACGACATCAACAGCTTCTCCTACAACAGCCTTACTGGCGTAAGGAAAGAACACTATGGAGTGGAACTGGGATTGAAAGTCAAGCTGACCAGCAGCCTTGACCTTCTCGCCTTGGGTACTTACAGTGAAGCCAAGTATACCGACGACACGCAAGTCAATTGGATGAGCAGCACGACGGGCAAGATAAACCAGGAGATTTGCCACAACAAAGGCATGCGCCAAAGCGGCACGCCCTTGGCAGCGGCGAGCCTCGGCTTGAACTATCGCATCGAGCGCTGGTACCTCAACCTGACCGGCAACTACTACGACCGCATCTATCTCTCTTACAGCACGAACATGCGCTATGAGAACAACCTCAAGAATGCAGGGCGCTATCATGCCGGAGAGTACGATGTCCCCGACCAGGCTAAAGGCAACGGCGGCTTCATGCTCGACGCCAGCATCGGCCGTCAGTTCTACATCCTGCATAATCCCATTAGCGTCAACCTGCAGCTCTGCAACCTCACGAACCGCCGTAACATTACGACGGGCGGTTACGAGCAGAGCCGAAGCAACTACAGCGTGACGGAAACGGAGAATACAGGCACTGAGGTCACCACGAAGCCCCGCACCTATAACTTCGAGAAAAACGCCAAGCGCTTCTATGCGCAAGGTCTCAACTTCATGCTCAACGTGAACTACAAATTCTAAAGCGACATCGGAACTACATTATTTATTATATATAGGAAGCAATGAAAAAGCAATCATACATCATAGCCCTGTTGGCAGGAGTCTTTGCCTTTGCCTCTTGTCAGGAAGGGGATTGGGACGTACCCGAGGGCATTCCATATGGCAACAACAGCCTGCAAGCAGGCGCCACCGTCACCATTGCAGAATTGCAGAGCACTTATGCCAGTGTCATCAGCAGCGACAACTACAAGCAAATCACCGAGGACCTGTGGCTGCGGTGTGTCGTCAACGGTAACGACTTTGGCGACAACCTCTACAAGCAGCTCTCCGTTCAGGACGAGACGGGCGGCATCATCATTGGCATCAACGGTTCCGACCAAGGCGCTTTCATGCCTGTCGGCCAGAAGCTGCTCATCAGTCTCAAGGACCTCTACATCGGCGGCTATGGCACTCAGGCTCAGATAGGCGGACTCTATAATGGCGGTCTCGGACGAATGGAAATCTCCGACTGGAAGAAGCACGTCCGTCTCATCATGGACGGCACGCCCGATGCCGTGGCCTATGGCACGATGAAGGTTGACACCATTGACTTCGACCCCAGCAAGTCGATGGCTCAGCAGGCAGGCAGAGTGGTTCGCCTCTCGGGCGTCACCATCAGCCGAGACGGCACGCCCGTTGTCGCTCCCGATGACGGTTCGGTTAGCCTCATCAGCAATTGCGTCAATAGAACGCTGTCCGGCGGCAATGCGGGCAACAAGTGCGTGCTTCGCACCAGCACCTATGCCGCCTTCAAGGGCGTTGCCATTCCCACCACACCTGTTGTGCTCTACGGCATCGCCACTATCTATCGCGGCACCTGGCAGATATTGGCGCGTACGGAAAGCGATTTAACTTGGACTAAATAAATAAGGAAACAAACAATAAGACATATAGATTATGAAAAAGACTTTCAAAGCATTTGCACTCATGTTACTGACGGCTTTGGCTTTCAGTAGCTGTGTTGACGTTCCGGCTCCTTACAACGTGCCCGACAAGAGCAGTAATACCGGTGGGGGCGGAGGTACTGGAACAAACGAAGGCACGCCTGTCACTTGTGCCGAAGCCGTCGAGCTGGCAAAGGCGCTTGCAGATGGCGCAACATCTTCCGAGACTTATACCATCACGGGTTACATCACGGAGGTCGTAGGCGATGTCAGCCGCAACCAGCAGACATTCTGGATGGCCGACACGAAAGGCGGCGGCCGTGTCTTCGAGGCTTATTGGGCAAACCTTCCCGAAGGCGTAACGGCCTTTAAGGCTGGCACAAAGGTGAAGATTACCGGTAAGCTGATGAAGTTTGTGAACAATAGCGGCAATGTCATCCCCGAGATGAAGAACGCCACAGTAACCATTCTCGAGGATGAAGGCGGCGGTGGTGGCGGCACCGTGGAGGGGACGGCAGTCACTTGCGCCGAGGCCGCTGAGCTGGCTAATGCACTTGCAGATGGCGCAACATCCTCCGAGACCTATACCATCACGGGTTACATCACGGAGGTTGTAGGCGATGTCAGCCGCAACCAGCAGACCTTCTGGATGGCTGACATGAAAGGCGGTGGCCGTGTCTTCGAAGCTTATTGGGCAAACCTTCCCGAAGGTGTGACTGCTTTCACGGTAGGCACGAAGGTGAAGATTACCGGTCAGCTGATGAAGTTCGTGAACAATAGCGGCAATGTCATTCCCGAGATGAAGAATGCTACGGTTGTCATCTTGTCCGACGATGGTGGCGATACCCCGGTTGACGGCACACCGGTAACTTGCGCCCAGGCTGCCGAGCTGGCAAATGCCTTGGCCGATGGCGGCACTTCGTCCGAGACGTATGCTGTGACAGGTTATATCACAGAAGTCATCGGTACCGTGAGTCGCAACCAGCAGACCTTCTGGATGGCCGACACGAAGGGTGGCGGTAGAGTCTTCGAGGCTTACTGGGCCAATCTGCCCGAGGGAGTAAGCGAGTTTGCTGTCGGCATGAAAGTGACGATTACGGGCCAGCTGATGAAGTTCGTGAACAACACAGGACAGGTTACTCCGGAGATAAAGAACGCAGATGTCGTCATCCTCGAGAATGGTGATGGCGGCGGTGGCGGCGGCGACGACCAAGGCGATGTCCAGCACATTACTATTGCAGAGTTCCTGCAGAAGGCTGATGTGAACACCACCTACGAACTGACGGGTACTGTCCGCAATATCGTCAACACCACTTATGGAAACTTCGACCTCGTGGAGGGCGATGCCACAATCTACATTTACGGACTGCTTGACCTGAGCGGTGAAGCCAAAAAGTTTGAGAGTCTCGGCATCGAGGATGGCGACATCGTTACCTTGACAGGCAAATATTTCCTCTATAACGACAAGCCCGAAATCAAGAATGCTCAGTTCGTCAGTGTCGTTAAGGGCGATGGCGGTGGCGGCGGAGGCGACGACCCGACGCCTGGTCCGGGCGGCGACCCCGTGACTGACCTCGTCAACGGCGACTTCGAGAGCTGGGTAAGCGATGCAGAGCCCGAAGGCTGGAACCCGGCAAGCTCGGCTGGTAACGCCACGTTGAGCAAGAGCACGGATGCCCGTAACGGCAATTTCGCTTGCGCAATCGTCGCTCCCGGCTCTCAGAACAAGCGCCTTGCCACACAGGAGATGACACTCGAGGCCGGCTCATACACCTTCTCATTCTACGCGAAGGCAACTACGGGAAGCCCCAGTCAGACGCGTGCCGGCTACGTGCCCATCAAGGCCGACGGAGCTGTTGACACGTACAAGTATGGCGATTACATTGACCTCAACAACAGCAGCTGGACGCTCGTGACATACAGCTTCGAGCTGACCGCGACGACTAAGCTCTGCCTGCTCGTCATGAACCCCAAAAACAGCAGTTACTCGACCTCGCAGGACGTCTTGATTGATGACGCCACATTGGTAAAGAATCAATAATTGAGATTTAATTTAGAAAGAGAAATGAAAACGCGAGCCTTCCTGTCATTCCTTATCTTGAGTCTGTGCTCCTCAGTCTGGGCGCAGCAGTATGCCACTATTCTCTATCGCCAGAGCGAGCAGCCGCGTGCCGTTCCCGTGGCCGAGATAGATTCCGTCGTGGTGCGTGACGTGGCCGAAGTGGACGCCACCTACTTCGATACGCCTAAGGACACGGTCTATGTGGCGCAAGTTCGCGAGTCGCACTGGAAGGGCAAGAAGGTTGCTTTCCTTGGAGACAGCATCACCCAGAATGGTGAATACGTCACTTCCTATGCCAGTCTGACGGGCTGCGAGGCCTTGAACTACGGCATCTCCGCTACGCATATGGCGGCGCGGAACAGCAGCGACACTAATGCCTTCGACAAGCGATACTCGAAGATGCCTGCGCAGAGCCGGGTCGATATGATAGTAGTCTTTGGCGGCACGAACGACTTCGGACACACCTCGACTGCTGATTTCGGCGAGTTCTCCGACGGACCGAAGGTGGGTAAGTACACGTTCTATGCCGGTCTGCATCGCCTCTTCAAGGGCCTGCAGAGCCGCTATCCGAACATCCCCGTCGTCGTCATGCTCCCCCTCCATCACGGCACGGAGATTGACGTGCCCGAATACGTCATCGGCAGCAACAGCTCGATTACCGAGGGCACTAACCCCACGACGGGCAAGACCTTCCGCGAGTACGTCAACGCCATCCGCGAGGTGGCTGCCTACTATTCCTTCATCGTGCTCGATGCTTACAGCTACTCCAACCTCAGCCCCATGACGGAGATTGGAAGCGGTACGGCTGGCTTCTTCAAGGACGGCTTGCACCTGAACGCTGCCGGCGGCAAGCGACTGGCCCGATGGATGTATCCGCAGCTCGAGGCTGTGTATGAAATGTTCTACGACTTCTGATGTCGTGTGTCATCATAATGAAAGAAAGAAGAAATGAAGTATTGAAAAAATGAAGTATGAAACTGCATAACCTGTCGATAATGAATCATATATCAGTCCGCCAGCACGGAATGAGACTCATCCTTTCATCCTTTTATTTCTTCATCCTTTCATCTCTCTACGCCTACGACGTCGAGGTGGATGGCATTTACTATAACGTCATCGGGACGAAATATGCGTATGTGACGCATCGGGGCCCGTTCGACGGAATGGACCCTGACAGCTATTCGGGCGACGTGGTGGTGCCTGAGCAGTTCAGCCTGGGCGGTAACACCTACGTCGTCTTCACCGTGGGCAACAGTGCCTTTGCGGGCTGCGAGGAGCTGACGTCCGTTCAGCTGCCCCCCAGCGTGCGCGGCGTCGGAGCCTGCGCTTTCCTCGGATGCACCAACCTCCGCCAAGTCTCCTTCACGTCCGACGTGGTGGCCTACGGCAGCTGTGCTTTCACGGGATGCACCTCCCTGCAGGAGATAGCGTTGCCGCGACGTGCGGAGCGCGTCGATACCCTGACACTCTACTGCTGCGCCGGGCTGACGTCGATGGTGGTGCCTCATCGTGTCCGTACCGTCTGCCAGGGCGCGCTCGAGCACCTGCCTGCCATGCGCCATCTCTATTGCTTTGCCTCCGAGCCGCCCGTCGCCGAGAAGGGAGCCTTTGCCCTGCGCGACCAGCGGCGCTGCACCCTGCATGTGCCGCGTGAAGCCCTGCAGAAGTATCGCGAATCGCCCGGCTGGAAGGACTTCTATCGTATTGTCGTCATGAACGACGACGACTATGCCGCGCAGAACTATCAGCGGGGCGACATCAACGACGATGGTCGTGTCGATGCCGACGACCTTGCCTTGCTGCGCCGCATCATCGTCAGCCTGCCCGACGACTCGGCAGTCCGCTGGGCAGCCGACATCAATGGCGACGGCGGAGTCAATTCCGTGGATTACGTCATCCTGGCAAAGCAACTTGGCAATTAGACCCCAAGCCCCCGCCAAAACGTCACGAAGGAATTAGCAACGTGACGCGAGGATTCCAGCAACGTGACGCGAGGATTCCAACAACGTGACGCGAGGGTTCCAACAACGTGATGCGAGGATTCCAACAACGTGACGTGAGGATTTTTATTACGCTTCGTATGGGAACTTTCAACGCTTGCTGTGGGAACGGCCGTTCCTACAGCAAGGAACGGCCGTTCCTTGCTGTAGAATCTGGCGACGCCACGTGAAGCACAACCCCAAACCACGAATTACACTCTAACTTTGCAGAGGATTGCGACGAAGTCGCATAAAAACAAAAAAAAATAAGAAAGATGACAGACAACTCAAGACAGTTTCTTACCTTT
>CACXLY010000031.1 GCA_902768605.1 uncultured Bacteroidales bacterium
GTCTGCTTCAACATCATGGGAAAAAGAAGCGAAATCTGTTATGTTGTCCCCATGCTACAGGACAAAAGAAGGCAAAGAGGTCTTCCTAACACCATATCTAAGTGTCCGGTTGAAAAGGGAGGAAGATATTGACTTATTAATGTCTTATACTGAAAAGTTTGGACTTAGGATTGTCAAGAATGATTCATTAATGCCACTGTGGTATATTTTATCAATCTCATTTAAAACAGGCATGAATACTTTAGAGGTTGCAAACGCTTTATGGGAAAGTGGAAAATTGGCTGCTTCAGAACCAGACCTATCTTTCAAGAAAATCCTTTATTGTGCTAATGACCCGGAGTTTAATCAGCAATGGGGGTTGTACAATAGTTTTAAACCACATATAGATATTTCAGTGTGTAGTGCATGGAATTATTCTACGGGGAAAAACATAAAAATTGCAATTGTGGATTCTGGTATAGATCAAAATCATGATGATTTAAGGGACAATATTATTAGTGATTTAAGTTATAATACTGAAACTGATGTTTCTCCATATACAGGATTTGGGGATTCACATGGAACACATTGTGCAGGAATAGCTGCGGCTATTAAAGATAATGAATACAAAGTCGCTGGCGTTGCCCCAGACGCAAAAATAATGCCAATAGTTTATGATGCAAACAGCATGACAACTAATTTTCAACACTATATGGCACGCGGAATCAGGTGGGCTTATGAATATGGCGCAGACATTATATCCAATTCGTGGGGGTGTCCTGCATATAATTCAGAGATAGACGAAGCCATTATGGATGCCTTTAGATATGGTCGTCAGGGAAAAGGTTGTGTGGTGGTATTTGCAACAGGAAATGACAGTACAAACATTATTAGTTATCCTGCTAATTGCAATGACACGATTCTTGCTGTTGGTGCAATCGACAGTACGGGTGTAAGGGCTACGTTTTCACAATATGGAACGGAACTTGATTTAGTTGCACCTGGAGATAAAATTTGGTCGACAATCCCCAATCAAACAGGATACATGAGTGGAACATCTATGGCATGTCCTCATGTGGCAGGCGTGGCAGCTTTAGTATTAGAACGTGATCCAGAGTTGACAGTTACTCAAATTAATAGTATTATCTGTCGCAATGCAAAGAAACTTTCAGATGTAAATTTCAATGTTACAAAGTTTGATGGGTTATGGAACGAAGAATATGGATATGGTCTTGTTGACGCATATAGTTCTGTCGTAAATACACCCCATGTTGTTTATATTCAAAACGACACTATCACAGGAACAGAAATAATTTCGGCTGACAAAATCTATGTTGGGAAAGATGTCACCGACACAAAAGAGCATGGAGATGTTATACTTGGACAAGGAGATATTACTTTGAAAGCAAAATCTGTGACAATCAAAAACTCTACAACTGTGCCATTAGGGACAAAACTAAAAATTGAAAATCAATAATATCATATTAAGTAAAACGACTATGAAAATACAGAAATTAGCAATCCTCGCCCTTGCTTCCTTCGTAACGATAGCCTTACATGGACAATTGTTTCATCCGCTTGGCTTGGGAATAGAAACGCCAAAACGAATGGTAGGAGACTATTTCCAGCCACAAATGCATGTTGAGGGCGACATCCTTTACGTTTGCACAAATCAAGGTCTATACTCCAAGGATTTATCCAGCGAAGGTAGCGAATGGCAGTTAGTCGGATTCGAAGGCATTCCGCTGCAAGACTATGTCCGCAGGGGAGAAGACATACTGGCTTTGCGCCATTGCTATTACGTACATAGTGAATTCCTTCTTTTGTCACATGATGGTGGGAAGACATACAAGGACATTACCCCAGATTTTTTCAAGGGAAGAGGATATGCATTTTTGAGCCTTGAGCAGCATCCGGCAGACCCGAACACACTGCTCACCTCGTCAAGTTCAGGTTGTGGCATATTACTGACTACAGACTTTGGGCAGACATGGGAGAAACTGGCAGATTTTACGCCTGTATACACTGGTTTTCATCCCTTGAACCCAGAGATAATATACGAATGTGGCGGTGGCGGGTATACAGATGAGAAGACTGATATCAGAATCAGTTATGACGGAGGGCAGACGTGGGAAGAAAAGGCACAGTGCTTCTCAAACTACAACACGGTCTTTCGCATGGCATTTCATCCAGCCGACCTTAACAAATGGATAGCAGGAGGTTATCATTGTGTACATTCAACAAACGACAACGGTCAGTCATGGAATACGCAATATTTACGTGATTATGATAATCCCCTAAATGAAGATTATATGGCTCCGTGGCGTTATGCAGCTTACGACAACGAAAACCCTGATATTGTATATATGGCAAGTAGTTCATATAACGGCTATATGAAACTCATGTGCTCCACTGATGGCGGAGAGACGTGGAACAGACCATACATGGAGCCAATCAAGACAACGCCGACGGAATATGTGTTTGACATGAAACAATATGGCGACAAATTGTTGATTTACTCCCAGTCAGATGTCTATATGGTTTCAAAAGCCGATTTAATCGCACAAACCACTCCTGTCACCTTCACTTCAGGTCAGATGGCAACGATAATTCTGCCAACAACCCCAGATGCAAGCAAAGGGAAATACTATAGGCTCGACAGATACGAGGATGGGCAGATAATCTTTGAGCAAGAGCTTCAGCCGCAGGCTCATATACCTTATATTATTGTGCCGAGCGAGGACTTCAGCATCGACATCAACAATATGGAGTTGGAAGGCTTGCAAAGCGATACGGTTTCCATTGAAGTTACGTTCGAGGGACAAGCGGAAAGCCAAAGCATCTGCTTCATCGGCTCCTACGTCAGCGAAGAGCTTGAACAGCAGGAGGGTTGCTGCATCCGAATCATTGATACGACGCCCGACTGTAGCTTTTCCTACTCGGGGGAAACGGGAAAGGGGGCTTTCCTTGTCGGAGCCTTGCGAGCTTATTTGACCTGGGACGACCCCATCGACCACGGAGGCGCTAAGGGTAGAGGCGACATGGAGATAGTGCTGCGCGACTACGGCACCAACATAAAGACCCACTCTAACTCTCCCTTAAAGGGAGAGAACAAATATGACCTCAGCGGCAGAAAAATCGTTAATGGTAAATGGCATGGCATTTACATAGAGAACGGACAAAAGCGAGCGAAATGAACTATTCACGTGTCGTTTGCAATTTACTAACGTGTCGTTTGAAAAAGACTATTTAGGAGTTACGAAGAGGAGTTATGAGGAGGAGTTAAAATAGGAAGTTATAATGGGTGCCGCTGACTATTCAAAATGACACACTACAAGGGACTCATTATGCTATAGTTAAGGATGTGACTTGTGGAAAGGATGTGAGAGAGGGCAGCCAGGGAAACGTCATCTTTAATGAGAATTCTAACTATACCTTCGAAACAAAAGGAACATTCAGACTTACAAAAGGAGTGAAAATAAAACAAGGCGCTAAATTTAAGGTTACACCTTCTGAAATAAACTATTAAATTATAGACAACTATGAAAAAGATAATTATCCTATTATTTGTATTCGTTATACAAACAAATCTTCATGCATGGCGCTATTTCCCCGAAGGGACGAAGTGGACAGAAATTCGTCTTGATACAATGAAATACGATAGTTGGTACTCGAAGGTTGGCGATGAATGGGTGCCGAATTATGAGACAATAGAGTACCGTGTGCATGGAGAGTATATAGATGAGCGTTTTAATGACAGGTATTCATGTATATATACCACTGGTCAGGAATGGACAGACTCCCTCACTCTTCTTATATATTGGTTGCGCACCCCAGATGATGATTGGT
Organism: uncultured Bacteroidales bacterium; assembly: GCA_902768605.1. The sequence goes on from CACXLY010000031.1 coordinate 3,829, forward strand.
ATGGCGGGATTACAGTTGCTGCCTTTGATGATGATGGACAGCTCAGTTGGCCTTGCTGTGGCCAGATGTATCCGCTTTCGTGGGAAGTGGGGGCGATAATGAAATCCTTAGATATAATCATGGCGGGAATAACCGGCTTCGGTGATTGGATGTGGAATGTATATGGAACCGTTGAAGAGATTAAAGAAGGGGACTTTGGAGGTATAAGGCCATTGAAGTATTCGGATGTGAACGGCATTCGTTTTATTATGGGAATAGGTGTGGCAACGTGGAATGACGGCGAATGTATCTTCGGACCATTAAAGCCCTATGACGCCTTACCTATGCACGAAGAACGTCACTACCGTTCCATGCTCGTTCACTTCGAGCGCGACGGCGAGGTGCTGTATGATGTATGGCCGGAAAAGGAAGCGACAATAGCAGAGCCTGTCACCTATACCGCTGGTCAGATGGCAACAATTATATTGCCTGAAGAACCAGATGCAAGCAAGGGCAAATACTATAGGCTCGACAGAGTCGAGGATAAGCAGATTATCTTTGAGCAGGAGCTTCATCCTCAGGCGCACGTTCCTTATATTATTGTGCCGAACGAGGACTTCAGCATCGACATCAACACCTTGGACTTGGCTGGCTGCTCTCCCGATACTGTTTCTATCGAAGGCGTTTACTTCATCGGCTCCTACGTCAGCGAAGAGCTTGAACAGCAGGAGGGTTGCTGCATCCAAATCATTGATACGACGCCCGATTGCAGCATTTCCTCCTCGGGGGAAACGGGAAAGGGGGCTTTCCTCATCGGAGCCTTACGAGCTTATCTGACTTGGGATGACCCCATTGACCACGGAGGCGCAAAGGGCAGAGGCGACATGGAGATTGTGCTGCGCGACTACGGCACCGACATAAAGACCCACTCTAACTCTCCCTTAAAGGGAGAGAACAAATATGACCTCAGCGGCAGGAAAATCGTAAATGGTAAATTACATGGCATTTACATAGAGAACGGACAAAAGCGAGCGAAATGAAACTCTTCACGTGTCGTTGGCAATTTACTAACGTGTCGTTTGAAAAAGACTATTTAGGAGTTACGAAGAGGAGTTATGAGGAGGAGTTAAAATAGGAAGTTATAATGGGCCGATACATTTGGCTCCTCATAACTCCTTTTCATAACTTCCTATCATAACTTCTTATTATAACTTCTTATCATAACTTCTTATTATAACTTCTAATCATAACTTCTTATTTATTGCTGTCCGGTAAAAGTTAAAAAGCTATCAATCATGTGTCCGCAGTGCCGATAAATAAACTCTACGGACTGGTTCGGTGCTTTTCCCCGACAGCAATGATATCACTGCCTTTTTTATTCACTCTGCCTGCCGATTTCTACTAGGTAATTCGTTGCTGCATCGCGACTCAGCAATTGCTGCATGGCGACAAAGCAATTGCTGCATCGCCATGCAGCAATCAACTATGCAGGTAATGATATTATTGGTGTCCGGGGAAAAGCAATACTTCTTATTATAACTTTCTATCATGCGGTAGCAAATTCTTCGTTCTTCATTGACTTCGTCGAGCTAAAGCTTCTTCATTCTTCATTTTTTTCGTACCTTTGCACCGAAGAAACGATGAAATGAGTACGATTATCTATGATTCGCCAGTCTTCGGCCCCATTCACAGCCGTCGGCTTGGCATCTCGCTCGGCATCAATCTGCTGCCAAAGGGCGGGAAGGTGTGCAGCTTCGACTGCATCTACTGCGAGTGCGGACTGAACCGCGAGCGACGGACGAAGAACCCGCTGCCCACAGCGGACGAGGTGGTCGATGGCCTGAAGGAGAAGCTTCAGGCACTACGGCAGGAAGGCATCGTTCCGGACGTGCTGACCTTCGCCGGCAACGGCGAGCCGACGCTGCATCCCTGCTTTCCCGAGATTGTCGACAGGGTTCGTGAGGTCAGGGATTCTCTCTGTCCGTCGGCCAAGATGAGCATCCTCTCGAACGCTACGCAGATACGCCGCCCCGAGATTCGGGAGGCGCTCCTCCACTTCGACAACAACATCCTGAAGCTCGACACCGTCAGCCCGCTCTATATAAACAATGTGGACAGGCCGCAGGGGCACTACGACGTGGAGGAGCAAATCGCGTGCCTTGCGCTCCTACAGGGGCATTGCATCATCCAGACGATGCTCATGAAGGGCGAGTACAAGGGCTTCGACCTCAACAATACCACGGAGGAATACGTCCTCCCCTACCTTGAGGCGCTTCGGCGCATCAAGCCGAGGGCCGTGATGCTCTACACCCTGGACCGCGAGACGCCCGTCGGCGGCCTTGAGAAGGCAGAGCCCGAAGCGATGGAAAGCATCGCCCGGCGCATCCGAGAGCTCGGCATAGAAGCATCTGTCAGTTGTTAATTCATAATTCTCAATTCACAGTTGTTAATTCATAATTCTCAATTCATAATTCATAATTGTTAATTCATAATTCTCAATTCATAATTCATAATTCTTAATTATGAAACGTTTACAACTTTTCTTATTTTCTTATTTTCTTATTCTCTCCATTTCCCTTTTCGCCCAGCCTCTGCGCCTTTGGTATTCGCAGCCTGCGGCGGGATGGCTCGAGGCGCTGCCCATCGGCAACAGTCACCTTGGCGCGATGGTCTATGGCGGCACCGAAACGGAAGAGATTCAACTCAACGAGGAGACGTTTTGGAGCGGACAGCCCTACGAGAACAACAGCACGGAGTCGCTCGAGAAGCTGCCCGAGGTGCGACGCCTCATCTTCGAAGGCAAGGAGATGGAGGCCACAAAACTCCTCGACCGCCATTTCGTGAAAGGCCCGCACGGCATGCGTTTCCTGCCGCTCGGCAGCGTGAAGCTTTCGCTCGGCCACAAGGACGTGAGCCAGTACGAACGCGAGCTGAACCTGCAGGACGCCGTCGCCACCACCTCCTATATATATAATAATGTAAGGTACGAGCGGACGGTCTTCGCCTCGCTTGCCGACGACGCCATCGTCTGCCAGCTGAAGGCCGGCAAGAAAGGTGCGCTGTCCTTCGGCATCGACTTCGCCAGCCAGCTCCCGGCTGAGGTGATGAGCGAGGTCGTCACCGACAGGAAGCAGCAGGTCAGCATGCTCTCGGCCACCGTGGAAGGCGTGGCTCAGGAGGGCATCAAGGCAGGGCTGAAGGCCGACTGCCGCGTGGTGCTGAAGACGGACGGGCACGTGGCTTGGCGACAGCAAGGACTCGACGTGACAGGCGCCTCGACGGCTACGCTCTTCATCGTGGCAGCGACGAACTTCGTCAACTATCACGACATCAGCGGCAACGCCGAGGAGAAGAACATCCGGACGCTCAAGGCCCTCGAAGGCCTGTCGTACAAAGCGCTCCTCAGCCGCCACACAAAGAAATACCGCGAGCAGTTCGACCGAGTTCGACTGGACTTATCTAATAACTCCAGTATTTCTGGTAATTCTGGTTTGCCCACCGACCAGCGGCTTGCTGCTTTCGAGAAAGATCCGAGCGACTTGTCCCTCGTCGCCCTGATGATGCAGTACGGCCGCTACCTCCTTATCTCGTCGAGCCAGCCGGGCGGACAACCCGCAAACCTGCAAGGCATATGGAACGACAAGTTCGAAGCGCCGTGGGACTCGAAGTACACCATCAACATCAATGCCGAGATGAACTACTGGCCGGCTCTCGTAGGCAATCTCGCCGAGACGCAGCAGCCGCTCTTCTCGATGGTGAAAGACCTGAGCACGACGGGCGCCCGAACAGCCCAGACCATGTACGGCTGCCGGGGATGGGTGGCGCACCACAACACCGACCTCTGGCGCATAGCAGGCCCTGTGGACGGCACGCCCTGGGGCATGTTCCCCACCGGCGGTGCATGGCTCGCCACACACATTTGGCAACACTACCTCTTCACGGGCGACAAGGCGTTCCTTGCCGAGTACTATCCCGTGCTGAAGGGTGCCGCCGACTTCCTCGTGGACTACATGCAGACGTACCCTGCAACGGGCGAGGTGAAGCAGGCTGCAGGCTGGCTGATGACCGTGCCGACGGTCTCGCCCGAACACGGGCCGGAGGGCAAGGGCACAAACGTCACGGCAGGCTCCACGATGGACAACCAAATCGCCTTCGACATCCTTTCCGCCACCATCCAGGCCGCCAAGGCACTCGGCATGGATGACTCATCCCTCTTACCTCTTACATCTTCCATCTCCAAGCTTCCGCCGATGCAAATCGGGCGCTACGGGCAGCTGCAGGAGTGGCTTATCGATGCCGACAACCCGCACGACGAGCACCGCCACATCTCGCATCTCTATGGACTTTACCCCTCGAACCAAATATCTCCCTACAGCCATCCCGACCTCTTCACGGCGGCTGCCAATACGCTCAAGCAGCGCGGCGACATGGCGACGGGCTGGAGCCTCGGCTGGAAGACGAACTTCTGGGCACGCATGCTCGACGGCAACCACGCTTTCCGCATCATCAAGAACATGCTGCACCTCCTTCCCAACGATTCGAAGGCGAGGGAGTTCCCGTTGGGCCGCACCTACCCTAACCTCTTCGACGCCCACCCGCCCTTCCAGATCGACGGCAACTTCGGCGTGTCGGCCGGCATCTGTGAGATGCTCCTGCAGAGTCACGACGGAGCCGTCCACCTGCTGCCCGCGTTGCCCGACGAATGGCAAAGCGGCGAGGTCAAAGGGCTGAGAGCACGAGGCGGCTTTATCGTAAGCGAGACGTGGACCGGCGGACAGCTCGCGACGGCAGAGGTGACCTCCACCATCGGCGGCACCTTGCGTTTGCGCTCGTACGTTCCGCTAAAGGGCAAAGGACTGAAAGAAGCTGCCGGCGACTGCCCCAACGAGTTGCTTGCCCCGGCCGCTATCCGCGAACCCCTGCGTTCGTCCGAACTGAAAGACCTTCAGCTCCTGCCTCTCCGCAAGGTCTATGAGTACGACATCGAGACCCAAAGCGGCAAGACCTACCGCTTCAAAGCAGAAAAATAGACCCTCTCCAAACCTCTCCCTCCAGGGCGAGGCTTCTATCGCCTTGGAATTTTTCCCTTCAAAGAGAAAGTTTTCCTTTATTGCTGTCCGGCAAGAAAGCACCAAAGGTGCGACAGACCACAGACGGGGGTGCAACCCCCGGGTCTTGGTCATTCACTAAATCAAAGCCCTGGAAGGGCGACAGAATATGTAATTGGTTTAATTACAACTTGCTTATGGTTCTGTCGTCCCTTTAGGACTTTCCCTTCCATTGCACCATTACCGGGGGTTTCACCCCCGTCTGTGGTCTGTCGTCTCTTCGAGACTATAGTTAGCCCCAAATACTGCATTAATGTTGGAAACGCTGATGGTTAAGGGCGCAGAAGGCAGAGAGTGAGAGGGGCCTTCGTCGCCTTCTATTTCCTGTCCTTCCAGTAGTTCGGCATCAAGAGGAAGAGGACGGTGAATATTTCAAGACGGCCGATAAGCATGTAGGCACTCATGAGCCATTTTCCGGCATCGGGCACCTTGGCAAAGGTGCTGGCGGGGCCTGTGGTGCCGGTGGCGGGGCCGACGTTGCTCAGCATGCTGATGCTGCTGCCAAGGGCTGTATCGACGTCCGCTCCGAGAAGCGAGTAGCAGGTCATCGCAATGACAACCAGGAAGATATAAATGAAGATGAACGACAGAGCCTGACGCACTTTCTGCTCGGGCACAATCTGTTTGCCGACGCGTACGCCCAGCACGGCTCTGGGGTGCAGCATGAGGATGAGTTCGTTGAAGACGCTCTTGGCACAGATAATGATGCGGATGACCTTGATGCCGCCTGCCGTGCTGCCTGCACACGAGCCGATGGCCATGATGACGACGGTGGGCATCCAGAACGAAGCGCCCCACGCCACGTAGTCGAACTTCTGCGCCGAGAAGCCGGTGCTCGTCGCCACTGAGCTCACATGGAAGAGGGCCGAACGGAAGGTCTCCTCGAAGCCTTTCGGCAAAAGGTCGGCGGCACTGGCCGGCACACGTGCGAAGTAGAAGAGCAGCATGAAGCCCACGACGGCCACTCCAATATAGGAGAGGAAGACGCGCACTTCCTCGTTCTTGAAGAGCACGTGGCTGCGGCGGATGCTCATGTAGTAGTAGAGCGAGAAATTGATACTGCTGACCAGCATGAACAGGCTGGCCACGTACTCCACGTAGCTGCTGTGGAAGTAGGCGATGCTTTGCGAGTGCGTACTGAAGCCGCCGGTAGCGATGGTGGTAAACGCGTGGCACACAGCGTCGTAGAGGCTCATCGGGCCGAGCCAGTAGCAGAAAGCGCAGGAGCTGGTCAGGACGAGATAGATGAGCAGCACTCGGCGGGCCGTCGCCCCTATCTTGGGCCGCAGCTTGTCGAGTCCCAGGCCCGTCACCTCAGCAGAATAGAGGTTGGTGTTCTTCATCTCGTAGGCGGGGATGAGTGCAAACGAGAAGACGATGATGCCGAGACCGCCTATCCATTGCGTGATGGCGCGCCAGAAGAGGAGTCCTTTGGGCAGGACGTCGATTTCGTCGATGCAGGTGGCGCCCGTCGTGGTGAAGCCGCTCATCGTTTCGAAGAAGGCGCTGGCGAGGTCCATATCCGTGAGGCTGAGGAACGGCACCATGCCGACTATCGAAAATATGATCCAGGAGAGGGAGACGATAAGGAAGTTGTCGGCCCTGCGCATCCGCTTCTCTTCCCCCTTGCGGCTCAGGAAGATGCAGAAGCTGCCCACGGCTATCGTGCCCAATGCCGTCAGCAGGAAGCACAGCCAGCCCTCCTCGCCGTTCAGCAGGGCGACGAGCATGGAGAGCAGCAGGAAGAAACTCTCCATGATGATGAGCATGCCGAGGATTCCCTTCTTCATGATTATTTCAATTCATAATTCGTAATTCATAATTCATAATTATTGTCCTTCGCCACGGGCGTAGCCTAATTATGAATTATGAATTATGAATTGTCCAACGCGTGCTTTGCGTAGTCGATGGTGTAGTGCAGGCCTCGGCTCTCCTTTCGCTCGAGTGCCTGTCGGGTGATGAGGTAGCCCACGTTTATCATATTGCGGAGTTCGCAGATGTCCTTCGTCGGCTTGACGCGCTTGAAGAGGTGCTCGGTCTCTTCGTAGAGGAGGTCGAGGCGTTCCCATGCGCGGTGCAGACGCAGGTCGCTGCGCACGATGCCCACATAGGTGCTCATGATTTGGTTCACCTCTTTCACGTCCTGTGCGATGAGCACCTTCTCCTCGTTCGTCATCGTGCCCTCGTCGTTCCATTCGGGCACGCGGTCGTTGAAGTCGTAATGGTCGATGACCTCGAGCGAGTGGCGTGCTGCGGCGTCGGCATAGACGACGGCCTCGATGAGCGAATTGCTGGCCAGGCGGTTGCCGCCGTGCAGTCCGGTGCAGGAGCACTCGCCCACGGCGTAGAGCCTTCGGATGCTGCTCTGCCCGTCGAGGTCCACCTTGATGCCGCCGCACATGTAGTGCGCGCTGGGCGCCACGGGGATGTACTGCTTCGTGATGTCGATGCCGATGGAGAGGCACTTGGCGTAGATGTTGGGGAAATGGTGCTTGGTCTCCTCCGCGTCTTTGTGTGTGACGTCGAGGCATACGTGGTCGAGGCCATGTATTTTCATCTCGCGGTCGATGGCGCGGGCCACGATGTCGCGGGGTGCCAGCGAGAGGCGCTCGTCGTATTTCTGCATGAACTCCTCGCCGTTGGGCAGGCGGAGGATGCCGCCGTAGCCGCGCATCGCCTCCGTGATGAGGTAGGCGGGATGCGTCTCCTGAGGGTTGTAGAGCACGGTGGGATGGAACTGCACGAACTCCATGTCCTTCACTTTTCCCTTGGCGCGATAGACCATCGCTATGCCGTCGCCGGTGGCGATGTTGGGATTGGACGTGGTGGCATAGATGGCGCCCGTGCCGCCCGTTGCCATGAGGGTGACTTTGCTGAGGTAAGTGTCCACCTTTCCCGTCTCGGGGTTGAGGACGTAGGCACCGTAACACTCGATGTCGGGCGTGCGGCGGGTGACGCGGATGCCCAGGTGGTGCTGGGTGATGATTTCCACGGCGAAGTGGTTCTCCAGCACCTCGATGTTGGGGTTCTGGCGCACGGCAGCCATCAGCCCGCGCTGTATCTCGGCCCCGGTGTCGTCGGCGTGATGCAGGATGCGGAACTCGGAGTGGCCGCCCTCGCGATGGAGGTCGAACTCGCCGTTCTCCTTCTTGTCGAAGTTGACGCCCCAGCGCACGAGGTCGCGGATGCCGGCCGGCGCATTGCGCACCACCTGCTCCACGGCCGCCGGGTCGCTGATGTAGTCGCCCGCTATCATAGTGTCCTCGATGTGCTTCTCGAAGTTATCGACCAGGAGGTTCGTCACCGAGGCGATGCCGCCCTGAGCCTTCGCCGTATTGGCCTCCTCGAGGGTCGTCTTGCAAATGAGCGTAACCTTTCCCTTACCAGCATTTGCCACCTTCAGCGCGTAGCTCATTCCGGCCACGCCACTGCCTATAATCAGGAATTCACTCTTTTTTATCATGGTCTTCTTTTGTTGATGTTTAGCCATTTCACGATGCAAAGTTACGAATTACCGCGCGAACAACAAAAGAAAAATCGTTTTTTCTTTTCTTTCGTGAGCCGAGACGCCCGAAAACGCCACCGAGCGGACCCCCCGACCCTCTTTCGGGGGATTTTTAACGCTACAGCAAGGAAAGCCAAACGCTACAGCAAGGAAAGCCAAACGCCACAGCAAGGAAAGCCAAACGCTACAGCAAGGAAAGCCAAACGCCTCAGCAAGGAAAGCCAGACGCCACAGCAAGGAAAGCCAAACGCTACGTGTGGGATATTATTTCTATTGCTGTCCGAGGAAAGCACCAAAGGTGCGAAAGACCATAGACGGGGGTGTCAACCCCCGGGACAGGTTAGCCTGACAATAGTAAGCCCTAAAGGGGCGACAGAATATGTAACTTGTTTAATAACAACTTGCTTATGGCTCTGTCGTCCTTTCAGGACTTTTTCTGTCGTTGCAACATTACCGGGGGTTATCACCCCCGTCTGTGGTCTGTCGTCTCTTCGAGACTTTTGGCAGGCTCCCATAAGCTGCTATTCGTCAGAAACACCGATAGGAAAGAATCTAAAAGGAAGAGAGAGGATTTTCCCCCGGACAGCAATAGTTTTTCTCCGGGTTCAGAAGCCCATGCGGCGGGCTGAGCGCGGAACGTCGATGGGGACGATGTCGGCGGGCGTGAGCGTGAGCAGCCGTTTGCCCTTCACGGGCTTGCCCTTTGTGCAGCGCTGCGCATGCCGGATGAAGATCCGCTCCAGCTGATTGGCCACGAAACGTGCGTTGCCCCACGACTGAGGGTCGCGCACGCGGTAGGCCTCCTGCAGGACTTCCTTGTATTTCTGCCAAGCCTGAGGCGTGAAGTGGTACTGGTATTCCTTCACCTTACGGCGGCTGATCTGCAAGAGGTCGTCGATGGTGAAGTCCTTGAACTCGAAGCGATTGGGGAAGCGTGAGTGGAGGCCGGGGTTAGAGTCGAGCAGCTGCATCATCGGTTCCTTGTAGCCGCAGAGCACCACGGCGATGTCGCGCTCTTTCTCGTCGGCAAGCACGTCCATGAGCAACTGTACGACGAGCTTGCCGGGATCGCTCTCGTGCTTGCCGTTCAGCAGGTAGGCCTCGTCTATCATCAGCACGCCGCCCTTCGCCATCTCGATGACCTGGTTGACGCTACGTTCCTCGTCGCCCCACAGCGTACCGATGAAGGTGCCGCGGTTGGCCACCACGACGTGGCCCTTCGACAGGGCGCCGGCCTCGCGAAGCAGCGAGCCGAAGATTTTGCAGACGGTGGTCTTGCCCGTGCCCGGGCGTCCGAAGAAGATGCTGTGGAGCGACACCTCGTGCAGCTTGGCGCCGGGGTAGGCCTCGCGCAGCATCTTGTTGTAGCGCGTCATGGCCAGCAGCTCGTCCAGCCGCCTCTTGATGTCCTGGCAGCCTACCAACTTGTCGAGCTCGGCCCGCGGATTGCGCATCGGCCGCAATATCTGGACCTTCACGCTGAGATTGTAATTCTGCTCGATGATGCCGGATGGGAAGTCGCCGCTCAGGCTGTCATCGTCGTCCGTCGCTTCCTCTTCCATCGTCTCGTCGGTCGTGTCGTCTTCAGGCTCCTCCACAGTCTCCTCCTCCTCTTCCTCATCCTTGACGGCGGACAACCCGTTCATGAAATCGTTCAGCAACCGCTCGAATTCATCCGCCTCACCGCCGCCGCCCTTTTGTCCTGCCTTTTTTACAATGCTTTCGAGGGCATGCATGACCACCGTTCCGTCCTGGTTTTCAGCATTCGCACAAACGGGAATCTCCCTGCCTTTGAGACCCTTCAGGTTGTCGATGACGGTGACGTCCTGCTCCTCCCAGATGGGACGTACTTCGTCGGCATTGAAGAAGTTACTCTCCGAGAGCAAGACACCCCTCAGGCGATAGAGGAGGTTGTTTTCTTCGAGCTTTTGGCTGATGAGCTTCAAGGTCTCGGAAAGCTGCCAGACAGGACTGATGCGGCTGCTGTTTGCGGTGAAATAGCGGGGCGCTCTGTCACAGAATTTCTCTTCGTCGGCCAGCTCGTCCTGGTTGCTGCTGTCGTCCAGGCAAACCAGCACCAGACAGCTGTGGTCGATGTAGATGTAGAGCCGGCCGTCGCTCAGGTGGGGGCCGATGCCTGCAAGCTGTTCGGAATAGACGGTCGGGTCGTTGCTGAGCGTGTCGAGATGGCGCCAGATGGACTGGCGGTCTTGTTTCTTGAATCCGTTGATGAGTTGGTATCTGCTTCTAATATTCTTCATAGTCGTTGTCGTCTTTACACATTACTTCATATTACAAATGTCAATTACGCCCCTCCGAATAGGGGCGCACGAGAGTGTCGGCACTCGCTCGGGCAAGCGCCAAAGGGTTTCCACAGAGAAGTCTGGTGAAGATTTCCCTATCGCAAAAACACGCAGAAAACGGTACAATAAGTCAAAGACCGCACATCATGTCATGCCAGGCAAACACATGCTGATTCAACTGGAGAAAGCCTTAGCTTCCCAGCGGAACTGCCCTGCAGCTGACGCGACTGATGCTTGTTCTTTTCATGTACCTTAATAAATGTTTTTGCAATAGTTTTTGTCTTTCGACGGGTGCAAAGTTATGGCAAATTCCCGTTTCCGCCAAACGCTTCGCCGGAAATCCGCACTTATTTAACATTTCTTTGCTTTCGCTCTCGTCTTTCCATCTTTGATTGAACATAGGAATATCTGTGGTCTTTCCCCACAATTTTTCTCTTTTCACTTTCCTCTTTTCACTTTTTGTTGTACCTTTGCACCCGGAAATGGAGCAGACGTTTAAGGACATCAAAGAGCAACTTGCCCGCCGCATCCTGATTCTCGACGGCGCGATGGGCACCAGGATACAGGCCTTCGGGCTTGCACCGGATAGTTTTCACCGCGGACGGTTCGCGTCGTGGCCGGTCTCGCTGGCTGGCAACAACGACGTGCTTTGCCTCACCGAACCCGAGGTCATCAAGGACATCCATCGCCTCTACATCGAGGCCGGAGCCGACATCATCGCCACAAACACCTTCTCGTCCAACCGCATCAGCCAGCGCGAGTATGCTTGCGAAGACGTCGCTGCTGACATGGCTCGCGAAGGTGCCCGCATAGCAAGACAAGTGGCCGATGAAGCCTCCCTCCTCGGGGGGAGGTCTGGAGGGAGGCCTTTCGTAGCGGGTTCGATGGGTCCCACCTCGAAGTCGCTGACCCTGGCCTCCGACATGAGCAGGCCCGCGCATCGTGCCGTTTCTTTCGATGAAATGGCCGATTCTTATCGCGAGCAAGCAGAGGCGCTGCTCGAAGGCGGCGCTGACTTCCTCCTCTTGGAGACGTGCTACGATGCCCTCAATGCGAAGGCCGCCCTCTATGCCATCAGCGACATAAACCGGCGGTTTCATCGGGAAATTCCCGTCATGGTGTCGGTCACCGTCAACGACCGCAGTGGCCGCACGCTCACTGGGCAAACGCTGTGGGCTTTCTACACGAGCATCAGCCATTACCCTCACCTGCTCAGCTTCGGCCTGAACTGTTCGTTCGGCGTCACCGACCTGCGGCCCTTCATGGAGCAACTCTCGGCAAATGTTCCTCTGCCGATTTCCATCTATCCCAATGCCGGCTTGCCCAATCAGATGGGCGAATACGAGGAACTGCCCGACTTCACGGCGGCTCATCTCCGCAAGATGGCGGAGGCCGGACTCATCAACATCGCCGGAGGCTGCTGCGGCACGGACGAGCACCACATCAAGGCGATTGCCGACGCACTGCGCGACATCAATCCTCGCATCGCTCCTGCTCCCGACAACAAACTGCGCGTCTCGGGACTCGAACCCTTGCTCATCGACCGCGAGACGCAAAACTTCACAAACGTCGGGGAGCGTACGAACGTGGCTGGCTCCAAGCGTTTCGCACGCCTCATCGCTGAGAAAAAATACGGCGAGGCCCTCTCTGTGGCCCGCGGACAAATCGAGGGCGGGGCGACCGTCATCGACATAAATATGGACGACGCGATGCTCGACAGCCGGCTCGAGATGCAGACGTTCTGCCGCCACATCAGCGGGGAACCTGCCGTGGGAAAGGCTGTGCTGATGATCGACAGCAGCGACTGGCCGACGGTCCTTGCGGGACTGAAGAACGCCGGGGGCAAATGCATCGTCAACTCCATCAGCCTCAAGGGCGGAGAGCACGACTTCCTCGAAAAGGCCCTTGAGCTGAGACGCCTGGGCGCTGCGGTGGTCGTGATGGCGTTCGACGAGGAGGGACAAGCCACGACCTACGAACGCAAGATCGGCATCGCACGTCGCGCCTACAACCTCCTGACTTCCATCGGCTTCCCACCGCAGGACATCATCTTCGACGTCAACATTCTCTCGGTCGGGACTGGCATCAAGGAGCATCAGGCCTACGCCGTCGACTTCATTCGCGCCGTGCGTTGGATAAAGCAGAACCTGCCTTTTGCGAAGACGAGCGGCGGCGTCAGCAACCTCTCCTTCGCCTTTCGCGGCAACAACAGGGTGCGCGAGGCGATGCACTCCGTATTCCTCTATCACGCCATCCGCGCAGGTCTCGACATGGCCATCGTCAACCCGTCGATGCTGCAGGTTTACGACGACATCGAACCCGGCCTGCTTCGCGCCGTCGAGGACGTCATCCTGAACACCGACGACCAGGCAACGGAACGGCTATTGAGCTGCCCCCTCCCCACTCCCTCTTTAGGGGAGGGCCACAATACCGCTGAAGCCCTCCCACAAAGGGGGAGCGGGGAGGGGGCTGTCGAGGAACGTCTGATGTCTGCTTTGACAAAGGGCGACAGCACGCACCTCACAGCAGACGTGCCCGAGGCACTTGCCAAATACGGGCAGCCCATAAAGGTCATCGAGGGGCCGCTGATGCAAGCCATGGAACGCATCGGCGTTTTGTTCGGCGAAGGCAAAATGTTTCTGCCGCAAGTTGTCCGCTCAGCGCAGGTCATGAAGGACGCCGTGGCCATTCTTCAGCCCTACATCGATGCCTCGGACGAAAGCAAAGAGGGCAAGGCGAAGCCCTGCGTGGTGCTCGCCACGGCTAACGGCGACGTGCACGACATCGGCAAGAACATCGTGGGCATCGTGCTGGCATGCAATGGCTTCGAAGTCATCGACCTCGGCGTCATGGTGCCTTGCGAAGCGATTCTCGAGGCAACAAGACAGCACAAGCCAGTCCTCGTCGGCATCAGCGGCTTGATAACGCCTTCGCTGAAAGAGATGGAGAAACTCTGCCTGGCATTCCAAGAAGAGCACCTCGATGTGCCTATCCTTGTTGGCGGTGCAACGACGTCGGCGGTCCACACTGCCGTGAAGCTGGCACCGCTCTACGATGGCCTCGTCCTTTATGGCGGCGATGCCTCGCAAACCTCTGTGCTTGCAAAGCGATTATCGTCAAATTCCGCCCATTTCATCGAGCAAATCAAAGCCGAACAACAACAGATACGCGATGCCTACAACGAGCATCACGCACCCCTCACGCCCTACGAGGAAGCCAACAGGATAAATGAAGAATTAAGAATGAAAAATGAAGAATTTGCTACCGCACCGATAGCATCACCCACACCTCACTCTTCTATCCTCATTACTAACCCTCATTCAAAGGCGGCAGCAAATTCTTCATTCTTAATTCTTAATTCTTCATTATTAAAAGACCTCATCGATTGGCGGATGTTCCTCCTGTTCTGGGGCTTCAAAGGCGAAACGCTACCGCAGCTTCTGGTCAACCCCGAAGCGGAGAAGACGCTACTCAAAGGCAAGCAATTCCTTGAGACAGCGATGCGCGAAGGCAAACTGCAAGTGCAGGCTTTATATAAGGAAGAGGCGGCAATAAGAAGGGGAAACGACATCGTTCTCATCGCCGACGGACAAACGCTGCCAATGCTCCGCAGCCAGTCCGCAACGTATCGCTACCGCTGCCTCGCCGACTACTTCGACGAGCTGCAACCTTCCCCAATCGGTCTCTTCTTGGTAACTGCCAGACCTTTGCAGGAGCCGAAAGACGAAGAGGAACGCCTGATGATGCACGCCCTCTGCGCTCGCCTGGCCGAAGCCGGCGCCGAGAAACTGACAGACCCACCCCAACCCTCCCTTGAAGGGAGGGAGTCCGCCCCCTTTAAGGGGGAGTTAGAGAGGGTCCGCCCTTTGCGTGTGGCCTTCGGCTACGCCACCTGTCCCGACCACTCGCTCAAGCGCATCGTCTTCGACAGGCTGCAGGCTGAGGAGAAACTCGACGTCAGGCTGACCGACCACTACAGCATCCAGCCCTCCACCTCTGTGTGCGGACTATTCATCTTCCACCCAGAGGCGCATTACTTCCCGGTGGGGCGCATCGACCGCGACCAGCTCAGCGACTACTGCCGGCGGCGAGGCATCTCCATCGAGGAAGGCGAACAACTCCTCTCTAAATTCATTGCAACCCCATAACCCGTTATGACGAAATAACGTTGTAAAGTAATAAAGACAACATTCGCATGAAAGTCATCGACATCCTCAACGGCCAGCGGCGGCCTTTCGCCAGTTTCGAGTTGGTTCCGCCCTTGAAGGGCAGCGATGCGAGCCGCCTCTATCAGAGCCTCGACCCGCTGATGGAGTTCCAGCCTCCCTTCATCAACATCACTTGCCATCGCGACGAGATCGAGTACGTGCCCAACAGCGACGGCACCTACACCCGCATGACGCTGGCCAAGCGCCCCGGCACGGTAGCCATCGTGGCTGCCATCATGCGCCGCTACCCCAAGTTGGAAATCGTGCCGCACGTCATCTGCGGAGGTTCCTCGTGCAGCCGTGTCGAGAGCGAACTCCTCGACCTTCACTTCCTCGGCATCAACAACATCATGGCTCTTCGAGGTGACGCGCTGCCGGGCCAGAAGCATTTCATCCCCGAGCCTGACGGCTTCCAGCACAGCTCGGAACTTGTCGGGATGATTAGCGACTTGAATCATGGCCGCTACCTCGACCCGACGGTGAAGCAGGGCCTCAGCACCGACTTCTGCATCGGCGTGGCAGCTTATCCCGAGAAGCACTTCGAGGCAGCCAACCTGGAAAGCGACATCCAGCATCTCAAGCAGAAGGTGGAGGCAGGGGCCGATTATATCGTCACGCAGATGTTCTTCGACAACGAGTGCTTCTTCCGCTTTGTCGAACAATGCAGAAAGGCCGGCATCGCCGTTCCCATCATCCCCGGCCTCAAACCCATCTCGTCGAAGAAGCATATCGAGATGCTTCCGCGAGCCTTCCACATCGATATCCCGCAGCCGCTCGTCAGCCTGATGAAGAAGACGAAGACCGCCGAAGAAGCCTACCAGGCCGGCATCGACTGGGCAGTCCAGCAGAGTCGCGACCTCCTCGAGCACGGCGTCCCCGCCATACATTATTATACTATGGCCAAGCCCGACAACGTCTGCGAGATAGTCCGAGCTGTGTTCTGAGGAAACTTCATATGAAGACCCTCTAACCCCCTTTAGAGAGAATTGAAAACATCACGTGCCTAAATTGATAACATCACGTGCCTAAATTGAAAACATCACGTGCCGCGTTTAGAAACACAACGTGAGGTGACGAAAAAATAGCCGTGTTCAGTTGGTGGACCGAACACGGCTGATTATTTATAATCCTCTGTTGTCGAGGGATTACTGTGCCGTGAAGCTCAGCACTTGAGTAGCACCCGTGGCGGAGCTGCCGAGGTAGAGGCCGTGCCACGCGGTCGTGGCGTCGGTGGGCGCTGCCGTGCTGTACTTCACTGTGTAGCTGCTGCCTTTCGTCATGCCAGTTGCTGTGAAGAGCGACAGGCTGCTGCTGAAGCTGGCTTCCACGGCGTAGGTGACGAGGTTGTTGCCGCTCGCGTCGGCCAACGTATAGTAACGGTTCGGCGCATAGCTGATGCTGGATGTGCTGAGGCAATAGCCCTGCACAGCACTTCCGATGCTGCTGGAGGAGCCTCCCCAGCCGCCCCAACCGCCGCCACCGCCTTGGTTAGCGCCGCCGCTGATGCCGATGCCGTAGCCCGTTATCTGGATATAAGAGTTGTTGTCGCAGTCGAAGCCCTCCTCCGGCGCTCCTTTCGAGGAGTAGCCCAGCACGACACCGTTGCCAATTTGTATGGCGCCGGCCTGTCCGTAGTTACTGTCGATGGCGTCGTTTCCGTAGCCGTGGCAGACGACGATGCCGCCGTCGAAGCGTATCGCGCCTGCCGTATTGAGGCAGTCGTCGTAGCATTTGAAGTAGTGCTTTCCGCCGTTGAAGACTATCGAGGCATTCGACTTGAGTTTGCTCTCCAGTCCTTCCGCTCCCTGAGTGCTGGTCGTGACGACGGTCTCGCCTCCGTTGACGGTGATGGCGCCTGTGGCTTTGATGGCCTTTGCCGACGAGGTGCTGAGGTACTTGGCACCCGTCGTGCTGACGGTCAGGACAGGTCCCTCGGTGTCGCTCAGCCCGACGACGATGGTGCCGTCGCTCTTGATGCCCTTGCCTCCGGCGCCTGTCATGCTGATGCTGATGGTGCCGCCCTGCAGGTTGATACTGCCGTCGGAGGTCAAGCCCTTGGCTGTCGAGTAGCTGCTGGTAGTGCCAGTGCCGCCGCCGCTATTGGTGATGGTGACGTTACCGCCCGTCGTCAGCAGCACTTTATCGCAGGAGATGCCCTTCGCAGCAGCGCCGGAGTTGTTGATGATGACAGTACCGCCGCCGATGCTGATGTTGCCGTCGCCCTTGATGCCAGCGGCAGTGGCGAACTTTCCGCCCGAAGGCGTGACGGAGCCGCTGCCCGTGATGGTGCCATCCGCATAGCGGGAAGTGTAGTCGGTCACGGTGAACGTATAGACGGAGCCGCTTCTCTGCGGGTTCGTTGTATTGATATAATAATAGACGGAAGGGTTCGTGTCGGTCGGTCCGGCGACTGACGAGGTGCGGATTGTGTAGGTCTGTCCGCCGCCGCCACCGCCCGGGCCGCCGCCGCCCTGACGTGTGTAGTCGTCGCTCGCAAAGTAGAACTGCTGGTCGGGAGCCTCGTCGAAGTCGTAGTAATAGAATGTGCGCGTAGTCTGTCCCGTGGCAGCAACTGTGATGGTATTGGTCAGCTGGTCCACTCTGGTGCCGTCCGCGGTGTAGAGATAGACGACGCTCTTCCAGTACTGACTGCTTGTGCTGCTGAGAGCGACACAGATGCGATAGACGGGCTCCTCGTCGCCGTCCTCGCCGCCACCGCCGTCGCCGCCTCCGTCGTCACTCACCTCCACGTTTCTCGAGAGGTCGAGAGCGGCGCCGGAGCCAAGAGCCTTGATGTCGATGGTGGGCGAGGCTTCCCCTTCGCTGATGCTGAGGTTGCCGTCGGCACTGATGCCCTTGCCCGCCTCGGCAGTATTGTTGATGACGATTGAGCCGCCGCTGATGTCGAGGTCGCCGCTCGCCTTGATGCCGACCACGTAGCCCGGGTCGTTGTTCTCCACGATGTACTTGCCGCTCTGGGTGATAGAGAGCTCTCCCGCGCTGATGCTGAGGTCGGATTTGCTCTTGAGGCCTTTGTTGCCGTCGCCTGTCGTGGAGAGGGTGATGACGCCTCCCGTGATGCTCATCAGGCTGTCGCTCTTGATGGCGGCTACGTCGCGCTCGGTGACGGAGACGTTGAGTGTGCCGCCTCGCAGCATGACCTGTCCGTCGAGGTCATCGCCCTCCGTGGTCGCCTCGGCCTGTATGCCGTCGCCCTTCACGCCGCTGACCGTCACGGTGCTGCCGTTCATCTTGAAGTACTGACCCGCATGGATGCCGTCTCCCTCAGCACCGACGACACTGATGCCGCCCGTGGTGCTCTTCACCAGCATGTATTCCTTGGTCTTGATTGCGTGGGTGTAGTTGCCTTTCACGGTCAATGTGCCGCCCTTGCTGACCTCGAGGTGTCCCTTGCAATACAGGGCAGCCTTCTGTCCGAGACTGTCGGGAGCGTCCTCCAGATAGTTGTCCGTCCCCTCTTGCAGCTCGAGGGCGATGCGTTTGCCGCACTTGATGTCGAGCGCCGCCCCTGTCGTGCTCTTCAGGTTCAGGCCGGAGAGCCGGATGCAGGCCTTGTAGGCGCCGTTGTACGTGAAACAGCCCGCCGCACTCTCTCCGCTGAGGATGAAGCACATCTCGCGGTCGGTGTTGTCGTTCGTCAAAGTAACCGCGGCGCCGCTCACCTCGCTGGTGATGCCGACGACGTTCGCTGGACTGACCATCGCCTCTGCTCCGTCGTAGGTGACATACAGCGTGTCGGTCACAATTTTGCCCATTTCATCGGGATTTCTGAAGGTAATGCTGTCCACTTCGCTCACATCGAAAGTGGCATCGCCGACGGTTATCTTGTCGTCTGCGAAGAGCATATCCATCACGTCGAACCTGGTGTAGGTGCCGTTTTTCCAAAAGTAAATTCCGTCTATCTCAGCAGCCGATAGCGCAAGCAGGCATACAGCCATGCCGACGGAAAGAATGTATTTGAAGGTTTTCATAATATATAATAATGTATAAGACCTTAAACAATGGCAAAGATAGGACTTTTTGCTATTTATTGGTACGTTTTAAGGAATATTGTTTATGCTTTTCCTACCAATTGTATAAACTGTGGCGATAAATCCCGCTTGCAGGCAGAAAAAGAAACGCCGCTGTTGATGTTTAAGTTTTGAACAAAAAAAATCCTTTTTTCTTTTGCGGTTCGCTCACTTATTCGTAACTTTGACTGACGTCGAACTTACTCTCGTTCGGGACCGCAAAACAAAAAAAATCCTTTTTTCTTTTGCGGTTCGCTCACTTATTCGTAACTTTGCACCACGTTTCGCAGGATATAACGAATATGAAAAGGTTCTTAACCATCGCAGCCCTCGTGCTTGTCGCGTTGCAGACGAGTGCCCAGGGGGATTACAAGTTCACCGCAAAGCTGGGCGTCGGCCTGTCGTCGGTGGTGGGCAGGAATGCCGACACGAAGGTTTTCGTTGCTGCTAAGGCCGGCCTGTCCTACGACTTGAAACTCTTCGGCAATCTGTATCTCATCCCCGAGGTTGACTTCGACCTGAAGGGCTTCAATCCTAAATACGTCAACAACTTCACCAGGGACAAGGCCATCCTCATGGCATACGTGCAGGGCACGCCTCACGTGGCATATAAGTTCCGACTGAACGAAGGCCGCAACATCGTGCTGAAAGCCGGTCCTTACTTCGCCTACGGAGTGGTGGGGAGCAGCGTGAACGTCACCGACTTCTGGTCGAGCTACGAGGCTGACATCTTCGACGGCATCCGGCGCTTCGACATGGGCGTCCACGCTGGCCTGGCATACGAGCGCAACCACTTCAGCTTCGGAGCGGAATACAGTCGCGGACTGCGCTCCCTCGCCCCTGATGTCAGCATCTACAACCAAGCCTTCGGACTGGTGCTGGGATATAAATTCTAACCAAAGACAATACGACGGCTCAGCCCTCGCTACATTAGAAAATGAAATATACGAAATATCTGCTCCTGCTTCTCTTGGTGACGTCGTGCGCCTCCCGACGCGCTGTGCGCCACCATGGCTACCAGACCTACACGCCACCGCCTGCTCCGGTACAGGTTCAGGTGCCTGCGCCGGTCGTCGTGGAAGAGGAGCCGGAGGCGGAAGAGCCTGTGGTGAGCGCCCGCCCGCTCATCTCACAGGTGCACCGTGCTCAGCAGGGGACTTGGCAATACGAAAAGCAGCAGGCCCTCGACCAGCTCTGTCAGTCGCCCATCTTCGAGACGTCGCAACTCGGGCTCTACGTGTATGACCTGACGGACGGACAGCCGCTCTATGCCATCAACGCTGCCCAGCGGATGCGACCCGCCTCGTGCCAGAAGATAGTGACAGCCGTGACGGCCCTCAACTTCCTCAAAGAAGACTACAGGCTCACCACGGACTTCCGCATCGCGGGAACGGTGAGCGGCGGCGTCCTCAATGGCGACCTCATCGTGGTGGGCGGCATGGACCCCCTCGTCACTGCCGACGAACTCCTCCAGGCCGCTGCCTCCATCAAGCAGCAGCAGGGCATAGGAACCATCGCGGGCAGCATCATCTACGACTGCTCGATGCGCGAGAACACGCCGCTCGGCTGGGGATGGTGCTGGGACGATGACTACGGACCGCTCTCGGCCCTGCTTGTCGATGGTAAGGACAACTTCGAGAACAAATGGCTGGATGCGCTCTCGAAAGCCGGCATAAAAGTTTCCTACAACGCCTCCAGAGCGGACAGGAAGGGTGGACAACAGCAGAAGAGCGTCTATGCCATCCGCCACTACCTCGACGACCTGCTGGTGCCGATGATGAAGAACAGCGACAACATCTTCGCCGAATGCCTTTTCTACCAGACGGCTGCCACGACGGGAAAGAAGGGGGCTGGCCACAAGGAAACGGCTCAGCGGACAGAGGAGCTGCTCAACAAGATAGGGGTTGACCCCTCTCCCTACAAGGTGGCGGACGGCAGCGGCCTTTCGCTCTACAACTACGCCTCGGCGGAAATGCTCGTCGCACTGCTCGGCTATGCCTGGCGAACGGAATCCATCAGGCAACACTTGCTGCCGTCGCTGCCCGTGGCTGGCTATGACGGCACCCTGCAGAAACGCATGATAGGCACCGAGGCTGAGGGAAACGTACGCGCCAAGACAGGTACCGTGACGGGCATCTCCTCGCTGGCAGGCTACCTCACTACGGCCAGCGGCCACGTCCTCGCCTTTGCCATCATCAACCAGGGCATCAATTCCTCAGCCATGGGACGCGCCTTCCAGGACAAGGTCTGCCAGGAGCTCTGCAGATAAACGGTAACAACCGCACTACGACATAACGTCACAACGAAAGAATCGAAGTTTAATAATTAAAAAGAAACGTATTATGAAAAAGATTTTATTTCTGATGGCTTTGGTCATCTCACTGCCTGCCATGGCACAGAGCATGTACGACGGCAAGTCGTGCGCAGATTGGGAAAACGAGTTCGACCTCGAAGTGGACAAACTCAAATCTGAAATCAGCATTCTGAAGAAGGAGGCGAAAATCAATCCCGATGCAAGCATCAAGGACAAGATTAACCAAAAGACTGCCGAACTGAAGAAGGCTCAGGCCAACCTGAAAGTGGCAAAGAAGGCTGCCGACTACGAAAGGAACGGCGAAAAAAACCTCGACAAGGCTCAGGACAAATCCGTGAAGCTGCAGTCGAAGCACGCTAAGGAGAGCGACAAACTCTCGAAGCTGCAGTCGAAGGTAACAAAGGCGGAAAACGACGTGTCGAAGGCTGAGCAGAACCTGCAGAAGTCGAAGCAGAAGCTCGAAAACCTCAAGCAGGAGATTGAGTCCACTCAGAAGAACATGGGCAACCTGAAGGAAGAGAACGAACAGGCTAAGGAAGACATCACCAAAGCTAAAGACGTCAGGGATCAGGCCAAGAAGATGCTCATCAACGGTATCAGGAGATAACGGGACGCTTCGTGAAGCATCAGCAAACGCCACGTGTGGGAAAAGCCTTTTCCACGTGTGGCGTTTGGCTTTCCTTCACGTGGGAGCTCCAATCCCTTCACGTAGGGACTCCAGTCCTCACACGTGGGGACTCCAGTCCCCTCACGTGGGGATTATTTCTCCGACAAGTGCCAGAGGACAATGCCTGCCGTCACGCTGACGTTCAGACTGTGTTTCGTGCCGTATTGCGGTATCTCGAGGCAGCCGTCGCACATATCGACCACCTGCTGCTGCACGCCTTTCACCTCGTTGCCCAATACGACGGCATACTTCCTGCCGGGCTGTCGCTCGAAGTCCTGAAGCATCGTGCTGCCCTCGCATTGCTCAATGGCAAGGACGATGTAGCCCTGCTCCTTCAGCCACGCGACAGCATCCTCGGTCCGCTCGAAGTACTTCCAGCTGACACTTTCCTCAGCACCGAGCGCCGTCTTATGTATTTCGGGATGAGGAGGCCTTGCCGTGATGCCGCACAACGCGACGCCCTCGATGCGGAAGGCATCGCTGCTGCGGAACACGCTGCCTACATTGTAAAGACTGCGAACATGGTCGAGCACCACCACTATCGGCTGCTTGTCCGACGCCCTGTATTCAGCCACACTCATGCGGCCCATCTCCGTCACTTTCAACTTTCTCATGCCCGATTCTCTGATTTACTACATTACTTATTATTATAATACGTGGACAAAGTTAACAATTATTGTGGATAACTGTGTTGATAAACCCGTAGTTATTCACACTAATTGCAGCTTTTCGAAGCCTCAACACCCGTTATCCACATCAAATATAAGTTATAAAACACCCTTCAACACAAAAAAAGAGACTTATCAAGACGGCATGTCGAGGAAAATTATTAACTTTGCCTCTTGTTAGCACATGTTGATAACTCTGCACCCCTCTGCGCAGCAAACTACTATATATAAAGAGAAAGGAAAAAAAGCGAAACGGTGGAAAACTGATGTGGAAATGTTGAAGGAGTGTTCATAACGTTTTTCCCGATGAAATGGGACAAAATCTTATCAACATATCAACACCGTATCATCATCGTCATCATATTTAATATTTAAAAATAATATAAAAGGAATAATATAATTAAGATGGTTGAAAACAAGTGGAAAACTGCCGGCTTCGTGAATGAAGACGTGCCGGAGGGTGTGGACATGAAGGCTGAGATACGCCGGATGTGCAAGGAGAAGAATGCGGTCATCATGGCGCATTACTACACGCAGGGTGAGATACAGGACATTGCGGACTTCGTGGGCGACAGTCTTGCGCTGGCTCAGCAGGCTGCGCAGACGGATGCCGACATCATCGTGATGTGCGGCGTACACTTCATGGGCGAGACGAACAAGATTCTCTGCCCGGACAAGAAGGTGCTTGTGCCTGACCTCAATGCCACTTGCTCGCTGGCAGAAAGCTGTCCGCCGAAGGAGTTCGGCGAGTTCGTGAAGGCTCATCCCGGGCATACCGTCATCAGCTATGTGAACACGACG
The DNA here is from genome assembly GCA_902768605.1 of uncultured Bacteroidales bacterium. Next base: position 27,413 of record CACXLY010000031.1, read on the forward strand.
GCTGCCATCAAGGCCCTCACGGATGTAGTGGTGACGAGCGGCAACGCGCTGAAGATTGTCAACTCTCTGCCCAAGGACGAGAAGATCATCTTTGGCCCCGACCGCAACCTCGGCAACTACATCAACTCGATTACTGGCCGAGAGATGCTCCTGTGGGACGGCGCCTGCCATGTTCACGAGAAGTTCAGCCTGGAGCGTATCCTCGAGTTGAAGGCCGCCCATCCTCAGGCCAAGATACTTGTCCATCCGGAATGCAAGGGGCCAATCGTCAAGGTGGCCGACAAGGTGGGCAGCACGGCCGCTCTCCTCAAGTTCAGTCAGGAGGACGAAGCAACGGAGTTTATTGTCGCCACAGAGAGCGGCATCCTCCACAAAATGCAGCAAGCCTGCCCGCAAAAGGTCTTCCTGCCTGCCCCACCCGACGACAGCACCTGTGCCTGCAACGAGTGCAACTACATGAAGCTCATCACGATGCAGAAGCTCTACAATTGCCTTAAGTACGAATGGCCGGAGATAGAGGTGGACAGACAGGTGGCAGAGCAAGCCGTGAAGTCAATCAACCGGATGCTCGACCTTTCGGCCTCCTAAATCTCTAATTTACAATTGTCATTTTTTATTTTTTCAATATTCAATATTCAATTTTCAATATAATAAGTGTCCTCGCTTATAACTGACCTCGCCTACATTCTTGTTGTTGCCAGCATCGTGACAATCATCTTCAAGCGACTGCGGCAACCGCTCGTCCTGGGCTATATCGTGGCCGGCTTCCTTGCTGGACCGCACATGCCCTACACGCCTTCCGTGACCAGCATGGACGGCATCGACGAGTGGAGCAAACTGGGCGTCATCTTCCTCATGTTCACACTCGGACTGGAGTTCTCGTTCAAGAAGATACTGAAGATGGGCATGCAACCCATCCTGACTGCCGTGATGGTGATGTTCTGCATGATAGGCGTCGGCGGAATGATTGCGTCGTTCTTTGGCTGGAGCCACATGGACAGGCTCTTCCTGGGCGGTATGCTCAGCATGAGCTCCACGACGATTATCTATAAGGCTTTCGACGACCTCGGCCTCCGAAGCAAGCGCTTTGCCTCCGGCGTCATTTCTGTGCTCATCATCGAAGACATTCTGGGCATCCTCTTGATGGTGATGCTCAGCGCTTTGGCCGTGAGCCGCACCTTCCAGGGACTGGAGCTGATGAAGAGCCTGATGCAACTCGGCTTCTTCCTCCTGCTGTGGTTCATGGTCGGCATCTACATGTTGCCCATCATTTTGAGGAAGGCAAAAAAATACATCAACAGCGAAACGCTGCTCGTCGTCTCCGTCGGCTTGTGCTTCTTGATGGCTGTGATAGCCACGGAGGTCGGGTACAGTCCTGCGTTCGGTGCGTTCATGATGGGCAGCATCCTTGCTGAAACCCTTGAGGCAGAAAACATTGAGAAGAGCGTCGCTTCTTTGAGAGACCTCTTCGGCGCAGTATTCTTCGTGTCGGTCGGCATGATGGTGGAGCCCTCGATATTGAAGGAATACTGGCTTCCGATACTTATCCTGACTTTCGCCGTCGTGGTCGGACAGATGTTCTTTGGCAGTCTGAGCTTCTTTGCGACGAGTGGCAACGTGCAGACCGCCGTCAGAAGCGGCTTCTCGATGGTGCAGATAGGCGAGTTCGCCTTTATTATCGCGGGCTTGGGACAAGAGTTGGGCGTCACCAGCCAATTCCTTTACCCCGTCGTCGTCTCTGTGAGTATCATCACGACCTTCCTGACGCCCTACATCATCAAACTCGCTCCGCAGGCCGTCAATCGCATAGAAAAATCCATGAGCAGCGAGTTGTTGTCGCTCATCAATCGTGGCAAGTCGCTGTCTATCAATAAACGAGCTCAGCGCCTCATGCTTTCGCCGGCAAATGCGTGGCGTCGTCTGTTCAGGGATTTGTTGTTTTACACGGCCGCCTATCTCACGATAAGTATTGCGGTCATCATGTTCTGCTATGCGACCGTTCTGCCTCTGTGCAAGCACTTCATCGGTGAGTGGTACGGCACGCTCGTTTGCGGCATCATCACCCTACTGCTTCTGTCGCCTTGCATCAGACCTATTGTCGTCAAGAAAATGCACAGTCGCGAGGTAAAATACCTGATTTCATCGGGAAAAATGAATGCTTTTCTCGTGCGTCTTGTCCTGTCTGCGAAGTTTCTCTTGGGCCTTATATTAATATATGATGTAGTTGAGTACGTTTCGCCGCTCTGGTGGCTTTGGAACGTTCTTATCAGTCTGGCAGTCCTCGTATTTATAGTGCTGAGCCGATTTGTCAAGTACACGAGCATCAAGATGGAGCGCACGTTCAAGCAGAACCTGCAACTCAGGGAGCAACAGGCCACTTTGAGCTACGGCAGAAAACTCAGGGGAAAGGACCTGCAAATAGCGCGGGTGAAGGTGCCTGCCCATTCCCGTTGGGGCGGAAAGACGCTTTCGCAGCTCCATTTCGGCAAGAACGATCGCGTGCATATCGCGGCAATCCTGCGGGCGGGACACCGAATAAACATTCCCGGCGGCAGCCATCGCATCTATCCCGGCGACGAGCTGGAGGTGGTGGCTGGCAGCGAAGCCATCGAGTCCTTGCGTGCCAGAAGCGAACAGGAAGTGCTGCCTCTGCCCGAGCGAAACAAGGAGACGCACAACCTGACCGTCATCTCCATCAAACTCAGCGAGAGCAGTCCCCTCATCGGTAAAACTTTGCAGGATATCGACTTCCGCCTGCGTTACCATTGCATGGTGCTTGGCGTGGAGAACCAGGAAGGTCATCTCGACACCATCCAAGCCAAGCGTCAGTTCGCTCCTAATGACATCGTCTGGGTCGTAGGCGAGGAAGCCGACCTCAGCATGCTCTCGATGGTGATTTAAACTCTTTTCTTTCTTTTTTCTTTGATTAAAAGGAATAAATCACTATCTTTGTAGCGCGAAAGACAGAACACAGTCGTATGAACGAAGTTCAAACCATACAAAACAAGATATACGAGATACGAGGTCAGCGCGTGATGCTCGACCGCGACCTGGCAGCTATGTACGGTGTAGAGACCAGAGTTCTTAATCAGGCCGTTCGTCGAAATGCAACACGTTTCGATGGTGATGACTTTATGTTCCAATTGACTAAGGACGAAGTTATGCAAGTTGCTTCAAGGTCACAAATTGTGATCTCAAACATCCCCGATAATAAAGGGATTTTAGAAGATTCTAATAGTTCAAGATCACAATTTGTGACCTTGAACAAGGGACGTGGGTCAAACATCAAATATCTTCCTTATGCATTCACAGAATTAGGTGTGGCGATGCTTAGTAGTGTATTAAGGTCTGAGACAGCAATCAGCATCAATCGAGAAATAATGCGTGCCTTTGTGGCTTTCCGCCGTATTGCAGCAGCGTTACCTGATGCGGCTGCCGATGTGGCCCAGTTGCGCAAGGACTTTGAAGAGCTGAAGCTCGACATAGAGGACATACTTGCCGACCAGAACAACATCAACGAAGATACACGCATGCAGTTGGAGCTCATCAACCAGTCTTTGGCAGCCTTGCAGGCACCACCAAAGAAACCGCATCGCCCCATCGGCTTCAAATAACTATTATCCATTAACTGTTAACTAATACAATTCGCCTATAGAATAAACAAAGTAAACTAATACATATAGACAAAGAAGCGTTAGCTTAAACCGCAGAAGGGCCTATACATCAAGGACGGCAAGAAGTTCGTGAAGTAAGCCTTATTCTAAAGTCCCTTTATGGGAACAATGGAAACGCAACGTGGGTCGCCTGAAAACGACCCACGTTATCTTTTCAAAATAGGCCTATGTTCTTATCAGGCTTTGACTTTCCCTTCGGCCGTCGACCTTCGGTTCAGCCTTCATCTTGGCGTATAGCTCATTTTGCAGGGTGATTTTGAGTAGTAGGTAGTCAATAGCTCAAATTGCAGGGTGCATTTTTTCGCTAGATATTTGGTACATAAGAGA
>CACXLY010000032.1 GCA_902768605.1 uncultured Bacteroidales bacterium
AAAGGCGTTGTTCCTGCTCGAGTAGCAAAGGAAGTGATAAAGGCCGTTGCCCACGTGATTCACTTCCAGCGAGTGCCTATTGATGCGGCCGCTCACAAGCTCAGCTATCGGGTAGCCGTCTTCGTCTGTTTCTATCCTTACACCTTCAGGCAATTGGAGATAGAACTCGCAGGCGATGAACGACATCGTATTGTCGAGCTTCAGGCCAAAGGTCTTTGATGCACCTGCACGCAGCTTGACCGTCTCGGCATAGAGCCTGTTGTTGGGCAGTGTCTCGTCTGCCACGGTCAGGGTGTAAGACTTGGTGAAGGGCAGATACTGACTGTTGCCGGCTTGAGTGGCGGTGACAGTCGTCGTGCCGCCCGATAAGGGAGTCAGCTGATATCCGCTGATGCTGGCAATAGTGGCATCGGCAATGCTCCAAGTCAGAGCGAGACCTTGATCTGTCTGTTGGGGCAACGTATATGTGGCACTGCCGCTATTCAACATTGGCAGCTCGGCAAGTTCAAGTGTTTGCTCTGTCCTGTCGTCGATAGCTTCAATAGAGTTGAAACTGTTCCAAGGAGAAGCTGCGTTGTAAGCATCTATGGCAGATGCCGGGACGTGGAGCGTGGCAAGTGCTGATGATTGATTGAATGCATTGCCACCTGTAGCAGGAACGTCCTCAGCATAGCAATAGACATCAGTCAGGCCCCAAAAATTCTGGAAAGCGAAGTCTCCGACAGTTTCTACCCCGCTTCCAATGATGATGGAAGTCACATTGCCGCAGCCATTGAAGGCGTAGGCACCAATGCTTGTCACGCTGTCGGGAATCGTGATTGAGGTTAAGCTGGAGCAATTCTCGAAGGCATTGTCGCCTATCGTTGTCAAGCCATTTCCAAAAGTGAGCGTAGTCACGCCGCCGCAATCCTTAAAGGCTTCATCGCCAATGCTTGTCACGCTGTTGGGGATGACGATTGAGCTCAGGCTGCTACAACCCTTGAAGGCCTGACTGTCGATGCTTGTCACACTGTTAGGTATGGTGATAGCGGGCAAGCTACTACAGCCGGAGAAGGCCTGGTTGCCGATGGTTGTCACACCACTGCCGATAGTAGCTGAACTCAAGCTGCTGCAGTCCTTGAAGGTTTCATTGCCAATACTCGTCACGCCGTTTGGAATAGTGATGGATGTCAGACTTGTGCAGCCACTGAATGTTTTCTCACCGATTCTTGTCACACTACCTGGAATGGAAATGGATGTCAGGTCGCCACAATTGGCGAAAGCTTGTTCTGTTATTCCTACTGTTCCATCCTCTATCTCGATTTCTGTTCCTGTTGGCATTGTGCCTTTGTATTTATAAGCAATCTTTCCTGTATATACCAAACCGTCTGGTTGATTGTTATACCAGGCAGTTCCATCGAAGGCATCTTTGCCAACGCTCTTCAAGTTATTGCTAAAGGTGACGGTGCTTAATTTGCTACAACCTTGGAAGGCTTGGCTGTCGATGTTTGTCACGCTGTTGCCAATAACGACTCTTTGAATAGAAGCCCTTTCTTTGAACCATGTACTGACACTATCACAGAGTAAGGTTACATAGGTCAGTCTATAACAATCATTAAAGGCAGTTCCGTCAATGCTTTTTAAACCACGACCGATAGAGATAGATTCCAGATTGTTGCAGCCAGCGAAGGCATTCTGGTCTATCTCTGTCACGCTATTAGGGACAGTAATAGAGGGCAAAACTTTACAATCTTGAAAAGCGCTCGATTTTATAGATATGATACCTTGAGGGATATTGATGGAAGTTAAACTCTTCATCCCTCGGAATGCTTGCTCACCAATATAGGTCACACTGCTGGGAAGAGTTACCGAAGTGACAAACACTGCATCACGGAAAGCAAGTTTCTCTATCCTTGTTACGCCTTCAGGTATGACCACCTCTGTTATTTCTGTATTATCGTTACTATAAAGATGCTTGTCATGAACCAGCCCTAATGGAAAATCGCCATCAAAATCATCTCCTTCATAAATAATACCACACCAAGCAGCAATATCTTTCACTATTACCTTTGTCAACGAAGTGCAGCCTCTGAAAGCTCCAGTCTTCACCCGTTTCAAAGTAGATGGAATTGTAATAGATACTAAATTTGTACGGTCCCTAAAGGCATCATTCCCAATAGTTGTCACGTAATAAGTATTACCATTGTATGTGACAGAATCTGGAATAACAACTGCTAAAGAGGGATCTTGATAAGTAAACCTAATCACAGTTGCTTCATCACCAGAGAAATTGTAGTAGATGCCATCTAAATAGTAGGCAAAGGCATTTGTGCACGCCAGCAGGCAAAGAGCCATTAATAGTAAAAGTTTCTTTTTCATAGAGTTTTATTTTTAATGTGGTTTATAATAATTAATAATGTGTAATGCATTGAGTCTTGACTATCGGGCACAAAGAAAGCGTGGAACTGTATGTCCCATCTTCAAGTAGAAGGCCCTAGGAAAGCCCAAGTAGAAAAGATGATTAAAGTCAGTTCCACGCTATCGCGTGAAGCTGCTATGTCGTCTTCGTTCTACTTTGAGCCATGATTACAGGTCTCCGGGGATTCTATGCAATGATGAAAATTTCCTAGGTTTTCTACTTGCAAGAGAAGAGCATAACGCTTCGATTATTTCCAATAAGTTGTTTAGCCGGCCGCTGCCAGTGCTGTTGTCTTGACGCAAGGATGCGTCAACTCCTATATTTTGCTGCCTCCTGCACCAAACAAAAAGCAACATGACATAGGTATCACGCCGCAAAGATAGCAAATTATCCAATTCATGCAAAGGAAATGCAAGAAAAATATTGCAAAAGTAGTCAAAAACAATCGTTGCTCATCACTAAAAGCATATAATTCGCTGACTGCAAAATGGATGCATGGATGCAGAGAGAAATCAAAAATGAAAGAATGAAGGATGAAAAACGAGAACAGAGGGGAATGAGAATGCTTCACGTGGGAAGTGCAAGTGCTACGTGTGGGAAATGGGGATGCTACACGTGGCGTTTGACAACTTGACACTTCTAATTGGCAAATTAGGCATATCGAATCGGCAAATTAGATACTTCTAATTGGCATTTTAGACACGCCATTCATGACAATTACATGTTATAAGAAAACAGCAACGTGTTGCGGGAAGTCTGACAAAGTGTTGCGAGCTGGCTGACAAAGTGTTATTCGAAGGCTGACAACGTGTCGCGGGAAGGCAGGTGTAACGTGCGTCGCTATAAAGTTTTGTTCGTTCGTGCATCCTTTATATATATATCAGGATGCACGAACGAACATGCACAGTTTCTATGCCGCAGCACAGAATCAGCAAAATCTGTCAAATCCGTTGCCGTTTACTGACACCAGCACCGGCAAGAGTCTGTTTAAACTGCTTCCCGCTCTATCCAGGCGAGCGTGTCGCCGCGGCGGACGTGGGAGGCTTTCTTGGCCGAGATATCGACGAGGCGGCCGCCGATGCCTGCGGGGATGGGGATGAACTCGCCCCATGTGGCTTGCACGTAGCAGAGGACGTCGCCGTCCTTGTACTTCTGTCCGATGGCGGGCTCGAGGCAGGGAATGCCTTCGCCGTCGCCCTTGAACTCGTAGAAGACCTGACCGTCCACAGGGCTGACCACGGCGTCGGCCTTGGCGTGCTTGAAGGCGGCAAGCTCCTCGGGCTTGATGGACTTGCTCAACTTGGCCTCCTTGGCCTTCTCGAGGTCGGCAAGGAAGTTCTTCTTGGCCTGCCCGCTCTTGAAGTTGCGGTACTGCTCGGGGTGCATGGCCAGCTCGAAGAGCTCTTCGTCGTCCTGTCCGCAGTCCCAGCCGTTCTCCTTCATCTCCTTGCGGAAGTCGTCGAGCGCATTTGGATAGAGTGTGTGCGGGTCGATGTCGGTGAACTCCTTGCCCTTCTCCTTGGCGAGCTTCACCAGTTCGGGAGCAATCTGCCCCGGCACCTTGCCGCTCTTGCCGAGTATCATGCCCCACATCGCCTCGTCCATCATCACGAAGCGTCCCTTGCCCTGTTCTATGGTGAGGAGGTTCATGAGGGCGATGTTCTTGGTGTACTGGCTGAAGGGCGTCACCAATGGGGGATAGCCCACCATCGGCCAGACGTGCTCCACCTCGTTGAAGAGGGCGACGAGCATGTCGTCGGTATTCATTTCGGGTTCGCCCTTCTGCTTGCGCAGGTTGTTGATGACGCTCTGGATGCCACCCAGGTCGGCCATCATGGAGCCCATCATGCCGCCGGGCAAGCCGCTACGAAGCAAGAGGCTCGACATGTGCTTGTTGGCGGGATTGATGAAGTAGCCCAGCCAGTCGTCGATAAACTCCTGCGTGAGCGAACGCGCCTTCATGTAGGCGTTCATATTGATTTCGGGCACGTCGAAGCCTTCGTTCTTGAGCATCGACTGCACGGAGATGATGTCGGGATGCACCTTGCCCCAAGAGAGGGGCTCGATGGCGGTGTCGATGATGTCGGCGCCGTTGTTGCAGACCTCCAGTATGCTGGCCATGGAGAGGCCGGGGCCGCTGTGGCCGTGATACTGTATGATGATGTCGGGATGCTTCTGCTTTATCATGCCCGTCAGCTTGCCAAGCAGTGCAGGCTGACCGATGCCGGCCATGTCCTTCAGGCAAATCTCGGCTGCCCCGGCTGCTATCAGCTGGTCGGCAATGGAGGCGTAGTACTCAGCCGTGTGTATGGGGCTGGTGGTGATGCACAGGGTGGCCTGCGGTATCATGCCGCCCTCCTTGGCCCACTTGATGCTGGGGATGATGTTGCGCACGTCGTTCAGGCCGCAGAAGATGCGGGTGATGTCGGTGCCCTGCTTCTTCTTCACCTTGTACATGAGCTGTCGCACATCGTCGGGCACGGGGTACATGCGAAGGGCATTGAGGCCGCGGTCGAGCATGTGTGTCTTGATGCCCACCTCGTTGAAGGGTTTGCAGAAGGCGCGCACCGCCTCGTTGGGGTTCTCGCCTGCCAGCAGGTTCACCTGCTCGAAGGCACCGCCATTGGTCTCCACGCGGTCGAAGCAACCCATCTCGATGATGACGGGCGCGATGCGTGCCAACTGATCCTTGCGCGGCTGGAACTTGCCGCTGCTCTGCCACATGTCTCTATAGACGAGACTGAATCTTACTTTCTTTTTCATTATGTTTACTGTATTTTGTGTTATTGTTTGCAGTTCACCACAAAGCGACACGTCCCAACCCGCCTAAGTCGAGGCTTGCCGATTTCGCGCCAAGTGCCCTAAAAGCTTTAACGATAGTGGCAAAGGTTACGCTCCTGCCACTCTCTATCTTGGAGACCTGCGCCTCCTGAACGCCCATCCGTTCGCCCAATTGCTTTTGCGTGAGGCGTTGCTTTTGCCGAGTCTGCTTGATGGCAATACCTATCTTGTATGCCTCAACCTCTGCCTTCAGTCTGGCCTCGAACTCGTCGCGCATAACGGTACCTCGCTCGCCGACCACATCGTTGAGCATTTCATCATGTGTATAATACTTCATCATTTCTTCTCTTTATTCTTTTAATCTTCTTGCTGGCCTTCTTCGGCAGCGATTTGAGAAACGTCATTGCCTCTTCACTATATATGATGCTGAATCTCTCGCCCATTATAATTTACTAAGACGGTGCAAAGATACGATAACTTTCCAAAAAAGGAAAGCAAAGTGGCAAGTTTTTTTTCAAGTTGCTGAGTAAAGTGGCAAGAAAGGTGGAGGAAATGGCCTGCCGCTGTACATTCCTATTTGAAACGTTTCAAAAGTACGAGGGCGTCTCGGCCACAGCACTCCTTACCTTTTTTGCTCTATTTTAACACTGACGCCTCCGCAAAGGACGCCGAGCGGCGGGTTCTCCTTCTCGATTGCCACGCTTACCTTCATGACTTGGGGACATTCCTCGAGAACTGCCGAGCCAATGCGGGCTGCAACATGCTCGAGGAGATTGGAGGGCTTTGCCATCTCCCTTTTCGTTATGCTGACGAAGCGGGAATAGTCTGCTGTGCCTTCCAGCCGGTCGTGCCTCCATGCCGAGGCCTCCACCTCCACCTGAGCAACAATGCTGACATAGAAGTCGCCGCCCACCATCCGCTCCTGCGGATGGCAGCCATGATAGGCACGCACCTTGATGCGGCTGATTGCTATCTCTGCACACTTGTTCGCTTCCATATTCACTACTACGAATTAAACGGACTGCTGGTTCTCTCACCACGAATTGCACGAATTATTTCCTTGCTACCATGGCAATCCGTACGATTCGTGGTTTATGTCGGCTTTTAAGTATCGGCATCCTCGTCGTCGGGCGTCTGTTGCGACTCGGGCAAGTACTTCTTCAGGACGCGAGCCACGCCTGCTGTCCAGGAATTCATCGTGTCGTTCTCAAGTTGTAGGGACGTGATGAGACGGATGACGTGGTCGATGGGCATGCGATAGCGAAGCACGCCGCTGATGAGCTTTGCATAGTCCCAGTACTTGGGGTTGAAGCGTTCGCTCAGGCCCTCGATGGTGGTCTTGTAGCCACGCTTGTTGACGAACTGGAAGTCGTAGCGCTTCTGCCCCTCGCGGTCGTAGTGCTTGATGATGAAGCCTTTCGAGACGCTCTTAGGGATGGCAATGCCTTCCTCGTCGTCCTGCAGACCAGTGAAGATTTCGTAGGGAACGCCATCGAGCATGCCGACAAAAGCCACCCACTTCTCTTTCTTGTTCTGAAAGCGAACGACGTCGCACTCCAAGACTTCCGGCCTACGCTCCACGACGGAGGGAATGATGCCGCCCGGAAAGCCTTCCACCTTCATGAACTTCTGCTGAGCGAGCGTGGCAATCAGGACTTCAGACATCGCCTCGTTGTCCTTTCGCGTATAGCGGATGTCGGTGAAGACCTGAGCAAGCGTCTGCTTTTCGTTGATTTCCACGAAGTGCTTGTTGGCGGCCAGCGACTCGCGCCTCTTGTAGCAGACATCGATGCGCTCAGAGGTGAAGGGATTGTAGGTCTCCTGATGCATAATGGCTTGGAGGGGCAGGCGGTCAGTCTGCCGAGGCTTCTCTGCTGGCCAGCCGACAGTCAGCGTGGCAACAGGGAAGACGAGTTCGGGCAGTTCGAGAGTTGCGATGATGGCCTGGGGCTGATAAATCGTCGTGCCGAGAAAACAGATGCCGAGCCCTTCCTCTTCTGCCAGACAACAGAATGTCTGGGTGAAGAGCAGAGCGTCGGTGGCGGCATTGAGGAAACTCAAGGCATTGTCGTAGCCCGGACTAGCCTCTCTCTGCAAACACCAGTCGGTGGTCCTGCGGAAATCGGCACAAATGGTCAGGACTACGGGAGCCTGCGTCACCATCGGCTGGAAGAAATGGGCGGGGGCCAACTGTTCCTTCTTCTCTGCCGAACGCGTCACCACAACGCTGTATAGCTGGAGGTTGCCCATGGTCTGTGTCCGCGAGGCATCCTCTATTAACCGATTCAGCAGCTCGTCGCTGACGGGCTGCTGAGTGTATTTGCGGATGGTTCTTCTCTGCTTGATGTTCATAGTGCCTTTCCTATAAGTTTCTCTTCCAGCTCTTCCAGGTGACGTTGTAGCTTCTTGTCCTTTTTCAGCCTGCCGTCTATGGTTTTTATGCCATGCAGGACGGTGGCGTGGTCTCTGTTGCCAACGTAAATGCCTATTTTGCTTGCTGTCAGTTTCGTATGTTTGTGAGCCAGATACATGCTCATCTGCCGGACGGTCACTATCTCGGCCTTCCTGCTCTTGCCGAAGACGTCTTCCTCCTTCACGTTGAAATGCTCGCAAGTGGTGGAGATGATTTGGTCGATGGTGACGTTCTTCTTCTCTATCTTGATGCGACCGGCCAAGATGCGCTGTGAGAAGTCGAGGTCGATATCCTTGCCATAAACGACGGAATAGGCCAGCAGGCTGTGGATGATGCCTTCCAGCTCGCGTACACTGTTGTTGACGTTCGACGAGATGAAGTCGAGCACGTCGTCGGGAATATTCAGGCCGTCGTGCTTCACGATGCTATGCAGGATGTCGCGGCGCAGACTCTCTTCGGGCTTCTCCATTTCTGCCATCAGTCCGCTCTTGAAACGCGTGATGAGCCGGTCCTCCATGCCTTGCAGGGAGACTGGCGGACGGTCGCAAGTCATGATGATGTGCTTGCCGTTCTGACGGAGATGGTTGAAGATGTGGAAAAAAGCATTCTGCGTGCCCTTCATGCCGACCAGCTCCTGCATGTCGTCCACGATGAGCATGTCGATGCTTTGGTAGAAGTGTATGAAGTCGTTGACGGTATCGCGCTTGATGGCATCCGTGAACTGCACCATGAAAAGATGTGCACTCAGATAGAGGACGCGCTTGTCGGGATGCAGCTCCTTGGTTCGCAAACCGATGGCATTCACGAGATGCGTCTTGCCCACACCGCTCGGGCCATAAATGAAAAGCGGGTTGAAGGTCATCTGCTCGGGATGCTCGGCAATGGCCTGACCTACACTTCGCGGCAACTTGTTGCTCGTGCCCTCGATGAAGTTAGCAAAGGTCTGACGCGGATTGAGCTGCGAGTCGAGGTCTTCTGCAAGGCCGACAGCCTGCGCCAACGTGGGCGACTGGTTGGCAGCAAACTTGCTCGGAGCTGCCTGCGGCATCACGTCGTTTTCGCTTTCCTGAGTCACCGTCACATTATCGGCCACCTCAACCTCATACGAGAGCGTGACATCGCCACCAAAGAAACGACTGATGGTCACGTGAATGAGCCTGCGGAAGTGCTCCTCCAGATACTCGAAAAAGAACTGGGACGGTATGAATACCGCCAGCTCCTTTCGGGCAGCATCGTACGACTTGAGCTTCATCGGCGAGAACCAAGTCTGGAACTGCTGCTCGCTAACGTTGCTATGGAACATCTCCATGCACCGCTGCCACAATATCTGTTCGTTCTCTTTCACGTATATTATATAATGTATATAGGTTCTCCCCGTTCAGGGGAAATTTCCTGCCTCGGCAACATAGCAAACTGGGGTAAGCTTAGCTCGGCAGAAGGCAAATGTTTGAAGGCCTGTTTTTTTGGCGAATTCGACTGCAAAGGTACTACAAAATCTCCAAATCGCCAAACTTTTTTTATCGCCTCGAAAAGTGTTCAAATCCTTAACTTTCTGTATTTCAACAAACGGCACAAAAGATGCAAAATGTGCACCAATCGCCCCTCTTGCTTTTTTATAACGAATTGACATACAAAAGCTTTATTTTGTCAAACAGCAAGTTTTATACTCCAAACTATGAAATACTAATTCTTAATTCTTAATTCGTTACTAAATCCCTTTTCTCGCGATTTCCGGGAAACGCTATTTCACAAAAGTCTAAATAGAAGGGAATATCGCTTAAAGTGAAAAAACTTATCTTTTCCTACAATAAAATGCCCCCTTCATTCGTTCTTCTTATAAAAGGCATTCGTTGACATCGAAAACCTTTAACCAGTCAACTATGAACTTTAAACTTTAAACTATCAACTTTTAAACGTTACCCCAACCACCCGCCTATGGAACAAACATTACCCCTACCACTATTTCAACCAAGCACAGCAGTTCTGGCAAAGATACGTCAGTTTGCCCGCACCTTTCGTCCGCAACCTTATGTCTTCATCGCATCGGCATGATGGCGTTTGACAATTGAAGATTGATAATTGAGGATTGACAATTGAAGATTGATAATCGAAAATTGAGGATTGAAGATTGAAGATTTGCAGCCGCGTTGTAAATGGTTAAATCACCAAATCGTAAATAACAGCCTCCCCCAGCCCCTCCAAAGGAGGGGGGATAAATAGTTAAATTATTAAATCGTAAATAAATCGTAAATAGTAAATCGTAAAATCGTAAATTTTTAGATGTTATCGCCTTCTTTGCTTGCTGCCAATTTCGCCAATCTCGAGGCCGAGATGGAGTGGTTCAACAAGAGCAGTGCCGACTGGCTCCACATCGACGTCATGGACGGCGTCTTCGTGCCCAACATATCCTTCGGCTTTCCCGTGCTGAAGCATGTGGCGCGCATTTGCCAGAAGCCGCTCGACGTGCACCTCATGATTGTGCAGCCAGAGAAGTTTGTTGATGAGGTCAAGGCCCTCGGCGCTTATATCATGAACGTGCACTACGAGGCTTGTACGCACCTGCATCGCGTCGTCGGGCAGATACACGAGGCGGGCATGAAGGCAGGCGTCACGCTCAATCCTGCCACGCCCGTCAGCGTCCTTGAAGACATCGCAGCCGACGTAGACTTGGTGCTTTTGATGAGCGTCAACCCGGGCTTCGGCGGACAGAAATTCATCCCGCATACCTTGGAGAAAGTGCGGGAGCTGCGTCGCCTGCTCGACCGCACAGGCAGCCATGCCCTCATCGAAGTGGATGGCGGCGTCAACATGGAGACAGGCAAGCTGCTGAAAGAAGCAGGCGCCGACGTCCTTGTCGCTGGCAACGCCATCTTCCGTGCCCCCAACCCAGCAAAGGCCTGTGAGGAACTCGCCAGCCTCTCTTCTTGTCAAGACAAAGAAAATAATTGCTTTTGATGAAGAAATAGGCATAATCATTTGGAGGTAATAAAATAATTACCTACCTTTGCAGCAAAAAGTCAGAAACGATGCCTACAGTATTCACCTTATTCGGATACAGATTCTGGTTTTATGGCAATGACCACACACCGATTCATATTCATATAAGGAAAGGCAGTGCTGTGGCGAGATACAACATTTTTCCTATCTCGCTGGTCTATAATCATGGTTTCAAACCATCGGAGTTGAAAATGATTGAAGCGATACTGGAGGATAACGAAGAGATTATTGCCCAGCATTGGAACACTTTCTTCAATAATGCGAAATAAGAACGGAGGCTACAATGGAGAAGATAACGAGAATATGGCTGACAGAAGATGCCATCTGGATTAGGACTTCCAGCGGAAAGGAGGCTTGCGAGAAATTCAATGACTATCCGCGCTTGAGGTATGCTACGAAGGAACAACGGGCTAATTACGAAGCCGACGAGTACGGGATTCACTGGGAAGACATTGATGAAGATTTGAGTTTCGATGGTTTCTTCGACAAACGAGAGACGACGCAGCTCTACAAACTCTTCATGGCTCATCCCGAATTGAATGTTTCGGCCATTGCAAGACGCTTGGGAATCTCCCAAAGCCTAATGGCTCAATATATCAGCGGCAAAAAGAACGCCAGCGAAGCCAGAGTTTCGTTAATACTTGATACTGTCCGCAAGATAGGACAGGAACTGATAGCCATTTAGCTTCTCCCCTATGCTTGTCCAGCATCCGATGCTTTGGTGCGCTGTCGCGTTGATGGCGGGCATTGCTGTCGGGCTGAGTCATCCCCTGCCCTACTATCTGCCGCTGCTCGCCGTTGCGGTCATAGCCTGCACTTTAACGAGAAAGACCAATCAGCACCTCCACGACGCGCTGACGCTCTTCGTTTGGCTGCTTCTTGGTTGCAGCAGGGCTGCCATCGTGCCTTTGAGCGACACAAAACCTGGCTGGCAACAAGGCATTGAACAAAAGGCGAAGTCCGTGCAGACAGCCATGATAGCGAGATTGGAGAGGTCGGGCGTGTCGCCTCGGACGCTTGCCCTCAGCGAGGCGTTGGTGGTGGGCAAAAGAGACGACCTAAGCCGCGAGACGAAGCAGGCTTACAGAGAGGTGGGCGCGAGCCACTTGCTGGCACTGAGCGGCATGCATCTCGGCATCCTCTATGGTTTCCTGTATCTTATCTTCATTCGCTGGGTACGTTTCAGCAAGTGTCGGTGGCACGCCCTGCCCCTCATTCTGCTCGTGCTGTGGGGCTATGCCTTGCTGACGGGTTTGCCTGTCTCGCTGGTGAGAGCGGCGCTGATGCTTTCTGTCCTGACCATCATTTTCCTTATGGGGTACGACACCGACCCGCTGCATCCGCTGGCCCTGAGTGCCATCATCATCCTGCTGATCAGCCCGACCGACCTGCTGAGCATCAGTTTCCAGCTCTCCTTCGTTGCCGTCTTCTTCCTGCTTACGCTTTGGCGCCCCATTCACGACATGTTCCCGCGGATGCCTTGGGCGGTGAGGCTGCTCGTCGTCTCGTGCGTCGCCAGTCTCGGCACGATGCCGCTCGTGGCCTACTACTTCCACCAAATCCCCATGCTTGGCCCGCCCCTGAGCGTCGTGCTTATACCATTGACGACCGGCATCATCTACCTGACCATCGCGGCAATGCTGCTGCCCATAGCGCCTTTGGGTTGGCTTTTAAACAATCTTGAAGCTCTCCAGCAACGCATCATCGACCTGGTGGGCGGCCTTCCTTTCGCCACGCTGACCGGCGTTTATCTTGATGCGATGCTTGTCTGCATGATGTACGGAGCGATGCTGATGGCCATCATCCGCTTGCGAACGAGGGAAAGTGAAGGAGCAAGACCTTAGGGACCTTAAGGGACCTTATAATCCTTGATTATTCGCTTATCACTTCAAGGCTTGGACTTCCAAGCATTGAGTACTTTCTTGCCTTTTTCCACATAGATGCCCTGCGGCAGTTTACGATTGACCGTAGTCCATTGCCCATTGACCATTTGGCCGCCGAGGGTGTACGTGTTGCCTTCTGCCTTCTGAGGACGGTCTGGGGCGATGCCCTTGATGCCTGTGATAATGGCTTCCGACTCGTCGGCCGGATAGCTCACGGCGTAGGTGTCGGAGAAGCGGACGTCGGCGAGCCTGGCTGTGCCATTACCTTCTTCGGATGTCATGGCGAGGGGGATGCGGAGCAGTTCTCCGTCGGTGAACGTGTTGAGGTTCATGCTGTAGAGTATGACGAGCAGTTTGCCGTTCGCAAGCATTGCAGTTTCGACGGTATGGTTGTTTGTCGCTTCGCTGAGGATGGGCGTGCGTCCCGTCGAGCGGATGTTGTCGGGCAAGGCGAGGGTAAACATCAGGGACGTCATGCCTGACACGTTTTCAGCCGTTACAACCAGCTCAACCTGTTCGTTCACGAAGGCTTCCAGGGGCTGCAGGCGCAGCCGCTGTGCCGCAGCATTGCCCGCTACGATGGCCAGGGCCAATGCTAATATGAGTCTTATCTGGGGTTTCATAATCATGTCGAGTGTTATGGAGTTAGGACTGATGTCAGAAGGAGTTCGACTCCAGCCGTTCCTTTATGACTTTGATGACGGCGGTGATGTCGGCATTGTCCACGGTGCCGTCGGCATTCACGTCGGCTGGTTCGCTGCCTCCGCCATTGATGAAGACGAAGTCGGGGTCGTCGCTGGTTGTTATCTGCACGTAGGGCGCCACGTTGCCGTCACTGTCCACGATGGCCCTTCCATTGCTGCTGGTTTGCTCAGCGCGACCGCCTCGCGGAGTGGTGATGACGGCGCTTGAGGTCACGTTTATGCCCTTCAGCCCCTTCACGCCGCCGCTGCGAACTCGCAGAGTAGCGTTCCCCATGGTCAAGGCTCCTGCTGCTGTGCTGTTGTTGCCTGTAGTGCCCACGCCGCAGCTGCTGCCCTTGACTTCGACGACAGCATTGTCATGCAGGTACAGCTGCTCTGAGGCGAAGCTGATGCCCTTCGTGGGCGAGCCTTCCACTTTGAGCACGCCGCTGAAGTCGTCGGCACCAGTGATTTGGGTGTATGCGTCAATGAGCAGGCCTGTGCCGTCGGTGTGCAGCGTGTTGGTGCCCTTGAGGTTTATGTTGAGCCCGCTCTTTTGGGTACGCAGTATCGGTTCGCTGCTGCCGCTGGGAGTGGTGAGATTCACGTCAGAGAGTGTGAGCATATTGGTGTTGGTATCGTAATCAATCCAGCCACCCTTCATCCCTTCTGCGGAGAACATGCCACTTTCGTTGTTTACATCGTTCATTTGCCTGCCCAATATGTAGATGGGGTACGTCGTGCTTACAGGCTTGATGCTCACACCACTTTCAAGCAAATTCCCGTCTCTTCCGCAGAACCCTTTCTCGCTTTTATTGAAATGGGACCAGCGCGAGTCGCAGCCTGTCATGGTGCAACTCTCGAAGTAGCATACCGAATTTGTGGAGGCCACACTGCAGTTGTTGATGTTTAACTTTGCTGTTGCTTCGCTTCTTCCGCGTAAATAAGCACTGCCAACATGGACATTTTCTAAGGTCAATGTCTTGTTACCATTTACGTAGATACCCATACCACCGACACTAGTTCCATTGATAATCAGTCTTGAGGAACTTGGAGACTGCCCGCTAATCTTCATGTTGCTGCCTACATCGATACCGCCATAACCCGCATCTGCATCCTTCAGTGTTACGTTATTGCTGCCGGAGAGCTTTACGTTGAGCGTGTTTCCAGAGGAAAGGCCATAGTATGAGATGACATCCCTATCTGTGTTGTATATCTCAACATTCACATTGTTGAGCGTGAGGGTAGATGTGCTGGCGACATAGTCGATGGAGCCGGATGTGATGTGGATTCCAGAACTGCTGCTGTTGAAAGAGGCATCGTAGCGCGGGTCCCAGATGTTGCGCCCCACTGCCAGGCGAGGTCGCAAACGGTGCGACTTCAGATAGTTTCCTGAGCTGTCCAGCAAACGCTTCTTCGTGGTGTTGTATGTAGAGCCGTCGTAGGTGTATGTGACGCCAAATGTGCCAATCTCATTGAAGTCGGTGACGCATGGAGCGCTTCCGGTAGAAGTGGCATCTACAAAGCAGCGCGAGAGATAGAGTTTTTCTTCGCCGTCGCCCGTCAGAGCATAGTATCCTTTGACCACCATCCAGCACTTCTCAATCCAGAGCGAATTGCCGTTGCGTACCCACACAGCGCACTTGTTGCTGGTATTGGCAGTTATAAAGACATTTGAAAAGTCGTCGCTCGTGATGGTAATGCCCCTGGTGGAGTGGATGCCGTGGCTGGACGTACTTGTCAACTCAGCATTATTCTTTATACAAACAGTCAGATTGTCGATGCCGTAGTTGTAGATGCAGGCCTCCGACGTGTTAATTGTAGTATTGTTCAGAGTAAGCGTCTTCGTGCTGCTGTTGTAGCTCACCTTTCCGCTAATGCCACTGCCGGTAATGTTTGATGCGTTCGACGAAGTGACCTGTATGCCAGCCACCCTCAGCGGGTAGTCCTCGGCCCAGGCGCGACTGAAAAGAACTCCTCCCACGAGGAGCAATGCAAGAACAGTAATAATCTTCTTCATATTGTTTGTTTTAAGGTTAATTCTATTGTCAGTTAAACGATGACATTTGCAATCATGCTGCAAAGATAAACATTTATTTGCATTTTCACCCACCCCGTTCGTTAATTCTTGTTAAAGGTCATAAAAATAGATTCAACCATACGCGTCACGGCCACACGGGAGTCCGGAGCATGCGTGAATACTGGCTTGACGCACCGACCTGCAGGCAGTGTACAAAATCCCTACACGTGGGGACTGGAGTTCCTACACGTGGGGACTGGAGTTCCTACACGTGGGGACTGGAGTTCCTACACGTGGGGACTGGAGTTCCTACACGTGGGAATTTTCTTCTATTGGTGTCAGGCAAAAAAACACCAATAATATTATTTCCGATTATCTCACGTCAGCCCGGAAGGACTCAGGGCAAATAAAAGTCCTGCTCGCCCCTGACTGCGGCAAGCTCCTTCAGCAGGACTGCATACTTCCTTGCGACGGCTTCTGCGAAGCGACGGCCTTTCTCGGGGGTGGCATGGCGCGGGTCGCCTATGCCCGTGTCGGCTGTGACGCGCGTCCAATGGCGCGGCAGCCAGGCTGTCTTCTCGCGAAGGCTCTGCAGGGCAAAGGGATTGGCGAGGCCGGGACCTGCTTCGGCGAGGTCAGCCAGTTCGGGATGATAATGCATCATCACGGAGGTCTCCAACTCGTCTGCATGGTCGCCCGGGGCGTCAAACCATTCCCCCGCGGGAAGCACCGTGAACCATTCGCTGGAGAGAATGAAGAAGTCGGGATAGTCCACCGCCAAATCGCGTATCATGCTCTTGAAGGTGTTGCCTCCGTGTCCGTTGACAATGAGCAGCTTGCGGAATCCCTGATGGTGCAGCGAAGCCACGGTGTCGGCAAGGACGGCACGTTGCGTGTCATAGCGGTAATGGATGCAGAACTTCAGGTCGCGCTGCCCGGGGTTCTGTGCTCCCATAGCCACGGGCGGCAGCACCATCGCGCGAACGCCATATTCATCCAAAGCAAGCTGAGCGGCATCCACTGCCACATCATGGGCAAGGATGGCATCGGTGAGGTACGGAAGGTGGAGGTTGTGGGGCTCTGTGGCTCCCCAAGGCAACAGCACGACGTCGTAGTCGAGGGGGCGTGTCACGCCATAAGCTGATACGCTAAGATCAATCTCGCGGTTCATGGTCTTTCTGGAAATAATGGGAGAGATGGGGTGTTACTTCTTAATTCATAATTCATTCTGGGGAGTTATGATGGGAAGTTATAATGGGGAGTTATGATGGGAAGTTATGATGGGCCAAATGTATCGGCTCCTCATAACTCCAAATCTTAACTTCCTATCTTAACTCCTCTTCATAACTCCTCTTCTTATCTCCAAGTTAATATTCACTCTTCATTTTTTAGTCGTTCGAGAGGTCTGCCAGCATCTGGCGATAGACGGTGAGTACTGTGCTCTTGCGGATGAAGCCGACGAACAGGCCCTCTTCGTCCACGACGGGCAGCGTCCAGGCGCCTGTCTTGTCGAACACGCTGACCACCACCTCCATCGGGTCGTTCACGGAGAGAAGGGCCTCGGGCTGCGTCATCAGCTGCGACACGGCGAAGTCTCTGTACAGCTCCGTGCGGAAAACGAGGTGGCGGATGTCGTCGAGATAGACGGCTCCGACGAACTGCATCTGCTTGTTCACGACGGGGAAGACGTGGTTCTTGCTGTTCGAGACCTGCGTGGCGACGTCGCCGAGGTTCATGTCCGGGTAGAGGACGTGGTCGTAATGCTGTATGACGCTATCCATGCTCATGAGGGTGAGGATGGACTTGTCGGTGTGGTGGGTCAGCAGTTCGCCTCTTTGCGCAAGCCTCATCGCGTAGATGCTGTGCGGCTCGAAGTACTTGATGGTGAGGTAGGAACCCGTTGCCACAATCATCAGAGGCATGAAGAGGGCGTAACCTCCCGTCAGTTCGGCGATGAGGAAGATGCCCGTGAGGGGTGCGTGCATCACGCCGCTCATCAGTCCGCACATGCCCAGCATGGCGAAGTTGCGCTCGGGGATGTCGATGCCCAGCACGTCGTACATGTTCCAAAGACGGCAGAAGATGAAGCCGCAGATGCAGCCCAGGAACAGGCTGGGCGCGAAGATACCGCCGCAGCCACCGCCGCCGTTGGTGGCCGTAGAGGCAAACACCTTGAAGACCACGATGAGGAAGAGATAGACGAGCAAGTGGTCGGAGCCGTAGAAGAGCGAACGGTCCATCGCCGTGTCCCAGTCGGCTTGCCCGTTGCCGTTGAGCAAAAGGGTGATGAGGTCGTAACCTTCGCCGTAGAGCGACGGGAAGAGATAGATGAGCAAGCTCAGCATGGCGGATCCCAAAAGGAATTTCCTGTAGCGGCCCTGCAGGCGGCGGAAGATGCCCTCCAGGAAGTTCATCGTCCTTGTGAAATAGAGCGCCACCAGTCCGCAGACAATGCCGAGGGCCAGGTAGGCTGGGATGCGATTGACCGTGAAGGCGTCCTGCAGGTGGAACTCGAAGATGGGATTGGTGCCGGAAACGGCGAAGGTGAGGCCCACAGCCGTCACGCTCGTCACGAGCAACGGCAGGAGGCTGGTCATCGTCAAGTCCAGCATCAGCACTTCGAGCACAAAGACGAGGCCGGCTATCGGGGCTTTGAAGATGCCGGCAATGGCGCCGGCAGCTCCGCAACCCACCAGGAGCATCATGTACTTATTGGAGAGTCGGCAGAGCTGACCTAACGAACTGCCTATCGCACTACCCGTCAGCACGATAGGTGCCTCGGCTCCGACACTGCCGCCAAAGCCGATGGTGATGGCCGAAGCAGCCACGGAGGTCCAGGTGTTGTGGGGCTTGATGCGGCTCTGCTTGCGGGCGATGGCAAAAAGAATCTTCGTGACGCCGTGGCCGATGTCGTCCCTCACAATATACTTGATGAAGAGCATCGTCAGCCAAATGCCGATGACGGGATAGACGAGGTAGAGCCAGTTGGCGCCGGTCTCGACGAACTCGCGCGTCAATAGGTCCTCAATCTGCCCGATGAGCCATTTCAGAAGCAAACCCGCGCAGGCAGTGAAAATGCCGACAAGGAAACTGATGAGCAGCACGAACCTGCCCTCAGAGAAGTGCCTGCGGCGCCATCGGATAAGCCATGCTATGGAATTCCTCGTATTTACCATTGATTTCTGTTTTAGTGAAGAGAGAAGAAGCAAGGCTCGACGCAAGTCAACGAAGAATGAAGAATCAAAGTTTCCTTTGCCCCCAAATGTAATTCTTATTCTTCACTCTTCACTCTTCGTTCTTCACTCCTATTTTCTTATTATCCTTATCTGTCCGTCAAGGCTCAGCTTGATGATTTGGCTGGGCTTCGACTTGCTTGTGTCGTTCTGGCGCGACTGCATGATGTAGTCCACGCCCTGCTTTATCTCGTCTGTTATCTCAGCAAAGCAGGCGGGCGATGGCTCGCCGCTGATGTTGGCGCTCGTGCTCACGACGGCCTTCTGGAAGCGGTAGCAAAGCTCGTGGCTGATGGCTTCCTTGGTGACACGAAGCCCGATGCTGCCGTCCTCGGCAATGAGGCTTGGCGCAAGACCTGTGGCGCCGTCGAGGATGAGAGTGAGCGGCTTCTCGGCAAACTCCACGAGGTCCCAAGCCACATCCGGCACGCGTCGCAGGTATCGCTGCATCCTGTCGGCACTGTCCACCAGGCAAATCATCGCCTTCGAGTCCTCGCGCCGCTTCAATCGGAAGATTCTCTTCACCGCCTCCTCGTTGCTTGCGTCGCACCCGATGCCCCAAATCGTGTCCGTCGGGTACAGGATGAGCCCGCCCTGCCTTAACGTCTGCACGGCAGTCTGTATGTCTTCTGCAATCTGTTTCTGCGTCATAAATACTTTATCATTAGTTCTTCTCCATATCACGCCACATGATTATAGTTTCTTAATCTCAGCATCGACCACATATATATCCCCTTCGTCATCAACAAGAACATTCCGAGGCAGCAGGTCCCATGCTTCGTAGGTTCCGTTTGTGAAGCCACCCACTCGCTCTGTCTTTATGAAGCCAAGAGCAGACATGTAGGTGTCAATCATTACTTGCGTAGCAGGACGTGCATACTTAATCAATCGCTGCCTGAGAACAGGCATGACGGAGCGGCCCCCAAAACCAGTGAAACCATACAAAGAATAAGATGTATCGTAAAAAAGAGTGTTGTGCCAAATTATCCTATTCAATAAGGCCAAGATGCTTCTGCTATTCAAAAGGTTATTGACTTTGTAGATTATGTCATTCGACACATAGGTGTCGTTTTCATTGCCACACGGCCCCGGCTCACCAAGATTATTAATCTTTTCTATAGGTATCCAGCATCCGTGCTCTTTAGCAAACTGCTCGGCACAATATTGTTCGACCGCAAGGGCATTTACATTGCCTTTGCCATCTCGAAGTTGCGCTTCATATAATTGGCAGCGTCCACGGAGTTCATTGGCGACTTCTGCGATTCTGCGATTTTCTTCAGTTTGCGCTCCGTCGCTTCCCTGTGAAACTGGTTTAAGTAAATCATAACACATGCTATTCTATGTTTCTGCTGCAAAGGTACAAAGAAATTAAGAATTAAGAGATAAGAATTAAGAATTATTGGCTTAAGAATTAAAATTATGAGCCATTTATTAGGTAGAATTGGAGTTTTCCTGAAAATAATCATCATCGGTTAAGTCTTTTTCGCTATTTTTGCGTCATATTAGTAAAACGAAATGATGGGACTACTGACATTCTGGCATAACGACAAGGCTGTCGAGCGGCTGATGGAGGCCGAGCGGCAGGCGATGCTGCAATACGCATGCTACCGACTCGGGAATCTCGACGATGCGGAAGATGTCGTGCAGGATGTGTTCGTCAGGTTTTACCAGTTGCAAAGCGAGGGCGGGACGGGAATCAAGAATCCCTCGGCCTACCTCTTCCGTATGCTGGCCAACCTTTGCATCAGCCGTCAGCGTGAAGCCGGACGCTACGTGACGGTTCCCCTTGCCGGTCAGCCCGAGCCTGCAAATCCCGAAGCAGAAGACTTCGATTGGGAGTTCCGACGCATCAACCAGCTTCTGACGGATATCCCTAAGGAGCAGGCTGAAATCATCAGGCTCCGCTTCTATGGCGACAAGAGTTTTCGCGAGATTGCCAACATCCTTGGCCTGACGCTCACGACCGCCAAGTCGCGCTTCGCATACGGCATGGAGAAAGTGAGACGCGGGATGCTGGCATCTCATTCAGTATAAACCTAAGAACATTTCAACTATGGACTGCAAGGAATTCAGAAACATCGTGGCCGACCTCTTTGACAAGGACGTCGAGCCGAGCATCAGAGCCAAATGTGAAGAGCACATGGGCGAGTGCAGCGCATGCAGGAAATACTACGAGGACATGCTGGCGGCAGCAGAGGCGCTTCGCCCAAAGTATTCGCCTGTAGCAGAGAACAAGGAAACAGGTTCTTCACTCCCCATGCCACACTCTTCACTCTTCAAGGTAGCTGCATCGCTCGTCGGCATCCTCATGCTTTCAGGCATCGCTCTTGCTGCCTACCATGCGAAATCTGCTGGTCAGGCCGTCATCGAGCCGCTAAGCATCCATGCCATGCCAAAGATTACCAAGGCAGAATGGGACAGGTACATGAAGCTGCTCGACAAAACAGGGGAGCCGACGGACACAACCGGTTACGGCGACCTAACTGTCTATAATGACCTCTACGGCTGTAGTTGCAGTTGGTATTGCGGCGGCAGCGTGAAAAGCGTGGCGGCTTCAAGCCATCTGCAGCGCATCGGGGCGTTCAGCTACGAGGCCGGGAATGCCCACGACTTCAACCACGAGACGGTTTGGGCCACCAAGGGGAAAGGTATAGGTGAGAGCCTGACGTACACATTCGAAGGCGGCTGCCCTCGTATCACGAAGGTGAAGATTCTGAGCGGGCACGTCAAGAACGAGGAGATATGGCGGGCGAACTCGCGGGTAAAGAGGCTGCGTATGTACTGTGACGGCAAGCCCATTGCCACACTTGCCTTGCAGGACAGCCGCACGCTCCAGACTTTCAACGTGGGCA
This sequence comes from uncultured Bacteroidales bacterium, assembly GCA_902768605.1. The sequence goes on from CACXLY010000032.1 coordinate 21,261, forward strand.
CGCTCGGCTACCACGACAGCACGAAGCCCGACTGGACGTTGAGGTTCGAGATTCTCGACGTCTATCCCGGCACGCGCTACGACGACACCGTCATCGCCGAACTGTACTTCGACGGAATCGACGTGCATTGACCTACACAATCCTTCTTTTATGTGACCACGAATTGCACGAATTGGCTACGGCTTTAGTAGCTGGGGAGAATTCTTCAGAACTCGCTTGTGAAGTGGAAGCGGATGTGCTCGAAGTCCTGTTGGGCCATTTGCAGGACGTAGCCTGAGTCGGCGAGGAAGACGTCGCGGCCTTCTCGGTCGCGGGCCATGTACTGATGCTTGCGCTTCTTGAAGGCTTCGAGTTCGGCTTCGTAGCCCGGCATGGCTTCCACCCAGCAGGCTTTGTAGAGGCTGATGGGTTCCCAGCGACACTTGGCTCCGTATTCGTTCTCGAGGCGATATTGGATGACTTCGAACTGAAGCTGTCCGACTGTGCCGATGACTTTGCGATTGTTGAACTGATTGATGAAGAGCTGCGCCACGCCTTCGTCCATGAGCTGGTTGATGCCCTTCTCCAGTTGCTTGGTCTTCATGGGGTCGGCATTCTCGATGTACTTGAACATCTCGGGCGAGAAGGACGGCAAGCCGCGATAGTGCAGCAGTTCGCCTTCTGTCAGCGTGTCGCCAATCTTGAAAATGCCGTTATCGGGCAGTCCGACGATGTCGCCCGGCCAAGCCTCGTCGATGGTCTCCTTGCGCTGCGCCATGAATTGCGTGGGGCTGGAGAAACGGAGTGTCTTGCCTTGGCGGACGTGCAGATAGGGTGCATTGCGAATGAACTTGCCCGAGCAGACTTTGCAGAAAGCGATGCACGAGCGATGGTTCGGGTCGATGTTGGCCGTTATCTTGAAGATGAAGCCGGTGAACTTCGGTTCGTCGGGCGTGACGGTTCGCTCCTCGGCAACGGTCGGACGCGGATAGGGCGCGATGCGGACGAAGCAGTCGAGCAGTTCCTGTACGCCGAAGTTGTTGAGGGCTGAGCCGAAGAAGACGGGGGCGACGTCGGCATCGAGATAAGTCTGCACATCGAACTCGGGATAGACGCCATCGACGAGTTCGAGGTCCTCGCGAAGCTTGGCTGCATCGCGCTCCCCGACCTGTTCGTCAAGTTCCTTGCTGTTGATATCAACCTCCACCTTTTCCGTCACCTTCTGCTTGTCGGGCGTGAAGAGGTTGAGGTTCTGCTCGTAGATGTTATAGACGCCCTTGAACTTGGCGCCCTGATTGATGGGCCAAGAGAGAGGACGCACGCTGATCTGCAGCTCTTCCTCCAATTCGTCGAGCAGGTCGAAGGGGTCTTTGCCCTCGCGGTCCATCTTGTTGATGAAGATAATGACGGGCGTCTTCCTCATTCGGCAGACTTCCATCAACTTTCGCGTCTGAGCCTCGACGCCCTTGGCGCTATCGACCACGATGATGGCGCTATCGACAGCCGTCAAGGTGCGGAATGTGTCCTCGGCAAAGTCCTGGTGGCCCGGCGTGTCGAGGATGTTGACCTTGTATGCCGTGCCCTCGGGTTCTCCCGATGGAGTGTAATCAAACTCCATCACGGAGGTTGTGACGGAGATGCCGCGTTGCTTCTCGATTTCCATCCAGTCGCTCGTGGCGGTCTTGCGTATCTTATTGCTCTTCACGGCACCAGCCACCTGAATCTGTCCGCCGAAGAGGAGCAGTTTCTCAGTCAGCGTTGTCTTGCCGGCATCGGGGTGCGAGATGATGGCGAAGGTGCGACGACGCGTTATTTCATTTACCATTTAACGATTTACCATTTACGATTTATTACTTTCTTCTCCGAGACGAAGCAGTTCGCTTATAGGCTTCAAGGCTGCCTGCGTGCCTGCCGAGAGTTCCTTGCCCTGCATGCGAAGCAGCGTGGCGCCGTAGAGGGCATCGATGCAGTTCTCCATTTCGTGCTTGTCCTTGTTGTTGCCTTGCGTTCGCAGCGCCACGATTTGCGGCAGAGCCTTGTAGTAGGCAGACTTGTATTCCTGCTCGTCAGAGTCGGCAAGGAGTTCCTTGTGATGGTCTTCGAGGAGGTCGAGGGTGTTCTGCACGACGCGAAGATGCCCTGATTGCTCTTTCCCTTCCTCGCGCATCATGCGGGCCAACGACTCGTACCATTCCTTAGCCTCCTTCATCTGCGCCTCGTCGTATCCGAAGCGCGGCAGATACTCGGCAGCGATGCGGTCGGCATCAAGGCCGTAGGCACGCACCAAGTCCTCTACCTGATACATATATATAAGGTAGGCGCTGACGCTTTGGCTTCTGAGTTTCTGGGCTATAAACACCTTTTTAATTTACGATTTGACGATTTACGATTTACGATTTATTTACGATTTGACGATTTAACCATTTACAGCGCGACAGCAATTCTTCATTCTTCATTTACCTGAACAGCGTATAGAACAGTCCTACCGTTGATGCCACCATGACCAGGAGGCCGAGCAAGCGGTTCAAGAGGCTGATGGTGCTCATGTCGAAGCGTGAGCCGAGGCGGTTGAGGGCCGTCGTCAGGCACAGCCACCAGACTATCGCTCCGCCTAATACGCCTGCATACCCGATGGCTTGCTCTATCGGATGCTCCGGCACGACGAAGCCGACGCGGGCGAAGAGAGCCAGGAAGAGGAAGACGATGAGCGGGTTGCTGACGGTAATGGCAAAGCCTGTGAAGGCATTATGCCATAGCGTTCCTCGATTGCCACTTGGCTTATGAGGCTCGGCGGGTTTCGTGTAGTAAGTATAGGCACCGAAGCAGAAAAGCAGAATGCTGCCCACTATCTTGAGGTAGAAGATTGTCGTGGGTCGTTCGACGAAGTCCATCACGAGACTCATGCCGAGACCCGTCATCACGGCATAGATGAGGTCGCTCAGCGCAGCACCGCATCCCGTGGCAAAGCCATACCAGCGTCCCTTGTTCAAGGTTCGCTGAACGGTCAGCACGCCGACTGGTCCCATCGGAGCGCTTGCCACTATTCCCACCAACATGCCCCGCACCGCAAGGTCGAGGGCATCGACTGATTCAATCCACAAGGCTATTTATAATTTACTATTTGACGATTTACGATTTATTTACGATTTTGCTATTTTGCTATTTACAGCGCGGTAGCAAATTCTTCATTGACTTTCCCTTCTTCCCTTCGGTCAGGCGCAGGCGGAGCGGCCGTCGAGCGTTGCTTCTTCACTCTTCATTCTTCATTCATCATTTCAGGCAAGGGAGTCCCCCCTTTGCCTTATTTCGGCTGCAAAGATACAACATTTAATTCATAATTCATAATTCATAATTCATAATTACGGAATTTTCGGCCATAAAAAGACAAAAAATGGCATGACGACAAATAATTTTCAATGTTCAATGTTCAATGTTCAATTATTTTTTCCTATCTTTGTGCAGAAACTATGCGTTTTTGCTCTTCTTACGACTCAAAACTCGCTACTTTACACTAAAAAACTACTATAAACATTTAATTCTTAACAAAACAATGGACAAAGTAAAACCTTATGTGATTGGTGTGGACCTGGGTGGTACCAACACCGTTTTCGGAGTCGTTAACGCTCGTGGCGAGGTCGTTGCAGAGAACAGCATCAAGACGCAGCAGTACAAGACCGCAGAGGCATTCGTAGAGGCTGGCGTGGCTTGCATGAAGCCCTTGCTGGACCAGATAGGCGGCGCCGACCAGGTGCAGGGCATGGGCATCGGTGCGCCCAACGGCAACTACTACAACGGCACCATCGAGTTCGCTCCCAACCTGCCATGGGCTCACGAGGGCATCATTCCTCTGGCCGACATGTTCAACAAGGCGACAGGCATCACCGTGAAGCTGACGAACGACGCCAACGCCGCTGCGATGGGCGAGATGGCCTACGGCGCAGCCCGCGGCATGAAGAACTTCATCGTCATCACCCTCGGCACAGGCGTAGGCAGCGGTATCGTCATCAACGGACAGATTGTCTATGGTAGCGACGGCTTTGCAGGCGAGCTCGGTCACGTCATCATGGACCGCACAGAGAAAGGTCGCAGCTGTGGTTGCGGCAGAACAGGTTGCCTGGAGGCTTACTGCTCAGCAACTGGTGTAGCCCGCACTGCTCGTGAGATTCTTTCAAGCACCAAGCGCCCCTCTCTGCTTCGTGACAAACCATTGGAAGAGATTGAGTCTCTCGACGTCAGCATTGCAGCAGGTAAGGGCGACAAGGTGGCCAACGAAATCTTCCAGTTCACCGGCAAGATGCTGGGCGAGGCTTGTGCCGACTTCGCAGCCTTCTCCAGCCCCGAAGCATTCATCTTCTTTGGTGGCCTGTGCAAGGCAGGCGACCTCATCATGAAGCCCATCGAAGAGGCCTATAACAAAGCCGTGCTCAAGATTTTCCAGGGCAAGGCCAAGTTCCTCGTATCCGGCCTGATGAACGCCAACGCCGCCGTGCTCGGCGCCAGCGCACTGGGCTGGGAGGAATAAGGGAGAGATTATACTCCGTAAGCTTATAATAGTTGCTTAAAACGAATTCGGGAGCCTCGCCATTATGGTTGAGGCTCCTTGCTTTCAAGACAAATCAGACCAACGAAACCTGAACCAAAGGTCGACGTCCGAATGGGAAAGGCAAACGCTTGCTGTGGGAAAGGAAATAATATAGCAATTGGCATGGTGGAAGGCTGAAAGCCTGATAAGACCACAGGCGGGGGTGGAACCCCCGTAACAGGCGCAAGTAGGAAAAGGAACCCCAAAGGGGTGGAGAGATTTCTGATGTTCTGTCGTGCTTTCAGCACTTAGTTGTTGCGATGTCCTCTTTACGGGGGTTTCACCCCCGCCTATATTCTTATCAGGCTCAGGCTTTCAGCCTTTATATTCCCTCGACAAAGCTTTTACAGCCACCCAAAAGCGTGCCAACTACTATATCATTGCTGTAGGAATGGCTGACGCTTGCTGTGGGAAAGGCTGACGCTTGCTGTGGGAAAGGCTGACGCTTGCTGTGGGAATAGCTGACTCAACACGATGGTAGTTCGCTCACGACACGTTGTCAGACTGCTCACGACACGTTGCCAGACCCTTCACGACACGTTGCCAGACCGCTCACGACACGTTGTGATTGTCGCCTCAACGTGTGGCGTCCGTCCTGACGTATGGATACAAAAAAGCCCCTCTCCTGCGGGGAAAGGGGCTGTGGGGATTTACCCGTACTGAGTCGGTTTAGAGCTCAGCGAAGTACTTGATGGTGCGAACCATCTGGCTTGTGTAGCTGTTCTCGTTGTCGTACCAGCTGACAACCTGTACGAGGCTGTTGCCGTCGCCCATCTTGCTTACCATGGTCTGGTTTGCGTCGAAGAGGCTGCCGAACTTCATGCCGATGATGTCGCTGCTGACGAGCTTCTCCTCGGTGTAGCCGAAGCTCTCGTTGGTAGCGGCCTTCATGGCAGCGTTGATACCCTCAACGGTAACCTCACCCTTGACAACAGCGTGCAGGATGGTGGTAGAGCCTGTGAAGGTGGGAACGCGCTGAGCGGCGCCGATGAGCTTGCCGTTCAGTTCGGGAATAACGAGACCGATAGCCTTGGCAGCACCTGTGCTGTTGGGCACGATGTTGGCAGCACCGGCACGTGCACGCTGCAGGTCACCCTTGCGCTGAGGACCGTCGAGAATCATCTGGTCGCCAGTATAAGCATGTACGGTGGTCATGATACCGCTCTGGATGGGAGCGAAGTCGTTGAGAGCCTTCGTCATGGGAGCGAGGCAGTTGGTGGTGCAGCTGGCAGCGCTGATGACTGTATCTTCCTTCTTGAGGGTCTTGTGGTTCACGTTGAAGACGATGGTGGGAAGGTCGTTGCCTGCGGGAGCAGAGATGACAACCTTCTTGGCACCAGCCTGGATGTGAGCAGAAGCCTTCTCCTTAGATGTGTAGAAACCTGTGCACTCGAGAACGACGTCTACGCCGATCTGGCCCCAGGGCAGCTCAGCTGCGTTGGGCACTGCATAGATGGTAATCTCCTTACCGTCCACGATGATAGAGTTCTCAGTAGCCTCTACAGTGTGCTTGTTCTCACCGAACTTGCCACAGAAACCGCCCTGAGCGGTGTCATACTTGAGGAGGTGAGCCAGCATCTTGGGGCTGGTCAGGTCGTTGATAGCGACTACTTCATAACCTTCAGCCTCGAACATCTGACGGAAAGCGAGGCGAATTTAAACTATAAATTTGTCAATTAAGAGTTAAGAGTTAAGAATTGTCTTTCAATTTTCAATCTTCAATTTTCAATTGATTTACCCGCAATTGCAGTAATGTGACGACTTGCAAGCCGCTACAATTAGTGCCAAAAGCAGGCAAATTGATACAAAAATGACCTTTTTCTTCACTTTTTATTCTTTTTGCGCTGCAAAATTACAAAATTCTTTTTAAATTCGCACTCGATAACGTATAAAAAATGTCTAATAGTACGAATTTGCTAAATCAAAATTCCAATTTTGCAAGTAAAATAACATTAAACCTTTTCAACTTTTAAATATTTCAACTTTTAAACTTTTAATTCTATGTCATTTATTCAAGATTTCAAAGCGTTCGCGCTTAAAGGTAACGTGATGGACATGGCTGTCGGTGTCATCATCGGCGGTGCGTTTGGTAAAATCGTCAGCAGCTTGGTGGACGACGTGCTGATGCCTCTCATTGGTATGGCAACGGGCAATGTCGACTTCACCAGCCTCGTGCTTAAGTTTGGCGACGGCGAAGGAGCTGCTGTGCTCAAGTACGGACAGTTCATCCAGAACGTCGTGGACTTCCTCATCATCGCGCTCTGTATCTTCTTCATGGTGAAGGGCATCGCCGCCCTGACTCGCAAGAAAGAGGAAGAGGCTGCTCCCGCTCCTGCTCCCGAACCAAGTGCCGAGGAGAAGCTGCTCACCGAAATCCGTGACTTGCTGAAGAAGTAATAACAACTGAAGTACGAAAAACGAAGAACGAAGAGGGAAGAGTGAGGAATAAGAATCACATTTGGAGACCAAAGGAAACTTTGATTCTTCACTCTTCGTTCTTCACTCTTCACTTTATCAGGTAAAAAGATGACGAAAAGACTTGCCGCCCTCATATCGCTGATATCGTTGGGTATGGGAATCTATGCCCAGACGTCTGGCATCAATCAGCTCTACAGACTTGTAAAAGACACCTACGAGACGAAGGCCGACTCCATGACCAACGCCTTCATCGAGTCCTTCATGATCAAGGACAAGGGGTATTTCAACGTCAGCTATAAGCATTATGCCGACAACGCCTATTGGACGCAGGCGCACGCCATTGACGTCGTTGTCTATAACTATGAGCGGCATAAGGGCATCGATGGTGAACTGGCCAATCGATACCTCACATACATCAAGCGTTGGTACAAGAACAAGGCCAACAACTATTCAGGTGCGCCAGCGGCTACATCCACGACTCCCAACACCACCTCGGGGTATAAGATGTTTGAGAACCCCTATACCGACGACATGTGCTGGATAACACTTACTCTTCTGCACATCGGCGAGGCTACGGGCACTGCCGCCTATAGCACCATAGCCAGGCAGGTCTTCGACAACTACATCATCAAGCGAGCCAAAGAGGATGCTGCCTCAGGCGGCCTTTGGCTTCCCTGGTCCACACATTCAGGAAAAGACGGCCCGAATGCCTGCACGCAATCGCCTGCAACACTCATTGCCGCTAAGCTCTATCAGAAGTATGGCACCGAGAAGTATCTGGAGTATGCAAAGAAACTCTACAAATACACCGCCAAGAACATCGTCAAGAGCGACGGACGCGTCGAGGACCCCCCTCTGACCTATACCCAAGGCACGTTCGGCGAGGCCTGCCGCATCCTCTATCACATAACGGACGAGAACTCTTCCATCAAGAACAAGTACAAGACGCTGGCCTATACATATATTAATTATGCTTTTGCCAGCGACCGCTGCACAAGCGGTGGCAACATCCTGCGCAGTGAAGGCTCAAGCGGCGACCAAAGCATCTTCAAAGCCGTGCTCATCCCCTATGCCGTCAACTATGTGCTCGACGAAAGCATGACGGCAAGCAACCGCAAGACCATCTTCAACTACATCCTGACGAATACGAAAATGATGTGGAATAACCTCAACCTCGACCGCTATCCTATCGTCTTCTGCAACTACGACTGGCGCTATCCCTACACTGGTGCCGACAATGATGCCTCGATGGGAGCGATGTGCAGCGGCACGTCCTTGATGGAAAACACGGCCCGCATGTGCCGCGCCATCGTGGACCGCTACGAGCTCGGTTCCCTGCTCACTGCATGCAACAAATACGTCATCAACCCGGAAGATGAAGAACTGGACGTATTCGTCGCCTTCAACACAGCCAAGCAGGCGGCTGCAGAGATACTCGACAACCCCGGCAACTACAAGACCCAACAGTTCCGCCAAGCCATCGAAACGCTCCAGGCAGCCTATCAAGCCGTACAAGACTTTGCAACAGGCATTGCCGCAATTCAAAATTCAACATTCAAGCTTCAAGACGAGGTCTATGACCTGAGCGGACGCAAAGTCACAAGCGAGAAATTGACGCGCGGTATATATATAATAGGTGGGCGCAAAGTCATGATAAAGTAAGCAAAAAGCGACTTAAAGGAAAAAAAATGACGTAAAGGCGAAATTTTTTCTCTTTTCACTTTTCTCTTTTCACTTTTTGTTGTATCTTTGCACCGCAATTCGGCAAAAGAAGTCTGTTTACAGTGAAATTGTAATTTGTCAAATTGCAGATAACGTTGGTGCCTTGGATGAGTGGCTTAGTCACCGGTCTGCAAAACCGTGCACGGCGGTTCGAATCCGCCAGGCACCTCCACAACAAAGAAGAATCCCGTAACGGCTGAGCCGCTGCGGGATTTTCACAAAAAAAGACCTGTTTATCATGAAGAAGAACCTCGAAACCATTTGTATCCACGGCGGATGGAAGCCCAAGAAGGGCGAACCGCAGCAACTTCCCATCTATCAGAGTACAACCTACCGCTATGAGACGAGCGACCAGATGGCCCGGCTCTTCGACCTCAAGGACAGCGGCTACTTCTATACCCGCCTCGCCAACCCCACGAACGACGCCGTCGCTCAGAAGATTGCAGCCCTCGAAGGCGGCGTCGGCGCTGTCTTGACAAGCAGCGGACAGGCAGCAAACTTCTACGCCATCTTCAATATCTGTCAGGCTGGCGACCATTTCATCACGTCAAACACAATTTATGGCGGTACGTTCAACCTCTTTGGCGTGACGCTGAAGAAGCTCGGCATCGAGTGCACCTTCGTCGACCCCGATTGGGACGACGCGCGCATCGAGGCCGCTTTCCGCCCAAACACCAAATGTTTCTTTGGCGAGACCATCTCGAACCCCGGCTGCAACATATTCGACATCGAGCGCTTTGCCAAGATGGCTCACAGGCACGGCGTACCTCTCATCGTGGACAACACCTTCGCCACGCCCATCAATTGCCGTCCCTTTGAATGGGGCTGCGACATCGTGACGCACTCCACCACAAAGTATATGGACGGCCACGCCACTCAGGTGGGCGGCGTAGTTGTGGATAGCGGCAACTTCCCGTGGGACGACTACGCAGAGAAGTTCCCATGCCTTTGCACACCCGACGAGTCCTATCACGGTCTAACCTACACGAAGGCTTTCGGCAAGATGGCATACACCACCAAGCTCGTTGCCCAGCTGATGCGCGACCTCGGCAGCATCCCGTCGCCACAGAACTCATTCCTTCTCAACCTCGGCCTTGAGACGCTTCACCTGCGCATGCCACGCCATTGCGAAAACGCGCAAAAGGTGGCCGAGTGGCTCGAGAAGAACCCGAAAGTGGGATGGGTGAACTATGCGGGCCTGCCCTCCAACAAATACTATCCGTTGGCCCAGAAGTACCTTCCGAACGGCACTTGCGGCGTGATTGCCTTCGGACTGAAAGGCACGAAGGAAGAGGCGATTCGCTTCATGGACAACCTCGACTTCATCAGCATCGTGACCCATGTGGCCGATGCACGCACTTGCGTTCTGCACCCGGCAAGCCACACCCATCGGCAGCTCAGCGACGAACAGCTCCGCGAGGCAGGCATTGCGCCCGATTTGGTGCGCCTGAGCGTAGGCATCGAGAACGTGGACGACATCATTGCCGACCTCGAACAGGCGATGGCCAAGATGTAAAAGCCATCTCCCACCCCCTCTGAAGGGAGGCTTTAGGTTAAATAGTCTTAATTGCTTTGCCGTTTGAAGAAGATTGTGTATCTTTGCGATGCCTTAACGAGCAAACGTGACTATGAACAACAGACCACGGACATCGGACAACAAATTACGGACCACGAACCACAGACCACAGACAATAGGCAGCGGACATAAGGCAAGCTTCTTCGCTTCGCTCAGGCAGCAAAGCCAGAACTTCGTTTCGGTCAGGCGGCAAAGCCGGAGTTTACCTTCGGTCAAGCGCAGGCGGAGCAATGCCCAATGTTCAATGGTCTATAGTCCGTGGTCTGTCGTTTGTGGCCTGTTGTCTGTCATCATGTTGCTTTCCTGCAAGAGCCAGTACATGGTGCGAGGTTCCTCGAATGTGGACGAGCTCGAAGGCAAGGTACTGACCCTGAAGGTCTTTGTCGACGGCGAGATGAAGAGCATCGACTCGACAAGAGTTGTGCACGGCAAGTTCTCTTTCGGTGGAGGAATGGACTCTACGATGCTTGCCAACGTCTTCATGGGCGACTTGAGCCTGATGCCCATTGTGCTCGAAGAGGGCGAGGTGAAGCTGACCATCGGCGAGACGCAGCAAACAGCCACGGGCACGCCCCTCAACGACACCCTTTCGGGCTTCATCCAACGCAAGACCCAGCTCGACGCACGCATGGCCGAACTGCCGCACCTGCATGCGCAAATGATTATGGACGGGACGGATTACGACGAGATAATGTACGAACTCGACAAGCAGTCGAGAGAGCTTTCCGCCGAGAACGACGAGCTCATTTCCCGCTTCATACGCGCGAATTATAATAATGTATTAGGGCCAGGCATCTTCATGATAATGACGAGCCACCTGCCCCACCCCGTCCTTACCCCGCAGATAGAGCAGCTCATCATAGACGCTCCCCCATACTTCTTAGGGCATCCCTACGTCAGGGAATACATCCAGAAGGCGAAACAGCCTCAACCCTAACAGCTTCACCCGACAGCCTTCCCCTCTTAAGTGAAGAATGAAGAGTGAAGAATGAAGAATTTGCTACCGCACTGTAAATAGTTAAATTACTAAATCGTAAATAAATCGTAAATAGTAAATTGTCAAATCGTAAATTAATTAGAATCGTCAAATCGTAAATTAATAATAATCGTAAATAGTAAATCGTCAAATCGTAAATTACTTGATGTTCTATCGTCTCTACCAGCTTTTCATCGCCCTGCCATTCGTTCTTTTGGCTACCGTGCTGACTGCCATCGTCACCATCATCGGTTGCACCTTCGGCAAGGCACGCACATGGGGTTACTATCCCGCGATGGTATGGAGCCGCTTTATGTGTTGGGGGATGTTGCTGCCGGTCAAGGTCGAGGGGCGTGAGTTGCTCGAGAAGCGGCAGTCGTACGTCTTCGTAGCCAACCATCAAGGCTCCTACGACATCTTTCTCATTTATGGTTACCTGGGGCGCAGTTTCCGCTGGATGATGAAGAAGTCGCTGCGAGGGATTCCCCTCGTAGGAAAGGCATGCGAGAGTGCCGGTCACATCTTTGTTGACAAGAGCGGTCCGAAGGCCATTCACAAGACCTACGAGCAGGGGCGCGAAGTCCTGAAGCACGGCGTTTCGCTTGTCGTCTTTCCCGAAGGAGCCCGCACCTTCACCGGCCACATGGGGAAGTTCCGCCGCGGCGCCTTCCAGCTGGCCGACGAGCTGCGGCTGCCCGTCGTGCCCGTGACGATAGACGGCAGCTTCGACGTCCTTCCGCGCCAGAAAGGCATTGGTTTCTTGACGTGGCACCCGCTGCGGCTCGTCATTCATGCTCCAATCGAGCCGACCGGCCAAGGTCCTGAAGACGTGCAACGTACCCTCGAGCAGAGCTACGAGGCCATTATGAACGACCTGCCCGAGCGCTATCAAGGCTTTGTTGCCAACCCCGACCAATAAGGATAAACAAAAGAAAAACTGGAAGATTCTTTGTTTGTATCAAATAAATCATTACTTTTGCAGTAGCAAAAAGAAACAAAACTATGAAGAATTATCCAAATTACAAAGAAGAGCCCCTGAAAGCGAGTGAGCCTCCGGCAACTTATTCAGCCCAGCCAACAGTCTTCAATCCTTCTCAGCAGCTGCTCTTACAGATGTTTGCTTATGATAGTTCAGAAGAAGGGCTTCTTGAGCTGCAGCAAGTTCTCACCACACATTACAGAGGACTTGCGGACAAGGCACTGGATGAACTATGGGATTCCGGGAGGCTCAATCAAGAGCGACTCCAGGAACTTCGCAACATACATCTTCGCGACATCTTGGCAAACTAATGATGAGAAAGATTCTTCTCGATACAAACACGCTCATTCAATGCATTCCTCCCAGGAGTAAATATCGTCCGATTTGGGATTCGTGTTTTGACGGAAGCTGCTGGCTGTGCGTAACTACTGAGATTCTCAACGAATACACTGAAATCCTTCAACGCCTCACAAACAAGCGAGTTGCGGATTATATCACAAAGGCTATCATCGACAATCCTTATACCTTATTGGTGAATGTATACTATGACTTTCATCTGATTGCTCAAGACCCAGACGACAATAAGTTTGTCAATTGTGCCATTTCTGCCGGAGCACGATATATTGTGACAGAAGATGCACATTTCAATTGCCTTAAACACATCAACTACCCCAAAGTGGACATTATCAGTTTGGACGATTATCTCGCCATTCTTGCCAACCCCGACCAATAGTCATTATTCGGGACGAAGTATCGCTATGAAAAACATCCTGACATCCTTTCTTTATGCAGTCGTCCTGTTTGTCAGTGCATCATCTCTGAGGGCACAAGGCGTCGCCATACTAAACGGCAGGCAGGTGGAGGTGGAACGCTGGATAGCATCGCAGTTCGGCAAGGGGAAGACGCCACCCTTCTCGTTCGAATACGGCGGACAACCCTCATCGAAAATCCTGAGCAGATGCCGACATTCCCTTACACGCCTTCCGGATACCGAAGACCATCAAGTGCGCTACCTCGCCACCTATACCGACAAGTCGGGCTTGAAGGTGGAATGCGAGGTGACGGGATGGACGGACTATAGTGCCGTGGAATGGGTGCTACGCTTCGAGAACACGGGGACCGACGTCACGCCCGCCATCAGCCACGTCGAGACGGCCGACATCACTTTCCGTCACCCTGCCGCCGCGCCCGTCCTCTATTACGCCAACGGCAGCAACGCCACCCGCGCCGACTTCGCCCCGCACGAACGCTCCCTCCTGAGAGGCGACACCATCACGATGATGCCTCAAGGCGGTCGCTCTTCCGACGGCGCATTTCCCTTCTTCAACCTCCAGACGTCAAAGACCGAAGGCGTGATGGTAGCTATCGGATGGACGGGCACTTGGGAGAGCATGATAACATCTCCCGACGAGCGGCAGCTCGTGCTGAGAGCTGGCTTGAAGCACCTCGATGCCGGTCTGCTACCGGGCGAGCGCATCCGAGCCGCCAGCATCTGCCTGCTCTTCTGGCAGGGGAGCGACCGCATGACGGGCCACAACCGCTTCCGCCGTTTCCTGTTGGCCCACCACTCGCGCCACATCGACGGAAAGCCCGCCTGGTATCCCATGTTCGGAGGCTTCAACTGGGGCGACCCTGCGCCTTGCAACGAATACTCCTGCATGACCACGGAATACGCCATTGCCCTCGTGCAGAGGACGATAATGTTCGGCCTCACCCCCGAAGCCTTTTGGCTCGATGCGGGCTGGTACAGCGAGGCAGCCGACCACGCCACGGGCAAGAACTGGTACAACACCGTGGGCAACTGGACGCCCGACGCCGAGCGATTCCCCGCCGGCCTCCGTCCCATCGCCGACTACATCCATCGGAAGGCAGCGGCGCAGTTCATGGTTTGGTTCGAGCCCGAGCGCGTCTATAAAGGCAGCCGCTGGGAGCGCGAACATCCCGAATGGATGCTGGCGGCGGGCGGCGACAACCGTCTCCTCAACCTCGGCATCCCCGAGGCATGCGATTGGCTGAGCAAGACCATCGGCGACATACTCGAGGAGAACGGCATCGACCTCTATCGTCAGGACTTCAACATCGCGCCGGAGAGCATCTGGCTGGCGAGTGATGCGGAGGGGCGCAAGGGCATCACCGAGGTGAAGTACGTCATGGGGCTCTACCGGTTCTGGGACTACCTGCTCAGCCGCTTTCCGCGCCTCCTCATCGACAACTGCGCGAGCGGAGGGCGACGCCTCGACTACGAGACGATGCTGCGCAGCGCACCGATGTGGCGCACGGACTATAGCTACGGCGAGCCCGTCGGCTACCAGTGCCACACCTACGGCCTCGAGTACTATCTGCCGCAGCACGCCACGGGCAGCTACCACGTGGATGCCTTCGACTCGCGCTCCTCGCTGGGCAGCGCCGTGGTGTTCAACTGGAAGCTGACGCAGCAGGGGGAGTCGTTCACCGACATGCAGCGCACCATGCAGGAATTCCGGGAGGTACGGCCCTATTTCTATGAGGACTACTATCCGCTGAGCGGCACGGGCGACCTGACTGGCGACGACATCTGGCTGGCCTATCAGCTGCACCGGCCTGCCGACGACACGGGTTACGTCGTGGCGTTCCGTCGGGCAGCGTGCCCCGAGGCGACCTGCGAAGTACAGCTCCGCGGCCTCGACCCATCAGCCACCTATCGCATTCTTGATAAAGAGAAAGACGAAGAGAAAGAGCTCATAGGACGCCAACTGATGACGGGCTTCACGCTCTCCCTGCCGCAGCCTCGCAGCAGCCTGTTGCTCAAAATCGAGAGAAAGAGACGAGAATAACTGGAGTGCGATAAAAAACCATTGCTGTCCTACAAAAAGCACCAAAGGTGCGACAGAACACAGACGGGGGGACAACCCCCGGAGCTATGTCATTCACGATATAAAAGCCCTGGAAGGGCGACAGAATATGTAATAGGTTTAACTACAACTTGCTGTAGGGTTCTGTCGTCCTTTGACTATCGTCGACCTTTGGTTCAGGACTTTACGTTTCATCGCACCATTACCGGGGGTTGCACCCCCGTCTGTAGTCTGTCGTCTCTTCGAGACTTCAGCAAGCCCCACATACTGCGTTAATGTCGGAAACGCCGATGGATAAAGGCGCAGAAGGCAGAGAGGAAATCCCTACACGTGGGAAAGCCAATTCCCACGTGTGGGAAAAGCGAATGCCACGTGTGGGAAAAGCGAATGCCACGTGAAGGAAAAACGAATCCCACGTGAAGGAAAAACGAATCCCACGTGAAGGAAAATCTATCCCCCGCTCATCAGGGCTCTCATATATGAAAATGGACAACCCGATGACTGAGAAGCGCAGCAAGTGAAAGTCTGGTAAAAGCAGCAGCTTACATTTTTTCTGCCTACTTGGCCAAACGCTTGATGTGCTGTTTCAGAATGTAGTAGGCAGGCCTAGCCATGGCACCATGGTCGTAGCCCTGCATCTCGTAGAGTGTCACGTCCTTGTGGCCGACAAGCTTCAGCATACGCCAGAAGTAGGCTTGTTCCTCATAGCGCCCGTAAAGTTCCAACTCACGGTCACCGGAAATGATGACGATGGGCGGGGCATCAGGGCGTATGTGGGTAAGCGGGGCATACTGGTCGATTGTGGGCTGCAGAGGACTGATGCCCTGTTGCTTACGGATATTGTAGTGAGTGATACACTGACCGCTGAAAGGCACAAGGGCGGCAAGCGAATCGGCATCCACGCCATATTTCGCAAGCCAATGCTTGTCCAGTCCTATCATGTCCAGCAGATAACCTCCTGCTGAGTGACCGGCTACGAAGATTTTACGCTTGCTGCCCCCATACTTCGCGGCATTCTTGTACGCCCAAGCCACAGCTGCCGCCGCATCATCGAGAATATCATCGATGGGGGCTTTAGGGAGAAGCCGGTAGTTCGCCGCCACGACCACAAGGCCGCAATTCTTCAGCTCTGGGTCAATATGCTTGTTGCCGCCCTCGATGCCTCCGCCATGGAACCACACCACCACGGGTGCGTCTTTAGCGTTTGTCGGGTAATAGACATCGAGCTTGCAACGTTCCTGAGCATAGCCATCCGCTGTCTCTCTGTATGGGATGTCATTCTCCTGCTGATACTGCGCCCTCGCATTGGTAGTGGATAGCAGTAGAAGGGCAACAAAAAATACAAAGCTTTGGGTCTTCATTATTATTTATATTAGTTTCGGATGTTGTTATTTTGGTGGAGTTAAAGAAGTTAAAGGAGTTAACTCGCCGAATATGCCCTTGCTGCTGCTGTCGGTATATGTTCCAACGAGCATCAAGGCATTAATCCTTCTATCCTTACCTTCTCATTACCTTCTTTGCCTTTCCGTTTTTGTCCCTGATAATGTTCAAACCGGGCTGCAGGGTTTGATAGCGGATGCCGGAAGGACTGAAAATTTGACAATTCAACAATTTCACGATATCACAATTGCCAGATTGTCCAATTGTCCAATTGTCAATTTCCTTGATTCCCGTCAGGATGTCGAGGTCGCGCAGTCGGCACTCAGCCAGCAGGAACTCGTGCATGCCGCCCCAAGAGGTGTTGTCGAGGAACTGGATGACGTATTTCCCCTCCTCCGTCACTTCGAAGTCCAGGGTGCACTGCTCGGCGGCGGAGATGTTGCCCGCTCCGTTGCCGTTGAGATTGGGCTGGGCGTTCAGCGTTTCCGAAGCAGCGATAGCATTGTCGTGGGCATCGAGAATTCTTGCCTGATAGCTGGGCGCCTGCTTCCATGCTGCCATAGCGAAGGTGAGAGAATACTTGCCCGGCTGGAGCGTGAGGGGATAGTCGGCGAGGCGGCCATATTCGGCGCTCGTGTTGCGCCAATAGAGTGCCTTGCCCTGATAGCCTGTCAGTCCGGCGAAGGTGCGCGGTCCGCTCCCGTTCTGCGAGGGGTAGTTGCGGACGTCGGAGCCGTCGGTGGTGCGCCATCCCTCGGGCAACGCGCCTCCAGCCACGTCGGTGAAGTCGAGCTGATAGACGGCAGCAATGTCGTAGAAGATGGGCTGAATGGTAACGTTCTCGTCGGGCATGACAAAGGACACTACAGCCTTACCTGGCCCCTCCGAAGAAGTTTCAAAGGGTATGGTCTTGCCTTGCGTGAAATAAACGGAGTTGACGACTCGCAGGTCTTTCAGGGCATAGCCGGGCTCGGGCAGTACGGTGAGGCGGACTGTCTCGCCCGCTGCCACGGAGTCGGCATCGGCCACGACCTGTCCGTAGTCGCCTTCGCGGACTGTCACCCGGAACTTCTCCTTCGGCCAGCCCTCAGGCTCGTAGGTTATTTGGTCGATGGTCATCCTGATGCTCGAGGTGTTCTGAATGACGATATTATTGTTGCCCGCCTCCAATGTAACGCTGACGGAAGCCACGCGCCAGTCGTTCTTGGGAGCCTTCTCGACGTTGGCGTAGAGCGTCTTGCCGCCTGCCAAGACTTTCAGCCTGCCGTTCTTGCTGCTGTTGCAATAGCGTATGAGAATCTGATAGTTGCCTCCCTCGTCGAGACGGAGCTGATGGCGCAGCGCACTGCCCGTGGTGGCCTGCATCTCGACGAATCCCATGCCGGCGAAGTCGTTGTAGTCCTGCGCCCACCAGCCCGAATGCGTCAGCCTGCAGTCGGCCGACTTCCTGTCCATATTCTCGGCCTCGATGATGATGGGGCCGTGATAGGGGAGCGGTGCGGCGGGTGCGGCGAGCGGCTCGGACGGCAGGACGTCATCCTGTCGCTCGGTAGCTTCGCCCGCGCAGTCGATGCGCAGTTGGGCAGGCCCCAGGTGCTCGACGCTGACGGCAAAAGTCCGTGCCTCGGGGTCGTAGGATTGTGAGGCGAGGGTTGCACTATGGCTGGGCGCCGACGTGGTTGGCATCTGCAAGGTGACAACCGGCTCGGCTGTGACGCCCGTAATGACAATCTCGTCGGTCTGCACGGCGGTCGTATCGTTACGATAGTTGTTGAGGTAGAAGTCGATATGGTCAGCATACTCGCGAATGACGCCGCCCGAGAGCTTGCCGTAGCGAAGCTTCAACGCGTCGCAGCTGTTGTACATCAGAGGGATGCTGGCCGAGGCGGTTTGTTTTCCGTTAAGATAGGTATAGGGGGTATAGGTGACGAGCTGGTTGCGGTAGCGGTTGACGTAGAGGTCGCCTTGCGACACCTCGGGGTAGCGGCGGTTGAAGTCGGTCTGCTTGCGGGCCTGCGAGTTCCATCGCGTCGTGTAGTTCGACTTCTTCACCTTCACCGTAATGCTTTTGGCGAGGTCGTCATAGAGGTCTGTCACGATGGGGATGGCGCCGTAGCGTCCCGTCGATTTGAAGTAGCAAAGATTGTTTTGCCACTGCCCGTAGTTCCACTGGCTCTCTTTCTTCTGATTGCCCGGGTCGGTCTGCAGGTAGAGGCCGTCGTAGAGGTCGTCCCACGAGGTATAGTCGTCGGCCTTGTCGTTGATGACGACAATCTTCGTCTTGCCCACCACCTCTTCTCTTGAGGGGATATACATGGAGCGGTCGATAATCCTGCGCCACATGTCGAGCCAGATGCCTTTGAAGTTGGGGAAGGTGCCCCAGTTGCGACGGGTATAGCCGTCCACTTGTGTGTCGTTTAGGTTCTGGAAGCACTCGCCGCTCCAGATGAGTTCGGGACCGTCCCATACAGCTCCGCCGTTCACGCAGCATTGCTCCATGACGGTGCCGATGCCGGCGCTGCCGGGATAGGAGCACATGCCGCTGCCCACCAGTTTGGAGGTCATGTCGTTCCATCCGCAGTTGTCGTAGCGAACGCCGTAGTTCTTTGTCAAGCCCGACACGAACGGCCCCCAGCAGACGCTCTCGTTATTGTAGAAGCTGCTGCAATGGGTGTATTTATAGAGGAAAAGGATGGCTTCGGGGTACTTCTTGCAAGCCTCGAGGAATCTGGGCTCGAGCTTCAGCTCTGCGATGGGGTTGGTGTTCATGTGGTAAACGCCGCCGCACCAGCTGACCGTCAGGAAACCGCCGTACTTGTGGGACATCTCGACGAGGTTGGCGAAGAGTGCCCAACGGCTCGCTGCCGTCATGGAACTCATGTCGCCTGCGTCACCGAAAGCCCAGAACTGCTCGGCATAGTTCCAGCCCAGGAAGTTCGGATAGGTCTTGAAGAAGTACTCGAACGTCTCGAGGTCGTTGTCCTGAATATGCGTATGGCCGCCCGAAGCGGGCTGGCAGGAGAACCACATGCCGTTCTGCTGGCAGACGGAAGCCCACGACTTGTAAGTGCGCACGGAATTGCGCGGCATGCGGTACATGCCCGTTGCCGTGTCGAACTGGCACGACAGGGAGAGGTTCATGCAGACAAACGGGCGAATGTCTTCCGGAATGAGGTCGATAATCTTCTGCGGGTCGGCCGAGTTCCAGACGTCAATATGAATCATCCACATCGGATGCTCGTTGTCGATAGGCCGCCGCTGCTGCGCAAAAGCAGGAGAGGAAATGAGGAAATAAGAGAATAAGAAAATAAGAAAATGAGAGAATGAGAGAATAAGGAAATGAGAAATCGGGAAAAGTCGTTTCATAGGTATATTGTTTTATATGTCTTTATTCCATATTTATGTTATGCGCTGCAAAGATACGAAAAAGAAAACATTTTCTCTGGCTAAATTTGTGAATTAGCTCAGTATTTCGTAATTTTGTCACAAAATAAGTTATATGACATTTAAAATTAAACAAGACATGAAACAGAAACTACTGATGATGCGGGCATTCGCGCTTGGCTCGGCAGTGCTCTGCATGAACTCGTGCGGGATTGACGTGCCCAAGGAAGTAGAAACGTCGTTCGAGACAATGACGGTTGAGAGGCAGGACATCACTGTACCTGTGAAGTTCAGCGCCAAGCTAAAAGGACAGACGGACGTGACCATCACGCCACAGGTTAACGGACAGTTGATGAAGATTTGCGTCAGCGAAGGTCAACAGGTGAAGAAGGGGCAGACGCTCTTCGCCATCGACTCGCGCAACGCTCTGCTGGACCTGGAGGCTGCACAGGCGAACATGGAGGCTGCACAAGCCGCCGAAAGCAGCGCAAAACTGGAGTACGAATCGAACAAGAACCTGTTCGACAAGAACATCGTGAGCCGCTACATGCTTGATAATTCGGAGAATGCATACAAGCAAGCTAAAGCGGCAGTAACACAAGCAAAGGCTCAGGTGAACCGTGCGAAGGTGAACCTCAGTTTCTGTACCATCACAGCCCCGGTGACTGGTGTTATCGGCGAGATTCC
This sequence comes from uncultured Bacteroidales bacterium, assembly GCA_902768605.1. The sequence goes on from CACXLY010000032.1 coordinate 41,775, forward strand.
CGTACGCACTGGCGACCAGGTGTCGCCATCGACAATCCTGACAATCGTCAGCGGCAACACAAATATGAATGCTGAATTCTCGGTGACTGAGGCTCTTATTGAAGCATCGGTCACGGCCGGTCTGACGCAAGAAGACAAGGCTAAGTACATTGCCGAGCTGCCTGATGTGACCTTCGTCATGAAAAATGGCACTGAATACCCGATCAAGGGGCACATCACCAGCTTGACGGGCGTGGTGGATGCCGCTACCGGCTCATTAGGCGTGAAGGCTTCGTTCCCCAATCCCGACGGCCATCTCTTCTCTGGCATCCAGGGCAACATAGTAATTCCTTTTGAAGAAAAGGACGTGATAGTGGTTCCGCAGGTTGCTGTGGTGAAACTGCAGGACAAGCAACTGGTGTATAAGGTGAAAGCCGACAGTACGGCGACTGCTGTTGACGTGACGACTCAGGACGTCGGCAACGGCCAGGACTTCATAGTAACCAGCGGTTTGAACGTGGGCGATAAGATTGTGACCGTCGGCGCAAACAATGTGCAGGAAGGGCAGAAGGTGCTCTTCCCGAAACAATAATATCCGTCTCGTCATAACGTTATTTTGTTATCTCAAAGATGAAAGGGAATATATTTATCGATAAATACGTGATGGCCTGCGCCATCAGTATCGTTATTTCAATGGTGGGCTTCATCTGTATGAAGTCGCTGTCCATTGAGCAGTATCCCAGCATTGCTCCGCCACAAGTGATGGTGGTAACCACTTACACGGGTGCCGACGCGAAAACGATTATGAAGTCGGTCATACAACCGATGGAGGAGAGCATCAACGGCGTGCCCGGCATGACCTATATTACCTCGAAAGCATCGTCGTCGGGCGACGTCAGCATCAGCGTTTACTTTGAGCAAGGCACCGACCCCGATATGGCGGCTGTAAACGTGCAGAACCGCGTGTCGAGGGTGCAAGCCTTGCTGCCTGCCGACGTGACGAAGGTGGGCGTTCAGGTGATGAAGATGCAGAGCAACATCCTGCGCATCTTCGCTGTCAGGAGCTCGGACGGGAGGTATGACGACAACTTCATCTCGAACTACGTTGACATCAACATCAAGCCGCGCCTGATGCGTATCACCGGTGTAGGCGATGTGACAGCATTAGGCAACACTTATGCCTTGCGTATCTGGATGAAGCCCGACGTTATGGCCCAGTACGGTCTGGAGCCAAACGACGTCTTCGCTGCCATCGACGGCCAGAGTTTCGTTACGTCGACGGGTACTTTGGGTGAGCAGTCGGAGAACAAGTACCAGTACTCGATGGAGTACAAGGGCACGCTGAAAAGTGTTGAGGAGTTCAATGACATCGTCTTGAAGACGAGCGACGGCGGCCATCTGCTGCATCTGAGCGATATTGCCGAGGTGGAGATAGGCGCCCAGAGCTACAGTTTCCTGTCGAATATCAACGGCCAACCCGGCACGTTGCTCATGGTTTTTCAGGCGCCAGAGGCCAATGCGACGGAGGTGAATGCCCGCATCACGAAGATGTGTGAGGATATGAAGGCGACGATGCCCGCAGGACTGGAGTTCGTCACCATGCAGACCTCTGACGACTTCCTTTTCGCAGCCATTCATAACGTGGTAGAGACACTCATCATTGCCATCATCCTCGTGATTCTCGTCGTCTTCTTCTTCCTTCAGAACATCAAGGCAACAATAATACCGTCGATATCTATCTGCGTCTCGCTGTTGGGGACGTTTGCCATCGTCTCGCTGGCGGGCTTCTCGCTTAACATCCTGACGCTGTTCGCCTTGGTGCTGGCCATCGGTACGGTGGTCGACGACGCTATTGTGGTGGTCGAGGCCGTGATGACGAAAATGGAGAATGGCATCAGCGACGCCCATGAGGCCACGCGTCAGGCCATGAGCGAGGTGTCGGTAGCCGTCATCTCGTGTACCTTGGTATTTATGGCTGTGTTTGTTCCCGTAACCTTTATGGGTGGCACGTCGGGCACATTCTTCACCCAATTTGGCGTGACCATCGCTTCAGCCGTCGGTCTGTCGTGTGTGTCGGCCCTGACTCTCTGTCCCGCCCTGTCCGCCATCATGCTTAAGATGTTAGGAAAGGAAGAGGAGAAAAAGTCGCTGACCTTCTATACAAAGAAAGCATACACTGTGAGCTACAACGCCATCTTCAACAAATATAGCAAGAGCGTGCAGAAGTTCATCAAGCGGCCCGTGTTGGCATGGAGCCTGTTGGCGATTGCCGCCGTGCTGCTCATATTCTTCATGAAGAACTTGCCGTCGGGTCTTGTGCCGCAGGAGGACCAGGGCGTCTTCCTCGCTGAGATTCGCGCTCCGGAGGGCTATACGCTGAAGCAGACGCAAGAACTGACAAAGCAGGTGGAGGCCAAGGTAAAGGAAATTCCCGAGCTGGAGAGTTTTGCAGTGTCGTGCGGCTACGGCTTGATTTCGGGCAATGGCTCCAACTTCGCCACGCTCGTCGTCCGCTTGAAGCACTGGGACGACCGCCCCGGCATGAACCACCTCATCGACCTCGTCATCGGCCGCTTGTACTTTGCATGCAAGGATATCAAGAACGCGCAGGTGCTGCCCTTCCAGTTGCCGCAGGTGCCTGGTTATGGCACAAGCAACAACGTGAGCCTCGTAGTGCAGGACCCCACCGACGGCGATTTGTCAGAATTTGCCAAGAACACCCAGAATTTCCTGACCAAGCTGGCCGAGCGCCCCGAAATCGACATGGCCATGTCTTCCTATTCGGAGCGCTATCCGAAGTATCAGATTGAGGTCGACGCCACTCAATGCGACCGTGCCGGAGTGTCGCCTAAGGTCGTGCTCAGCACGCTCGGTTCCTTCTGCGGCGGAAGCTATATCGGCAACTTCAACCAGTTCGGCAAGGTCTATCGCATCATGGCCAGTGCCGCGCCAGAAAGCCGCCTCGACCCGTCGTCGCTGCAGAACATTTTTGTGAAGGTGCGTGGCGGCAAGATGGCTTCCATCTCCGAGTTCGTCTCGCTGAAGGAAATAGTCGGCCCGTCGAACATTGAGCACTTCAACTTATTCCAGAGCATCACTTGCAACATTTCGGCAGCTAATGGCTGCAGCGAGGGTGAGGCCCACAAGGTCATTGAAGAAGTATTCCGTCAGGAGATGCCCGCAACGGCCACGTACGAATACAGCAACATGTCGCGCGAGGTGGAGGAAGCAGCCGGTTCGAACACTACTGCCCTTATATATATAATATGTGTCATCCTCATATACCTTATCCTTGCCTCGCTCTATAACTCTTGGTTCACGCCGTGGGCCGTGCTGTTCTCCGTGCCCTTCGGACTGATGGGTGCCTTCGTGTTTGCCTATCTGGGCTCACTGGTTCATCTGCCTGGCATGGACAACAATATCTACCTGCAGACGGGTGTCATCATGTTGATAGGCTTGCTCTCGAAGACGGCCATCCTGATTACGGAGTTTGCTTCAGAGCGTCGTGCCCAGGGCATGAGTATCCGTGACGCGGCCTTCGCTGCTTGCCAGGAACGTCTGCGCCCGATTCTGATGACCGTGGCCACAATGATTATCGGTATGATACCGCTCGTTATCGAGGGTGGTGCCGGTGCCAACGGTAACCGTGCCCTTGCGCTGGGTGTCATCGGCGGCATGACTGTGGGAACCATCGCCCTGCTCTTCGTCGTCCCCTCTTTCTTCATCGTATTTCAGAAGCTGCACGAGAGGTTCCAGGGAAACAATGATGTTGTAACGCAATAACGCAAAGAAAGAATATGAACTATAAGAATATCCTCGTTGCTGTATGTCTGAGTTTCTTGCTCTCGGGCTGCGGCTTATATAAGAAGTATGAGCAGAAAGTCGAGGTACCTGCCGATGCTATCGGTGTCAGCGGTCCTGCATCTGCGGAAGCGCCTATAAGCTGGCGTGAGTTCTTCACCGACCCTCTGCTGCAACAGCTCATCGAGCAGGTGCTCGAGAACAATACAGACCTGAACTCTGCCCGTATCGCAGTGGAGCAGAGCGAGGCAATGCTGAAAGCTGCTAAGCTGGCTTATCTGCCATCATTAAGCTTCGCTCCGCAGGGCACTATCGCAAGCTTTGACTACAGCAAGGCTTCCAAGACATACAGCCTCCCCCTGCAAATGAGCTGGGACGTGGAGGCATTCGGTTCCATCACCAACAAGAAAAGAGCTGCGAATGCCGTGCTTCTGCAAGCACAATGCTACGAAGAGACGGTACGCTCGAACCTCGTGAGCAGCGTCGCCCAACAGTACAGCATGCTGCAGGTGCTCGACCGCCAGCTGGAAATCCTCATCCAAACAGACAGCCTCTGGAACGCCTCGCTCGAGACGCAAAAGTCGCTTTGGGAGAACGGCAAAGCCTATTCCACAGCCGTCAATCAGATGGAGTCGTCCTGGCTGAACGTCAAGACGCAGATAGTCGATACGCGCCGCAATATCTGCAGCATGGAGAATGCTATCTGCCGCTTGCTGGCCGTTTCGCCCCAGCATATCAAGCGCAGCAAGTGGGGCAGCTACCCATTGCCGCAGAAGTTCAGCAATGGCATATCGGCCAAGATGCTGGAATATCGCCCGGACATCCGCATGGCCAATCATGTTATAGAGGAGGCATTCTATAATATGCAGGTTGCTCGTGCCGCCTTCTTCCCAAGCATCACACTTTCGGGGACAATCGGCTGGACGAATAGCGGCGGCGCTGTCCTTAATCCCGGCAGCCTCCTGCTGAACGTGATGGGGCAGCTCGCACAACCCATCTTTTCCCGTGGAAAGCTGAAAGCAAACCTGAAGGTCAGCAAACTGAACGTTGAGGACATGCGGAAGAAGTACGTGCAGACGATTGTTGATGCAGGTAATCAGGTGAATGAAGCCCTGGCCGACTGTCAGGCTGCCAGCGAGAAGCACGGCTATTATCGTCGTCAGGTCGAAGTGCTCCACAAAGCTTATACCGGCACTCATGAGCTGATGGACAACGGCAAGGCCAGCTATCTGGAGGTGCTTACCGCTCAAGAGTCGCTCCTCAGTTCGCAACTCAGCGAGGCCATGAATATGTATAACGGTGCGCAGGCCGTCATCGCTCTTTATATTGCTCTCGGAGGCGGCACAAAATGATATGAACATATCCCCTCAGAACTGACGGACTTCGCTTTATTCCTTTTATAATTCTCAAAATGCTCCTATGACGCTGAAAGATACCTCCTTCGTTGACTTGATGCTCAACCGCGTGTACAACGTGCTGCTCGTCGCCAATCCCTACGACGCCTTCATGCTCGAAGACGACGGGCGCGTGGACGAGAAGATCTTCTCGGAATACGCCAAACTCGGTCTTCGCTTCCCGCCGCGCTTTCTGCAGGTGCACAGCAAGGAGGAGGCCGATCAGACGATGGCCGAGGGAAACATCAACCTCGTCATCGTGATGCCTGCCGCCGAGGACAACTCCGTCTTTGACATCGCCCGAGACATCAAGCTTCGCTACCCGACGACGCCCATCGTGGTGCTGACGCCTTTCAGCCACGGCATTACGAAGCGCATGCAGAACGAGGACCTGAGCGTCTTCGAGTACGTCTTCTGCTGGCTGGGAAACACGGAGTTGCTGCTCTCCATCATCAAGCTCATGGAGGACCGCATGAACCTGGAGCACGACATACGGTCGGCTGGCGTGCAGATGCTGCTGGTCGTGGAGGACAGCATCCGCTTCTACTCGAGCATCCTGCCCACGCTCTACAAGTTCGTGCTGCAGCAGAGCCTCGAGTTTGCCACCGAAGCCCTCAACACGAGCCTCGAGATGCTGCGAATGCGCGGACGCCCGAAGATTGTGCTGGCTCGCAACTACGAGGAGGCGTGGCTGCTCTACAACCGCTTTGCCGATAACACGCTCGGCGTCATCAGCGACTGCCGCTTCCCCCTGACGCCTGGAGGGAAGAAGGACGAGGCGGCGGGCTTCAAGCTGCTCAGCGCCATCCGTGCCCGCGACCCCTACGTGCCCCTCATCCTCGACTCGAGCGAAACGGACAACGCCCGGCTCGCAAAGGAATGCCACGCAAGCTTCATCGACAAGAACTCGAAGAAGATTGATGTGGACCTGCGCGACCACCTGCGCGACTACTTCGGCTTCGGCGACTTCATCTTCCGCGACCCCGACACGATGGAAGAGGTGGCGCGACTGCACAACCTGAAGGACCTGCAGAACAACATCATGACGCTGCCCACGCGTAGCCTCCTCTACCACATCTCGCACAACAACGTCAGCCGCTGGCTCGCCAGCCGTGCCCTCTTCCCCATCTCGGAGTTTCTGAAGGGCATTACGTGGGAGAGCCTGCAAGATGTCGATGCCCACCGCGCCATCATCCTCGACGCCATCGTGGCCTACAGAAGGATGAAGAACCAGGGCGTCGTGGCGGTCTTCCAACGCGAGCGATTCGACCAGTACAGCAACTTTGCCCGCATCGGCGAGGGCAGCTTGGGCGGCAAAGGACGCGGCCTCGCCTTCATCGACCACTTGCTCGGACGCCACACCGACCTCAACGAGAAGGAAGGCGTGACAGTCTGCATCCCAAAGACCGTCGTGCTCTGCACCGACATCTTCGACGAGTTCATGGACACCAACGACCTCTACCAGCTGGCGCTCAGCGACATCCCCGACGAGGAAATACTGCAGCACTTCCTCCGCGCCCGACTGCCGATGCGACTGGTCGGCGACATGGAAGCCTTCCTCGACGTCGTGGACGGGCCTATCGCGATACGTTCCTCCAGCCTGCTCGAGGACTCGCACTACCAGCCCTTTGCAGGCGTTTACAGTACCTATATGATTCCTGCGGCTCACGAC
>CACXLY010000033.1 GCA_902768605.1 uncultured Bacteroidales bacterium
CGAGACTTTTGACAAGCCTCCATGAGCTGCTATTCGTCAGAAAGACCGATGGAAAAGGGCATAAAAGGAAGAGAGAGAAATTTTCCCCGGACAGCAATAATTCTATTTCTATCCTGCAAAAAGCTCCATAGATGTGATAGGCCCTGTCCGCTGCCTTTCGTCGGAAACACCGATGAACAGGCATGCGGGAAGTGGCTTGCATAAAAACAACAGCAGCTGCAATCGGATGGGATTGCAGCTGCTGTTGCTATAGGATACAGGCGTTATTACCTGCGGTCTGCAGAATGCTTGCGGAGTGTTGAGGTCAGCGGGGGCTTATTTCATCTTGTTCATCAGCACCCGCATCCAGTAGCCGCCAATGACGCTGCGAGCCTTGAAGCCGGTCATGCGGCCTGTCTTCGTGTCGTGCCAGTCGCTGATGGGCACGCGGCTCTCCGTCTCGTTGATGTACTTGTAGAGCGGGTCAACGAAGGCCTGGAAGTCCTTGTCGGTGGCTGCCATCGCTGCCGACCACATGATCCAGTCGCTCTTGGTGTAGTCCTTGCGGCAGTCGAGCGGCAGGCCGTACTTGTTCTGCTTTTTGAGGTAGTACTTCAGCTCGGTCTGCATGGCGTCGCCAGGGATGATGCCCGTCTGCCAAAGCTTGTCCCAAACCATGTTGTACTTCTGGCTCCACGTGTCGGCTCCTGCGCCGTATGCCAGTTCGTAGTGGTCCTTCACCTTCGTCTCCTTCTCCCAAGCGGCAGCCATCTCCTTTGCCTTGGCGTTGTACTTCTCATAGACATCGTCCATCCCCTTCATCTTGGCGAGCTCGGCATAGCCGGCGACGCCCATGATGGCCTTAATGGCGAGGTTGCAGTTGCCAGCCCAGTGGCCTGCGAAATCGTCAGTGCAAAGCTGGTTGGCGGGGTGCAGGCCGTTCTCCACGAGGTAGTCGGCCCAGGTGGTAATGATGCGCCAGTACTTATCGACGTAGAGCGTGTTGCCCTCCTGCTTGCAGATCTGTGCGGCGAGGGTAATCATGTTGCCGGCCTCCTCGAGTGGCATGTCGCCGCCATAGACCTGTCCGTTTGCCTTGGGGTACTGTCCGAGGTCGTGTGCTGCGAAGGGCTTTGTCCATCGGCCCGTGTAGCTGTATTCGAAGATGCTGGTCATCATGCCTTTCTGAAGTTCCGGGTTGTAGCACAGATAGAGAGGCGCTTCGGGATAAGTAAGGTCGACGGTATTGACGCATCCGTTGGAGTTGTTCTCCTTCGAGAAGAAGAGCACGTTGCCCTCGTCGTCGCGGAAGAGCTTGTGGGCAGCGTTGACGTGGCGGTATGAGCCGGAGAGAATCTCGGCATACTTCACGCCTCCGGCATTGAATCCGTCGTCGTAGATGGTCCTGTCCATCTGGCGGCAGCGCTGCATGATGTTGGTGTAGCCAGCTCGCATGCGGTCGAACATGTCGTAGATGCTGACGGTGCCCTCATGTGCCCAGTAGCCTTTGTAGCGCTTGTAGAAGTACTCGATGTCCCATATCTCGTCGTAACCAATCATGGCGAAGCTGCTGCTGCGCTCCGTCGTGCCGAAGTCGTGGACGTAGGCCAGTGTGGGCAGGGAGACTTGCTTCTGGCAGACAACCTTGCGCTCACCGCGCGGCAGGTTGCCGTCGGCCAGGAACTGCGTCTTGATGTCGGCATCGGAGGCGAGGCAAAGGCGTCCGTTGGTGCCTGCGAGGTAAACGTAGCCCCAATCGATGCAGATGCCGTCGCCCGTCTTGGCGAGGATGGGCTGCTGGATGGTGCCTGCCTTGAGGTACTGTGTGCCGTTCTTGAACTCCATCGTCGAGACGGTGGGCTGCTGTATCTTGTTGACAGCCATCTGAGGCGTGGTGGAGAGGTAGAACTTCACGCTGTGGCGCTTGCCATCAGTAGCGCGCACCTGATAGGAGATGTAGTTGATGGGCGCGGACAGCAGGTCGTAGTCGTCGATGATGTGGGGAGCGGTGAAGACGACATCGAGCTCAACGGGACCGCATGCGAAGGTGTAGTAGGTGTTGCAGGCCAGCACGTCCACGCTCTTCTGCTCAGCCGTCACAATCTTGTCGTTGCCCTTGGCAATGTTGCGGAAGATGCCGAAATCGACCAGTGCGCCGCCCGTCTTGTTGTAGCAATGCACGGCAAAGACGTTCTTGCCCTCCTTGAGCAGTCCGGCTCTCTCGCCATCCAGGCGAACCACCACGCCATCGACGTAGTCCATGATGCCCGTGGCGGCCTTCTTGCCATTGATGTAGATTTCGCAGGCATCGTCGTGCGAGAAGATGAGGTAGAGGTCGCCCTGCAGCTGGCTGGCAGAGAGGTCAACCGTGCGGCGCACCCAAATGTCGTTGTCCTCTTTCGTCCATGAGGTTCTGATGTTGTCGTAGTTATCGGAACCAAAGGCGCCCTTGCCGCTCTTCCACGAAGAGGCGTTGAAGTCGGGTTTCATCCAGTCGTCCGAAGGCTTCTGGTCGGTGTACTGTGCCTCCCACTCGGCCTCGTTTGCCATGGGGACAACGCTCTCCATGAGCGTGCGCTGAGCGGCACCCATCCAGCGGTAGGTCGTGCCGTCCACGTAGAGCAGGCCTTCAAGGGGCTTCTCGTCGTTCGTCCAATGGCGCGTACTGCCATCGGTCAGCTTGTCGTAAGGGCTCCAAACGGAGAAGTAGGGGTCGCTGACCACCAATGGAACACTGGGCAAACGCAGGTCCGTTTGCTTGTAAGGCTTGAAGAACTCGGCGCTCTGCGCCCAGCCCGTCAGAGAGATTGCAGCGAGGGCAATCGATAAAACAATCTTTTTCATCTTGTCATTAAAGCATTTACCATTTGACAATTTACGATTTACAATTTATTTACTATTTAGTAATTTAACTATTTACATCTCCCCTCCTTTGGAGGGGTTGGGGGAGGCTATTCCTTTGGAGGGGTTGGGCGCGGCTGTTTAATAAGCATTCTCTTCTCCATGTATGGCATTGAAGACCGTCTTCCAGATGATGAAGAGGTCGAGGGCGAAGGTCCAGTGCTCGATGTACCAGATGTCTCGCTTGACGCGGCCTTCCATCTGCCACAGCTCCGACGTCTCTCCCCTGAAGCCTGTCACTTGGGCATAACCCGTGATGCCGGGCTTTGCGAAGTGGCGAATCATGTAGCTCCCAATGAGTTTGCTGTACTGCTCTGTGTGCTTTAGCATGTGCGGACGCGGGCCGACGATGCTCATGTTGCCCAGCCATACATTGATGAACTGCGGCAGTTCGTCGACACTGGTGCGACGCATGAACTCCCCGATGCGCGTCTTGCGCGGGTCGTCCTTTGTGGCCTGCACCTTGTCGCTGTCCACATTGACGCGCATCGAGCGGAACTTGTAGCAGTAGAATTCCTCGCCATTGATGCCTGAACGTTTCTGCTTGAAGAACACGGGGCCTGGCGAACTCAGCTTGATGAGCGTACCGAAGATGATGTATACGAACGGGAAGATGGTCAGCAGGAAGATGCTGGAGGCAAGGAAGTCGAAGGCGCGCTTGATGATGCGGTTGCCCAGCAAAGAGAGCGGCTCGTTGTGCAGGCTGAAGACGGGCGTGCCGTCCATGAGGTTGAACGCCATTGTATGCCGCTGATAGTTGAAGGCATCGGGAATGTGATTATAGCGTACGATTTTGTGTGCGCATGCTTGCATCACTTTATTTATCAAGTCATTTTGCGACGATGGCAGAAGGCAGAAGACTTGGTGCAGTTGGTGTTCCCCGATATATGAAAGGGCATCTTCGGGCTTTCCAAGATAGTTTTTGTTTGTCACCAAAGTGCGTGGCTTGTCGGCGAAGTAGCCCATGATGTTGAATCCCGTAGATGGGTCAGACTCCATCTTCTTGTAGAGTTCACTGGCCACATTGATGTTGCCGATGAAGATGACGTTCATCGTGTTGCGGCCTCGCTTGCGATAATACCTGATGCATTTCCTCAATATCCATCGATAAAGGCACAAGAACAAGATGATGAACCCGTAGAAGGGCAGCATGAAGTCCCACGTCATCAAAGGCCAGCGGAACACCCACATCACCATAAGGCTGAGCACGATGAAGAGCGTTGTGCTGAACATGAAGCTTCGCAGCAATTGGTCGCCTCGCACAAAGCGGTCGTAGATATGATGGCGGCTTTGCATGTCGCAAAGAACATACACCAACGTCATGAGCAGCATCAGGCGCTTGTAGTGCGGCGTGGTGATGTTGCCCATAATGATAATATACACATACGACATGGCCAGCAGAGCCGCATTCAGTGCCAGCAACTCGCCTGCCAATATCATCCAACGTATGCTGCTGTCGGAAGTCTTGTTTTCTCTAACCATCTTTCTTATTTACCATTTGATGATTTACAATTAACCTTTTCCCCTTTTCCCCTTTTCCCCTTTTTACCTTTTCACCTTTCACCTTTTTACCTTTTCACCTTTTCACCTTTTAAAGGTATCCGTTGAAGAGTCTCCAGATGTATTGTGATATTCGATAATAAGGATGCCAGAAGACCTCTCGCGGGTACTGCCCGATGAGGCGCCAGCTCCAGCGAGTGCCCCAAGTCAGTCGTTCCCATCGGCTCATCTCTGTCCAATTGCCAACACGACTGTCGGCTTGACCGAAGTTGCCGGCACGCATCACTTCGCTGAGCAGAAAACGTCCGCGCCGTTCATCGGGTTCGGCAAGCATCTGCTCCTTTGGCATATAGAATACATCTCCAAGCACCCACATCAAGGCTTTGCAGAAATCCATCAGCCCAAGGTCTTGAATGACAGGCAGCACCTTCTTCCTCAGCTCTTTGCCTTCAGTGGTGGCAAGGATGCCAGTCAGATAATAGTAGTCCATCAACTGCCTGAGCCCGATGCCTTCGTAGAAGAGGTGACGATAGATGTGGCTCAGTTGGAACACGAGGTTCATCTCGTCGTTTGGAATGTTGACGATGCCCTCGTCGGGCAGCTCTACTTGCTTCGGCTTCTTGAGTTGTTCCCTGTAGTATCGCTGCATCTTGCGGTCCTTGAATGGGTCGTAGAGGAAGCTTGGCAAGAAGTGGACTTCGATGGTCGTATCCTTGCGGACAGGAAACTCCATCTCAATGCGTGTTACCTCCAATTTGGGGAAGTGACTGCGGATATAGTTTGCAATCTTTCTGCGGTCACCATCAAGCCAAATGTCAATGTCGCCAGGGACACGCAACATCGGGTCGGGATAGAGTAGGGCATTGCCCTGTCCCTTGAGGATGACGTTTCTATAGCCCAGCTTATCCCAACGCTCGCTCACCCAGACGGTATCGTGGTTGAGGCGTTTGTTGTCGCAGATAATCTTCTGCACCGAGGCATGCCAGTCAATGAGCAACTGACGCGGTGGCTTTTGGTCGATAGGAAGTCGGCACAAACCGTCATAGAGCACGCCCAACAGCGTTTGCTGCTTTGCCTCCTTAAACAGCTCATGCCATTCCTCGCCGGAAAGTGTATGGCTGAATGTGTCCTGCCTGCCAAGAGCTATGCGTATGAACTCAAAGAAGAGCATGCAATTAGATAGTCAGAATGTCTTCCTCCCGTCTGGGTTCAAACGCTCCGTCCTTCGCTTCGAAGAGAATCGTGCCAGGCTCCAGGCACTCCAGATTGTGCCATACACCTTTAGGAATGTTCATTGCACAAGGTTCTGTTCCTGCTTTCAGCACGATGCTTTCCGTCAAATCGCCCTTGTTGTCATAGAACATTTCCTTGATGCTGCCGCGAAGCAAGACAATCGTCTCGCTGGTTGTGGTGTGACGATGGATAGGCAACTCCGTGCCTGGTTCCAACGCGTTGAGCATTCGCTGGCTTTGGTCAGCAAGAGAAGTTCTGAGGTCATAATTCATGCGAAGCCGTTCGCTGGCTTTAGCTTTTGCGCTGAGCGCATCAAGTATTTCTGTAGTAAGTACCATATTAATTAGCGATTTACTATTAATCCTTATTTTTTAATCCTTAATTTTTAATTTTTAATCTTTAATCTTTAATCCCTATATTCATTATATATATAATGTAGGAACTTCGCATTACCGATGATATAGCGTCGCCACATGCGTTTGGGTTCCATAATCAGGCGATATAGCCACTCCAGCGAGTGCTGTTGCCACCCAATCGGAGCGCGTTTAATAGTGCCTGCATAGAAGTCGAACACAGCCCCGATGGTTCCGCAATGGCAATGGATGTTGAGTTCATTCCAATGCCAGTATGCCCACTTCTCCTGCTTGGGTGCCGTCATGCCAATCCATAGCAGGTCAGGGGTTGCATCATTGATTGCCTTTATCATTGCCCGATTGTCCTCGTCCGAGAACTCCGGCTTGTAAGGTGGAGAATAAGTTATCACCTCCAAATGAGGGTAGTCGATAGCAGCCCGCTGGCGAATCATGGACAACACCTTTTCGCTCGAACCGAAGAACATAACACGGAGTTTCCTTCCCTCTTCCCTCTTCCCTCTTTCCTCAAGTCTTTGCATCTCAAAGACGAACAAGTCCCATCCGGCAATGCGCTCTTTGGGCTTGCTCTTTGCCTTCAGCCATCGGCAGGCCTTGACAATGCTTGCACCGTCGGGAATCAGATAGTCCCCACAAGCAAGTGCCTCAGCAAAAGCCTCATCCTCTTGTGCCGTATTATAAGAGTGGGCATTGATGGTATTAATGAGCGTCTTGCCCTCAGGAATCAGACCAAGTTCTGCCTGCGAGCAAACGATATTGAGAGTCTTAAGTAGGAGTGGCATTAGCAATTATTATAGATGTTATTGAGGTTGTCAATATATGTTTGAGGATTGAAGTGCTCGTAAATGTAGTCGCGTGATGATTTGCTCATTTGTTCTAACTTGTCTCTATGAGCATGCAGGTAAGATATTGCATCGACAATTGTCTCCGAGTCTTTGATTTTGACGAACATCCCGTTTTGCCGGTCTGCGACAACAGATGGAATACTGCCAACTGGCGTTATGACAGGAACAGCACCATAGCTCATGCATTCAAGAAGTGACATGGGAAGTCCTTCAAAGAATGTTGGCATAACGAACAGGTCTAAACTTTTCAGGAAATTGCTTTTGTCTTCTCCGCTGACCAGTCCGTAGTACTCAAACTGCTTATCAAGCATCTTGCTGAACTTAGGCAGGAACTGTCCCTCAATCTCTTCTGCTCCTGCCAGTTTCAGATGGAACGGGATATTGCGTTCTTTCAGAAGGACACATGCTTTAAGAAGATAGTCCATTCCTTTTGTTTGGGCAATGCGGCCGAGATAGCCAAGCGTGAGAGGAGAGGTTTTGTTGCCTTTGCGTTCAAACAGCTTTGCATCCTTTAAGTCAATGCAGTTGGGTAATGAAACGACATGCTTGGCTTGAAATTTGTTTCGAAGAGTATCCGCTTCCTTTTCGCTTAACGTAATAAAAGGGACTTGCCATGAGAAGACATGTTTCAATATCTGCCGGAAAGGGAATGGAATGCTATCGGATGTTAGGAAAATGCCTCCGTGAATGTGAATTATCAACTTGTTTCCATTCTGTAGTGCTTCATGCATGAATGGCGTGTCACGTATCACGCTTGGTTTTTCCAGAGGGAAGTTGTAATGCACAATTGCATCGGGGTATTTGCGGAGCAGACGCTTCCAATCTTTGAATCCGCGGAGAATGGAGCCTATCCTATAGATGCCTCCCTTTTCATCGTCTCTTCGTCCTAATTCAAAATGTATGTAGTCTTGGCGTGGATTGTTCTCTATGATAAACTTCGTCACAGAGGACACTCCGCTGACATTCTTCGTAGGATCGAGTGAAGGGGAGACGATGATAACACGCATAGGGAAGATGGATTATCGCCAGTCACTTAGGATAAAATCTACGGAAAGATTATTTTGCGCTAAAGCCACCGTCGACAAACAGATTTGTACCTGTTACCCAACGGGATGCGTCACTCAATAGGTAGATGCAGGCATTGGCGACATCTGTAGTTTCACCCAAGCCAAGTAGATGTTGCGCTTCCAGAGCAGCACGTTTCTCCGGATCTTTCATATGTGGAAGATTCATATTGATGGGCGTGCAGATAGCTCCAGGAGAAATCGAGTTGACACGAACGTTCTTTCTTGCCAATTCGCAGGCCAAATGCTTGGCAAGGTTCAGCAAGGAAGCTTTAGTCATGCCGTATGTGGACTTTCCCACCTCACCGAAACTGCCGGCTACGGAAGAGAAGAATACAATACTGCCACCTTCTTTGGAGAGGTTACCCATCTTGGTACATTCCTGTGTCAAGAAATAGCCCGTATAAACATTCACGTGAAAGAACTTGTCCAGTTCTTCAGGCTTGGTTAGTTTGAAAAGGTTTGTGGTGGAAATACCAGCGCAATTTAATAGGCCATTAATACGACCGACTTTCTTCACTGCCTCTTTGATAATCTCCCCTACCTTTTCATATTCCAGCAAATTGACCGAAGCCCAATAGTGTTCTTCAGGTCTGTCCACCATGCCCATCGTTTCCTTTAGGCCGTCTTCGTTTAAGTCTAAAAGGATAAGCTTTGCTCCCATCTTTGAGCAACTGATGGCACACTGGCGGGCTATTCCCGAAGCGGCACCGGAAACAACGATGACTTTCCCGTCAAGTGAGAAAGGATTAAACTGCTTGTCCATGCTCTACTTCAACAATATCACTGACTTTACAATCTACAAAAGGAACTATGCCTGTAGCCCAAGTCATACCAACTCCGAAGGCAGTCAGCAAGAGTTCTTTCTTTCCATCCAGTTTACCTTTCAATTCACTCACAATTGTAAGGGGAACAGACACGGATGAGGTGTTCCCGAATTTAGCAATGGTGGAAGGAATCTTGGTTGTGTCCAACTTCATCTTCTTGGCAATATAGCTGTTGATGAAATTGTTAGCTTGATGGAACACCACGTAATCAAAGTCGTCAGCAGTCTTGCCTACATACGCCAAAGTATTTTTAATGTCACGGGGAATTTCACGAATGACGAAGTTGAATACATCACCGCCACGCATATATCCCTGCTCGTCGCTACGCATATTGCCATACTCATCCACAACCTTTTCAACAACTGTTTCTGCGGAACTCATTTTACGATATCCGCCAGCGGGAATCATGATAAGGTCTGCACGAGAGCCATCTGAATTAAGTGAGAACGTGCTTTTGCCAAACTTGGAGTCGCGTTCTATCAAGGCAGCTACACCTCCATCGCCGAAAAGGAAAGCACTGCGGCGGTCACGTGGGGAGTAGACCTTGGAGCGGGTTTCGCCGTCCAGCAAGAGGGCTTTACGCAATCCACTTCGCTCCATCATGCCATACACTATAGACAGGCCATAAAGAAATGCCGAGCACCCCAAGGTGACATCAAATGCTATAGTGGAATTGGGGAGACCCAAACGATGTTGAAGCGTACAGGATGTTGCAGGCATTCTGTAGTCAGGAGTTTGCGAGATGAAAACTAACAGGTCTATTTCTTCCTTGTTAATGTTGTTGTCTGCAATCAGTTTTTCTGCTGCGGCAAAACACAAGTCGGAAGAACAGGTCTCTGCATCTGAGAAGCGACGTTCCTCAATGCCCGTTTTTTCAACTATGTCATTTGCTTCTTCCTGACTGAAGACTTCTGTATATTCACGATTCTTTATGACACGCTTGGGGACTGCAGCCGACATAGCTGTAATACCGACTCCCTCATATTGTATATACGCCATAAGTTATTTTTTTGTGCAAGCATCATACACGGCTTGTACGGTGCGAAGTTTCTTGAAATCAGCCTCTTCAATCTGAACGTCATACTCCTCGTCCATCATCGCGATTACTGAAAGATAGGCAATAGAACTCCATTCAGCATAATTGCGGAATTCGTCTTCCATTTTGATCTCATCTTCGCGCTCAATGGCTTCTGCAAATTTTTCAATGAAGTTTTCCATAAGATTATAGTTTTTGATATTCTAGAATATTTTTCAGTCTCTTCTTATAATATTTTTGATAGTTCTTTTGAATCAAATCCTTCGATAGTCTTTCTGATTCAGGATAAAGTTTCTCTTCATGTTCGATTGTTTGCTCAGGGTCAAAAACAAATCCCATTACTTTGGCCGGATTGCCACTAACAATTGCATATGGCGGAACTTTAGTCCTCACAACAGATCCGGCACCGACAATAGCACCTCGTCCGATATGAGCGCCAGCCAATAGAGTGACATTGGCACCAAACCAAACATCGTTTTCAACAATTATATCCTTATCGAAATTATTATTAACGTCCAATTCACTTTTTATCTTGTCTGTAACAAATTTCCGCCAAATACCGACTGGTGACATATGATTTCCTGTTATTACGGTCAGACCAATTGCAGCACCGGAATACTTCTTCATGATAAACTTTGCTCTGGTGTTCATTATCAAAGCTCTGCTATCAATATTTGTGAAGTCTTCCATAATAAGGTTCTTCTTATTATATATTTTCACATTTCGACCAATTCTTGCGGTACGAGCAAGGCCGCCATATTTTTTGTGATATAAAATCCAATATAGCCACCTAAGCAGTATTTTGATTTTTTGTTTCATTCTATTTATGCCAAAGGGTTTAACGTTTAGACAGGGTAACTATTTTGTGAATAATCCGATATTGTCTCTGTTGTATCGTCAGTTTCATCAAGTGATTGCCAATCATCATTACTTTCTTCAGCTTGTAGCTCGCTCTCATATTCTTCTGTCTCTAAAATCGGCAATGTTATGATGAGTGCACTCATGATATCATAGAAGAAGAATGTGCCGCCTTGTACAAACTGGAATGCTATGTCAGACATCAACCATGCCAAGAATAATAGGAAATAGGGACTCTCTATGTTTTTCTTAAAGATATTCCGAATGAGCGTTAAATAGTAAAGCAATAATAGCGAGAATCCGATGAGACCATTTTGCACCAGAGCATCAATAAAACCATTGTGTGAGGCTACTAAAAGGCCATTTTCTTTTGCCTGCTGTTCCATGGTTTCCTGTAGCCCATGGCCAAAAAGATACTCTTGGGCATTCTCTGAGTTAGCCCATAGATTGATGGATGTAGCCCAGAAGTAGAGGCGTCCGCTACCATTGATTTCATCATCGCGTTTGTAGCCAGTTTCTTCGTGAAGTCGTTGATTTAAGACATCGTTAGTCTCTATATATGCTGTTGCAGCTACATAAAAGAGCGCTCCCCATAGGGCACCGCTCAATAATGATCTGACAATGCTGCCTTTGTAAGCAAGGATGACATATATACCTAACACACACATAGCATATCCAGTTCTGACGTATGTCAGCATGAGGAAATATAGACCAATCAGAATAAGTCCCCATGTATATATTTTCTCAAGTTGGTTTTCACAAATGTTTCTAACGTAGAAGATTAGAACAAGAATAGAGATGCTTAGATAAATAGCAGAGGTATGTGCATTGTTGAAAGGACCTATCAGAGAGTCTACGCCAAGCAAGTCAGCAGCAATGTATGTGTGGCGTTCTTCAAAAAATCCAAAATAAAACGGTATAAAGGAGACTATGATTATGTGTGCTAAGAGTTTTAAGTAATATAATACTTTCTCGCTTGATAAGATATTGCGAAAGAATGGCAGGCATAAGGGAAGTACAAGGAATTTCAGGAAGCTTGACATTGTACCTGCCGTAGAATTCAATATGTCAGGATTTAACAATTTCGTCACAGCATAGCCTAAACGGAACTGTGCATAGTTCCTGAATGTATAGTTAATGCATTTGAAGGCCAGAAAAGCAATAACGGGTATTTTCCATATTTGGCCAATTGAGAGTCCCTCGGTGTTCCCCATACCATCTATGTAAAGGAAACAGAATCCCAATATATATAAGCCCAAATACTTAATTATTGTATATGCCATTCTCGTTTTTATTTATATTATATGTTACTCGACTCCACTTAAAGTGTCTCGTGGGGACTTTAGAAGTGTCTAATTTGCAAATTAGCCTTATCTAATTGCGCATTTAGACTGGGCTGCCTTGATGAATTCGTTTGCTACATTCACAATATTGTATCTTTCTAAGTCTTTTACTTGATATTGCTGAGTGTAGTTCCCCTCGATAAATTCGCGGAACGTGGAATCATCGTTGAAGTCATTTTGCACATTCAAGATAGGTCGCCCGGAAATGCCATAGTCAATCAGTTTGCTGGGAGTCTGTACGCTATTGGGATTTGGTATGTTGATTAGGAAGTCAGCCTTACTGCATTCCATGATGACATCCTTGCGGCCTTTGCCAATGACGTATTCTATTTGTCCCTTTGATTCCTTTATATATTTGCTTTCCAAAGGCCTAAGCATCATCATAATAAACCGATATGGCTTATCGTATTTTAGGAGATAATCCATAAATGAGTGTGGGTCTCTCACACCCAGATATACTGTTCCCACAAAGACGAACGTGGGAATAGGGTTCTTTTTATACTCGGCTACAGGTGTCTTGGAAAAATCGAATCCCTGAGGAATCACACGTATTTTATCCCAATATTCTTTGTAGTACCCTTTATAGCTTTGCTCCGTTGGGACTGTAATGAAGTCACATCCTTCACACCACATCCTTTCATACTTCTCCATATATTTTGGTGGGTCACCAAATGGATTAAGCATATATGGGTCACCGCAATCACATATCCAATGTTTGGGGAAGATGTCGGGGTGCTTTCTCTTTGCCCGAGCTGCTCCGCTATGAATAGAGTGGGGATAGGCTATAGTTATCAGCAAATCTACCCCAGGGTTCTCGCATATAATCTTTTCTACACGAAAATGAAACTCGCAATGTGGCCACAACAGCGGTCGGTGAAGGAAATGGTAAATTGCTCGTGTGAGTAGAGTCTTGTTGGGATTATCATTAGTCTCTATGGGAAAGAGTGTCTTTATGTTACGCATCGTAACACCAGTGGATTTCTCATACTCTTCGTAGTTGTATGAGCCGTGTACCGTATAGAGGATTACTTCGTTACCCATTCTTGCCAATTGCTCTGACAATTCTTGCGTCCTAAAAGCTCTTGGCCCCTGAAAGGGATAGGAATTCTGCGATATGATTAATATTTTCATGAATTAATATAGATGTTCTTCCTTAAATGTCTTTTTGCAAACTTCTCAAATTCCTCTTTAGGGACATAGCCGTAATATTCTTGTTCGAATTTCGTTGGCACGAACTTGTCCTTATCTAATTCTTTAATCAGTTTCGCTGGATTACCTCCTATTACACAATATCCGTCTGGGAAACTTTTAGTGACCACAGCACCTGCCCCAACTATTGTGCGAGGACCTAAATGTACACCAGGCATAATCACTGCATTCATGCCTATCCAGCAGTAGTCATCAATGCGAATTTCCTTGCTGTCGTGAACCATATGGTTGTACAGTCCATGATTGCCACTTATCAGGCCAACATTCGAGGCGAGGCGGACGTAATTTCCTATCCAAATGCCACCATTACCTTGGATATAACAGCCCGGGCGAGTTCCAACATTGGAATTAATGCCAACGTAGATCTTGTTGGGATGTGTTACTTCACTATTCTTATGTAGAGGCCAATACACCTTCTTGTTTCCAATAAGCCAAAAACGACACCATTGTCCCAACGAAATTACATTAGATTGAGATTTGGTAAACCTATAATACCTTGCCATCGGTGGAAATATGAAACCGATGAAGGCTTTTAAGGATTTCTTCATCTCTTCTTTATTCTTCATCTCTTCTTTATTATAGGTTTTAATATCTCAAGATAATCCATCTTTGTCATAAGGCTATAGCAATAATACACTATCACATAAATAGCCATACTGACAAGCATGGTGACCACACTGTTCAAATTGAAATAATTTAAAAGCACATATTTTTCGAGAAGTAAGAACAGGGTGCTGGGTACTATAATTTGTCCCATCAATTTTAACGGGAATAATTGGTAAAACCTGATATTGAAAAACTTGCTTACAAGTAATAGCATCGCGGCAATCTTACCAACATGACATATCATAGAAATCCAGCTAATGGCATAGGGAGAATGAATGGTTTTTACACTTATAAATTCAAGAGCGACAACTAACAGGGCTGTTATCATGTGAACATTGGAATAGTATTTGACTTTACCTATGTTTATTATCAGCGGACCATAAGCAATAAGGGTAAAGAAATTAGTAATTAATTTGATCCTGAAGTAATTGTCGGAGGTCTCATATTTCTGACCATAAAGTACAACCATTACTATATCTGCAAATACCATGCAATAAATCACTAATGGATAGATAAGTTTCGCAGTCTTTTCGAAGACATTCATCCAAAGAGGATAAATCTCTGTCTTAGGATTTAACTTCTCGTGACTCATCCTTGAAAAGACAGGAGAAAGCACTGTGGCACATGCACCGGTTATCATCCCGACAAATGGTAGTTCCATGGAACCATTGGAGAAGTCTGCAAACACTTCGTTTCCAAAATAACGACTTACAAAAAATTGATCCGCAGATGCAATGATGATACCCCAAAAACTTGCGAATAGCAAAGGAATGGAGAATTTAAATAATTCCTTATACGTTACGTTGCACCTTTCAGATGCTATGCCATGGACAGGATAGTACTGAAGGTACAGAGCCATCAAGAAGGTTATCACGGATGCAACGACAAATCCAATCAATGCCTCGGTATAACCTAAATTCCATATCATTACAGGTAATGCGACACAAAGCAGTTTGAAAACATTCGTGAGGATATGATAAAGTGCAATGAACATGGACTGCTTGAAAGTGGCAAGAACCCCGTCCAGTCCCATTGTGGGAAGCAGGAGGAAGGGAACAATTGCGAATATCCTCAGTGCCTTGATTAGATCTGGATTGTTAAGGAATGATGCAATTTGTGGGGCAAAAACGAACAGCAACAATGAGAATACGCCTCCCAACAGGAAGAACAGGTTTGTTATCTTCCGTATGAGGCTCTTCGATTGGGCGAGCTCTACTCTGGGAAGGAAATAGGAAAATGCTTTGGGCAATCCAAGAGTGAAAACAGTGAGCAGGGATGTGTAAACGTATATTACCTGCTTGTATGTCCCATAATCAGCCTTGTTGAAGTAGCGGCTGAGAATCATGGAGCTAACTATGGAAAAGCCAAAAGAGCACAGGCTTCCGATGGCTACCCACGCTGCTTGCCTGGTGTTGTTTGTTTGTGCCATTATGTGGCTGTCGTAGTATTTTGGATGATGCCGTCTTTAGATATGATACGTTCCCTCTAACGGGCAGATGTTGTGGCAGTCGAGAATGACTTTGCCTTTCAGCTTGTCCCAGTTCTGCTTGATATGGTCGTGCTTGACCATAATCACCACCATGTCCACCTCTTCGAGGAAGTGGTCGAAGTCCAGAATTTGGTTTTTGACAATCTCTTTGTTGGTAAAGAACGGGTCGAAGGTCTTCAAGGGGCGGGCCAGGTGTCGTTCCTGAATGTCAATCATCTGGAGTGTGGGGCTTTCGCGTATGTCGTCGACATTCTCTTTGTAAGTCAAGCCGTACAGTCCTACTTTCTGATTATCTGTGATTCCGTGTTCTTCCATAATCTCATGGATACGCTCCAGGACGAACACGGGCTGGTAGTCGTTGGTCTTCATGCTTTCGTCTATCACCTTGGCCAGTTGCGGATAGTCGCCAACGAGGAACCACGGGTCGACGCTGATGCAATGTCCTCCGACGCCAGGTCCGGGCTGAAGGATGTTCACACGTGGGTGCATATTGCATATCCTGATTATCTCGTAAACGTCCATGTTGTCGTGACGGCAGATGCGGCTCAGCTCGTTGGCAAAGGCGATGTTGACGGCGCGATAGGTGTTCTCCACCACTTTTGTCATCTCGGCTGTGCGGATGTCTGTTACGACAATTTCGCCTTGGCAGAAGCTGGCATAGTATTGCTTCACCTTTTCGCCAATCTCGCGGCTGTCTGCGCCGATGGTGCGATTGTTGTGGAGCAGCTCATAGACCATGTTGCCCGGGATGATGCGTTCGGGAGCGTGAACAAGGTTGATGTCCTCGCCAATCTTAAAGCCGTTGGCTTCTATGACGGGGCGAACGAACTTGTCGATGGTACCCGGGCTTACTGTGGACTCGACTACTACGGTTGCGCCTTTCGGACAAACTTTCATCACCTCCTTGACGGCAGCCACCACATAGCAGGCATCTACCTTCTTCGAGAACTTGTCGTAGGGAGTGGGAACTGACACGATGTACATGTCGGTCTTCTGATACTCTGTAGTGAATTTGATGCCGGCCTTCACGGCAGCCTGAAACAGTTCGTCGAGTCCGTCCTCTTTGAAGGTGGTCTTGCCTGCGTTCAGGGTTGCTACCAGCTCTTTGTTGTAATCCGTGCCTATGACTTCCACTCCATGCGAAGCCATCATCAATGCTGTGGGCAGTCCGATGTAGCCCAATCCGATAACGTTAATCATCTATATTTGAAATTTACTGTTTAGTTCACTATTGTGGATACCTGGGGAACGCTTTTGCTTGCTTTGGGAGCTATGCGTTCAGGCTGTCCCGTAGTATTTTGCATACCACTGGGCGAAGGCGCGGAGGCCTTGGCGGAGCGGTGTGGAGGGGCGGAAGCCGAAGTCCTGTTCCAAAGGCGTCGTGTCGGCATAGGTGACGGGCACGTCGCCGGGCTGCATGGGCACGAGTTCCTTGTGCGACTCGAAGTCGTAGTCGGCGGGGAGCACCTTTGCTGCGATGAGTTCTTCCTGCAGTATGGTGACGAAGTCGAGGAGGTTCTCGGGGGAGTTGTTGCCGATGTTATAGACCATGTAGGGCGGTACGGGCAGGCCGTCTTCTCCGGCTTGTTTCTCTGGCGCATGCTGCATGACGCGGACCACGCCCTCTACTATATCGTCGACGAAGGTGAAGTCGCGCTTGCAGTTTCCGAAGTTGAAGATTTGGATGGTCTTACCCTCACGGAGCTTGTTGGTGAAGCCGAAGTAGGCCATGTCGGGACGTCCGGCGGGGCCATAGACGGTGAAGAAGCGCAGGCCGGTGCTGGGGATGTTGTAGAGTTTGCTGTAGGCATGTGCCATCAGCTCGTTGCTCTTCTTCGTGGCGGCGTAGAGGCTGACGGGGTTGTCCACCTTGTCGTCGGTGGAGTAGGGAATCTTCTTGTTGCTGCCATAGACGCTGCTGCTGCTGGCATAGACGAGGTGCTCCACGGCGTGATGCCTGCAGGCCTCCAGGATGTTGTAGAAGCCGATGAGGTTGCTCTCGATGTAGGCGTCGGGGTTGGTGATGCTGTAGCGCACGCCGGCCTGAGCTGCGAGGTTGACGACCACGCTGGGTTTGAACTCGGCGAAGATGCTGTCGATGCAGGCCTTGTTTGCGATATTGTCCTGGATGAATGTCCAGTCGCGGCCGAGGGTTTCTATCCTGGAGAGGCGTTCCTTCTTGAGATTCACGTCGTAGTAGTCGTTCATGGAGTCGATGCCGACGACCTTGATGTCCTTGATGTCTTTGAAAAGCCGCACCACGAGGTTGCTGCCGATGAAGCCGGCGGCTCCGGTCACGAGAACGGTTTTTCCTTCGAGGGAAATGTTGTACTCTAACATAGTCTGTTTGTTTCTTTGATACATAATCTTGGGGCTTTGGGGACTATTTAAGTCGCTAATCTCCAATCAATTGAACGTCGTTTGTGTGTTTTGTCGTGCAAAAACGTGTCACAAACTGCCCCATATAACTTTGCAAAGGTACGCTTTTTTATAATAATGTGCAAGTGTTTTGGGATAAAAAAGCTATTGCTGTCCGGTAAAAAAGCACCGGAGGTGCGAAAGACCACAGACGGGGGTGCTAACCCCCGGGGCTATGTCATTTAGTATATATAAGCCCTGGAAGGGCGACAGAATATGTAATTGGTTTAACTACAACTTGCTTTAGGGCTCTGTCGTCCTTTCAGGACTTTCCCTTTCATCGCACCATTACCGGGGGTTGCACCCCCGTCTGTTGTCTGTCGTCTCTTCGAGACTATGGCAAGCCCTGTCTGTTGCTTTTCGTCCGAAACACCGATGAATAAGTTCGCGAAAGGGAAAGGAATTAACCTTTACCGGACACCAGTATAAAAAGTAGAAAAAAGGGAAAGCGTCAGGCTTTCCCACAGCAAGCGTTGGCATTTCCCACAGCAAGCGTCGGCATTTCCCACAGCAAGCGTTGGCCTTTCCCACAGCAGGCGTTGGCCTTTCCCACAGCAAGCGTTCTCCGCGCCTTTGACTTCCCAAGCGTGCCTGGTGCGCTAACTTCCTTTACTTCTTTGACATCCCGATAACTCCCCTGACAGGAAAGTTCATTCCTTCTGCCAGACGCGGACGTAATCGACTTCCATAGTGAGCGGCAGGGCCGACTCGTCGACTCCCTTATAGCCACCCCAGTCGCCGCCCCAGGCCACGTTGAGGATGGGGTAGAATGCCTTGTTGAAGGGCCACGTGTCGTTGTTGCCCTCGTGGTCGTTTTCGAAAAAGAGCTGCTCCTGCCCGTCGACGTAGGTGCGGATGTAATCCTCGGTCCATTCGAGGGCATAGACATGGAAGCCCTCTTCTGCTCCGACGCAGTAGAGGTGGTGCGTCTTCTGCGTGTTCGACGGGTGGTTGTATGCGGCGCAGTGGATGCTGCTGGAGACGTCGTTGGCATCCACGCCGACCTCCTCCATGATGTCTATCTCGCCGCATCCCGGCCAGCCGCCACCAGCGACGGGCATCATCCACCAGGCCGGCCATGTGCCTTTGCCTTTCGGGAGCTTGATGCGGGCCTCGATGTAGCCATACTTGAAGCCCACCGACTTGCGCCCGTAGAGGCGTGCGCTATAGACCTTGTCGCCCTCCCTGAAAGTGTGTATCTTCAGGGTGCCGTCGCTGCTCTCAGCCACCTTCGTCCCCTTGGGACTCTTCCCGCTGACGTAGGTCTGCAGCTCGTGATTGACCCACCCCGCATCTGCTGTCTGATAGGTCCATCGGCTCGAACTGATGGTGCGGCTCGTGAACTCGTCGTGCCAGACGAGCTTGTAGTCGGGCAGGGGGCAGGAGTGCAGGTTGGCAGCAGAGTCGTAGTCGTGTCCGGTGAGCGAGATGCTGCTGATTTTGACCTCCGTGTTCGACCTGTTGCCGCCGAAATCGACGACGAGGCTGGCGCGGCTCATGTCGAGCCCGGGCATGTCGAGACGCTCGAAGGCATGCTCCTCGTTCGCTCCGAGGGGCACACGTTCCTCGAAGTAGTACAGCTTGTCGTTGCCCTCCTCATAGAGCTTCACCGTGGCCGTGAGCGCCTTGTTGGCGCGGAGCTTGATGCGGAAACTGTAGTTCTTGTGGGCATCCGTTGCTATGTCGGTGAGGATGTGCATCTGGGCTTGCCACTCGGCGGTGGTGGCTCGGCTGAGCGTGACGGTATATGTGCCGTTCGCTTCAGTATAGGCGGGGTCGGCTGTCTGGTTCCAATTGGGGGCGTAATAGAAGCGGATGGTTTTCGCGGCATCTTGCCAGAGGTTTGGCGTAGCGTCGAAGGTGATGCTGTCCACCTCATTCGCGTTGAAGAATGTCTGCATGCCGCCGTGATGTATGCTCATGCTCTGAGCCATGCCAGGCATCGAGTTGACGACTAATATGAGAAGGCTTTTCCGGATGTTCATATTCCTGAAAACGTTATGTTTGGATGGGTTTTATTGTTTCTTCAGTTCAACTATCTTCGTTGGCGGCAACTCGGCCCTTCGCCTGTCTGTTTCGGTGACGACGCGGGCTGCCAACTGCATGAAGGCCTGCCCCACGATGCTGCCCGGGTCTGTGGCAGCGGGGATGCCGCTGTCGCCACTCTCGCAGATGTCCTGCACGACGGGAATCTGAGCCAGGAGCGGCAACTTCATCTGCCCGGCCAACGCCTTGACGCCCTCCTGCCCGAAGAGGAAGTAGCGCTCGTCGGGGTGCTGGGCCGGCGTAAACCAAGCCATGTTCTCCACCAGGCCGAGGATGGGGACGTCGATTTTCTCGTTCCGGTACATGTCTATGCCTTTGCGGGCGTCGGCCAGGGCCACCTGCTGCGGCGTGCTGACGATGACGGCTCCCGTGATGGGAATCGTCTGTACGAGCGTCAGATGTATGTCGGAGGTGCCCGGCGGCGTGTCGAGGATGAAGTAATCGAGTTCGCCCCACTTGGCATCGCCGATGAGTTGCTTCAGGGCATTGCTTGCCATGCCGCCTCGCCACATGATGCCTTGCTCGGGATCGACGAAGAAGCCGATGCTGAGTACCTTCACGCCGTATTTCTCCTCGGGCAGGATGAGGTCGCGCCCATCCACGTGCTCGCTGTAGGGACGTGCGTCCTCCATCTGCAGCATCTTGGGCACAGAGGGGCCGAAGATGTCGCAGTCGAGCAGCCCCACCTTCATGCCCATCCGGGCGAGGGCGACGGCCAGGTTGACGGCCACGGTGCTCTTGCCCACGCCGCCCTTGCCGCTCGAGACGGCGATGATGTTCCTGACGCCCGGCAGCAGGTCGGGCAGGTCGGGGCGAGGAGCCTGCAGCGTCCGCGTCTTGATTTCCACCTCGGCATCCTTCGAGGCATAGGCATGGATGGCAGCTTCGGCAGCCTTCACCACGCTACGCATGAAGGGGTCTGTCGGCTTGTCGAAAATGAGGGTGAAAGAGACGCTGAGGCCGGCGATGCGCATATCGTCGTCGACCATCTTCATCTCCACGATGTTCTTGCCCGTCCCCGGGTAGCGGACCGTGGCGAGTGCGTCGAGTATGAGCTTGGGATAGAGTGTCATGATTCGTGTGGCAGATGGGCCTTAGTTCCCATTGCGGCCGTAAAGTTACAAAATATATCGATAACAAAGCATCAAAGACGGGAAAAAAGAATCAATACGAGGCATTTTCCATCTCCCGGCACCGTGTTTGCACTTCTTTGGCGACATCACTTCATGACAATAGCGTGGGAAAAGACGAAAAAAATGGTGAAATCAGAGCAAGTTACCGATATTATCCTTATCTTTGTAAGTCGAAAGAACTAAAAAACCGACATACCATGATAGATAGACGAACATTCTTCCGGCGGATGGCAGGCGCGGGAGCGCTCATCGCCACCTCGCAGCTTCCTCTTTTCGCAGAAGACAATCCGGCGGTGTTCCCAAAGCGAGGGAAGTTCGAACGCCTCTCGCTGAGCTATGCCACGGTGGAGATTGGCCTGGAGAAGCCCTTCTCGGTCCTGCATCTTTCCGATACTCACCTCACCGCTGCCTATGAGCACGAGAACGAGAAGAAGCAGCAGCTGCACGACAAACGCACCACCACCTTCGGCGGCAGGCAGGAAGAGGCGCTCGGCGATGCACTGGCTTGGGCCAGGCAGCACGTGGACTACGTCGTCCATACCGGCGACCTCATAGATTGGCAAAGCGAAGCGAACTTCGACCTCGTGAAGAAGTATTTCGGCGAAGGCGTTATCGGCTCCCTGGGCAACCACGAGTTCAGTACGGACATGTGGCTGAGCGAACCCAAGGAAGAGCATAGCGAGACATATAAGAATAATACGCGCGAGGTCCTGCAGAGCGTCTACCCGTTCAACGTCTCCCTTTATAGCCAGGTGGCGAATGGCGTCAACTTCGTCACGCTCGACGACGTCTATGGCTACGTGACGCCCGAGCAGGTGAAGCTCTTCAAGGAGGAAGCGGCCAAGGGACTCCCCATCGTGCTTTGCATGCACGTACCCTTCTTCACGGATAATATATGGCGCGCATCGAAGCGTTTCTGGAGCGACAAGGGGCAATTGACTTACAGCAAAGTGCCCGAGCCAAGCGGCGATTATAAGCTTCAACTTGAAGACGTCCCGACCCGCGACTTCATCCAATACCTGAAGAGCGAACCCCTGCTGCGTTGCATCCTGGCAGGGCACGAGCATATATCCGTCGAGGACCAGTTCTCGCCTACGTGCCGAGAGTACGTCGTGGCGGGAAACTTCCTCTTCCACGGACGCGAAGTACTGTTCGTATAGCCAGAACCCATCCGCTCGGGAGCGATAACTTCTCATAAACTCACCATTCAATGAACAAGTCAGCCATTATCGTAGGAGCCAGTTCGGGCATCGGGCTTGAGGTGGCTAAGCAGCTGCTTGCCGAGGGTTGGCGTCTTGGCGTGGCAGCCCGGCGCGAAGAGCCTCTGCTGGAACTGAAGGCAATGGCTCCCGAGCGGGTCGAGGTGATGACTATCGACGTGACCCGTCCTGATGCCGGAGAGCGGCTGCTGAGCCTCGCGGAGCGTCTCGGAGGGATGGACCTCTACTTCCACGCCTCGGGCATCGGCAAGCAGAACCGCACTCTGCAGGAGGACATCGAGCTGCGCACGATGCAGACCAATGCCGTGGGCTTCACGAGGATGACGGGGACTGCCTACAGGTACTTTGCTGAGCGAGGCGGAGGGCACATCGCTGCCATCACATCCATCGCAGGCACAAAGGGCTTGGGACCTGCTCCGGCCTATTCTGCCACAAAAGCTCTGCAGGCCAATTATCTTCAGGCATTGGAGCAGCAGGCCCGGCAGCGAGGCCTGAATATCCTTTTCACCGACATACGTCCCGGCTTTGTCGATACAGCCCTGCTCAACGACGACTTTCCCTATCCGATGCTGATGCGCCCGGAGGAGGTGGCTCGCGACATCGTACGCTCCATTTCCCTTCGCCGCCATGTGCGCGTGATAGACTGGCGCTACCGCATCCTCACGTTCTTCTGGCGCTTCCTCCCTGGATGGCTGTGGCGAAGACTGAAACTATAAACACATATTTTTTTCTCAATGAACAACAACGACATACAGGCGCTGAAGGATTTCTTCCTGCACGACGAGTTCGCCCGGCAGAATGGCATAGAGATAGTGGAGATAGCGGAGGGCTATGCCCGTACGCAGGTTCGCATTGAGCCTCGCCATCTGAATGCGGGCGGCAGCGTGCAGGGCGGCGTGCTCTTCACCCTGGCAGACCTCGCTTTCGCGGCAGCTACCAACAGCCACGGCACCCTCACCGTCACCTCTACAGCCAGCATCACGTTTGTGCGCGGAGCCAGTACAGGCATCATCTCCGCTGAGGCTAAGGAACTTGCGAACCATCCGCGCCTGCCTTTCTGCGAGGTGCGTGTCACGGACGATGCAGGTCATCTCCTTGCCATCTTCACAGCCAGCGGCTATCGCAAGGAAGGCGTGCCGTCAATCCCCAAATAAAGGACTATTCCTCTACAGACAAGTAATAACATACTGGAGTTATGAATAGGAGTTATGAATAGGAGTTAAGAATAGGAGTTAAGAATAGGAGTTAAGAATAGAAGTTATGAGGAGCCGATACATTTGGCCGCAAAAGCTATTGTCCTTTAACTTCTTTAACTTCCTTAACTTCTTTAACTCCCCCAAAATATAAATAAAACAAAACGTATTATGGTAAACAGATTTATTCTCAACGAAGTATCTTACTTCGGCCCCGGGGCTCGCAAGGAGCTGCCCGGTGTAGTGAAAAGGTTCGGATTCAAGAAAGCCCTCGTGGTGACGGACAAGGGCCTGATGCAGTTTGGCGTGGCGGGGAAGGTGCTCGCCGTGATGGACGAGGCGGGTATCGCCTACGACATCTTCGACGACGTGAAACCCAATCCCACCGTGACGAACGTGAAGAACGGCATCGAGGCCTGCAAGCGCGCCCAGGCGGACTTCATCGTGGCCATCGGCGGAGGCTCGTCTATGGATACGGCAAAGGGCATCGGCATCGTGGTGAACAATCCTGAGTTCAGCGACATCGTATCGCTGGAGGGCGTGGCAGACACCAAGAAGAAGTCGCTGCCCATCATCGCCCTGCCCACCACAGCTGGCACGGCAGCCGAGACAACTATCAATTATGTCATCATCGACGAGTCGCGTCAGGCAAAGATGGTCTGCGTCGACCCGAACGACATCCCATGCGTCGCCATCATCGACGCCGAACTGATGTATTCCCTGCCCAAGAGCCTCACAGCAGCCACGGGAATGGACGCCATGACGCACGCCATCGAGGGGCTCATCACGAAGGCCGCCTGGGAACTGAGCGACATGTTCGAGGTGAAGGCCATCGAGATGATTCATAAGTACTTGCCCTTGGCAGTCAACGAGCCGACGAATCCCGTTGGACGCGACGGCATGGCAGTAGCCCAGTACGTAGCCGGCATGGCATTCTCGAACGTAGGACTGGGCGTGGACCACGGCATGGCCCATCCGCTGAGCGCCCTCTTCGACGTGCCTCATGGCGTGGCCTGTGCCATGCTGCTGCCCACGGTGATGCGCTTCAACATGCCTGCCGCCAAGGAGAAATATGTGGAGATTGCCAAGGCTTGCGGCGTCTATCAGCCTGCGATGAGCACCGACGAGGCAGCCGAGGCAGCTTGCAGGGCAATCGAGGAACTGAGTGCGCAAGTCGGTACCAACAAGCGGCTCAGCGACCTTGGCATAGCGGAAAAGGACATTGAGGCACTCGCCGAACAAGCCATCCGCGATGTCTGCACCCCAGGCAACCCGCGCCCCGTCAGCAAGCAGGACATCATCGAGCTGTACCGGCAGATAATGTAATTTACGATTTGACAATTTACTATTTACGATTTATTTACGATTTAGTAATTTAACTATTTACAAGTTGACGAATTGACGATTTGACAATTAGACGATTGGGACGAATTGACAATTGGACGAATTGACAATTGGACGAATTGACAATTGGGACGATTGGACGATTTGACGATTTGACGATTTGACGATTAACTATTCCTTGGATTCTTTAGTTCCGCCAGCGCCTGAGCTTGCGAAGAACTAAGGCGCGCTCTTAATGCTCGGAGTCCGATATATTTACGATTTAGTAATCTATCTACTTACAGGGCGGGTGCTTCCCTCTCTCGCCTCATCTTCGATTATTCTGAGTTTTCTGATTATTCAGAGTATTCAGAATCTTCAGATTATTCCGATTATTCTGAGTTTTCAGCGCGGTGGCAAATTCTTAATTCTTAATTAGGGATTGTCGTTTAAATTTTCCAATCGCAGTCGTTTAGTGTGCATCCAATGTTTCCTGTTGCACCATACGTCCAATATCGACTACTTTTACAGGTA
>CACXLY010000034.1 GCA_902768605.1 uncultured Bacteroidales bacterium
CGCCCTTGTCGTCGGTGAAGGTCACCCACTTCACGTCGCAGCGTTCGCCCATGCTCTGAGGCTTCTCGTACTCCTCAGTCATGCCGTTCACCGTGCCGTCCCATACGCCCACGAATGCTGATGTCTTGCGGTCGGGATAATTCTCGTGAGGGCCGCGGCCAAGCCATTGCACATTGCCCAAACGCGGGTCGAGTGCTGCGATGAGACCAAGGCGGCTGAA
Source organism: uncultured Bacteroidales bacterium (assembly GCA_902768605.1). Next base: position 221 of record CACXLY010000034.1, read on the forward strand.
GTCCTGGTTGCTTTCGTTGCCGAAGTTGCTCTTGACGCCGATGCTGCCGTCGTTGTAAACGGTATATGTCGTCTCGACAGGTATGGTGGTTCGATTCTCGCGGCCTGACTTGACGTCATACTTGACGGTGATGATTGCGTCGCCGTCTTCCTGCTTCAGTGTCACTTTGGGAGCCACGATGTCGCTCTTGAAGTTGCCGCGGCGGTCGTTGCTGATGCTGCGGAATCCGTTGAAGGTGAAAGACCCACCCCAACCCTCCCTTAAAGGGAGGGAGGAAGTCTCCCCTTTAAGGGGAGATTTAGAGGGGTCTGCGATAATTGGCTTTCCGTTATACGACAGCTCGGTCACGGCGCCGCTTTGCTTGCTGACGGCAAACGCAAAGCCATCGCCCTTGACGCTCACTTGCTGCGCATTCTCCTCGACCTTGAGGGCACCGCCCACCTTGACAGCATCCATGAGCGTGGGCTCGCCATACTTCAGACAAAGCTGTTCGCAGGCAACCTCATGTCCTGCCTCTGCCCAGCGCGTCGCCTCCTTGAGTTTCAGCGAGACGTTGAGGTGATAGAGTCCTTTGCCGGCAGGCACTTCGCAGGGCAGATCGATAAAGCAGCTGTCGCCGGGCAGCACTTCGGGCAGCGCGGCTGTGCCTGCCTTAATCATCTTGCCGTCGCGCAGGAGGCTGTAGGAGAAGGTGAAGTCGCTGAGGGGCGTGAAGCAGTAGCGGTTGCGGATGCGGAGCTTGCCCTCTTGCGTCAGCTTGAAGTCGACGTACTGATACACCTTCTTGACCTCGAGGAGCTTTGGCGTGACGTGACGGTCGGCGGTGATGATGCCGTTGCAACAGAAGTCGTTGTCGTTGGGATAGTCGCCGAAGCCACCGCCATAGTACATGTTTGTCGTCGGCTCACCCCATTTGCAGAGGCTCTGGTCCACCCAGTCCCAGATGCAGCCGCCTATCATGCGCTTGCTCTCGAACTCAATGTAGTCCCAGTACTCCTGCAGGTTGCCAATGGCGTTGCCCATGGCGTGGGCGTATTCGCAGAGGAAGAACGGGCGCTCCTTCAGGTTCTCGTCCTTGTCGAGTCTGATCATGTTGGGCAGGTTGGGGTACATGCGGCTGTCCATGTCTGCCACTTCGTTCATGCCTTCATAGTGTATGAGGCGGTCGTCGAGCTCTTGGATGGCCTTCTTGCTTGCGACGAAGTTCTCGCCACCGCCGCATTCGTTGCCCATGCTCCAGAAGATGACGCTGGGGTGGTTACGGTCGCGCAGCACCATGCGAACCTGACGGTCCACATACTGCGCCTCCCACTTCGGGTTGCGGCTAAGGCTGTGATTGCCATGGCACTCCACGTCGGCCTCGTCCATCACGTAGATGCCGTAGTAGTCGTAGAGTGCATACATGCGCGGGTCGTTGGGATAGTGGCTCGTGCGGACCGTGTTGAGGTTGTAGCGTTTCATCAGGAGGATGTCCTCGATCATGCTTTCCACGGGGATGGCCTTGCCGTAGATGGGGTGCGTGTCATGTCGGTCGGCGCCCTTGAACATCACGCGCTTGCCGTTGATGAACACCTGTCCGCCGCGGTTCTCTATCTTGCGGAAGCCGTACTTCTGCGTATAGACGTCGCCGCCCACGCTGATGTTGACGGTGTAGAGATTGGGCGTCTCGGCCGTCCACAGCTTTGGGTTCTGCACTTCGAGGTTGAGCTGTGCGTCCTTCTTGCCTGTCTCTATGCCGCTGACTTGCAGTATGGCTGTCTGGATGGTTTTGCCTGCGGGGTCGACCAGCTCAACGTCCACACGGGCATCTGCCTTTTTGCCGAGGTTCTGGAGGGCAATGTCGATGCCGAGGAAGGCACGACCGAAGTTGTTGCCACCGCCGCGGCGTCCGCGTCCGCCCATCATCGAACGGAGTCGGACGTCCTGCACATGCAGCTTCTGGCGTGCTTCGAGATAGACGTCGCGATGTATGCCGCTCAGGCGGAACATGTCCTGATCCTCGATGTACGAGCCGTCGCTCCAGCGATAGACTTCTACGCAGACGAGGTTCTCGATGCCCGGCTTGATGTATTTCGTCACGTCGAACTCGGCATCGACATTGGGAGCCTGCGTGTAGCCCACCTTTTGGCCGTTCACCCAGACATAGGCGGCGCTGTAGATGCCGTTGAAGTGGAGGTAGATTTCGCGGCCGTCCCAAGAGGCGGGCACCGTGATGGTGCGGCGGTAGCTGCCCACAGCGTTGGGCTCGTTCACCACCGTGTAGCCGTCCTGACCTTTGATGAAGGGGGGCAGGTTCTTGAATGGGTAGGTCACGTTGGTGTAGATGGGCGTGCCGTAGCCCTGCATCTCCATGCACGAGGGCACGGGAATGGTCTTCCACGACGAGGCGTCGTACGAAGTCTTATAGAAGTCGACGGGGCGGTCTTCGGGCTTCGGAACCCAATGGAACTGCCATTGTCCGTTGAGCATCACCCTGAGGGAAGAGTTCGGCCAAAGCCAGGGCTGCTGGTAGGCAGCGTCGCCCTTCATCTCTTTCTCGCTGGCGTAGAGCAACATAGTGGCGCGGCCAGGCTCCTTGTTGATGCCGAAGATGGCCTCGTTCTCCCAGTCGTTCTTCGACTTCTGTGCCTCGCTGAGCGCATCTACCTTGAGGTTCGTCTTGACGAGCCGCCACTGGAGGTACTCGCTGGAATTGGTTCCCTTGAGCTGCCAGACGTGTCCGCCGGGCTGGCAGTTGTCGTTGTAGCCGAGCTTCAGACCGCCTGCGAAGCACGTCAGGACGTATGTCTCGGCCCCGCTCTTCTCGACGAGCCACTGCTGGTTATGGTTTCTGAGGTTGAGGTCCCAACTGAGCACCTCGCCCTCCTGCGGGCCGTGATTGCCGTTGTCGAGCGCCAGCTCGCAGCTCGGGCTGTAAAGGCAGTAGTAGCCCTGCCTGTCGGACTTGATGAAGCGCCACACCTGCGTCTGCGATTTCTTGTTGACGGGCGAGAATGTGATGGTGCCGTTTTGGTTGTCGAGAGCAAGGCCGTCGCCAATCTCCAGGCGGTAGCCCTGTTCGGGGTCAAAGTCCTGTGCCATAAGGCAAAGTGTGCCGCAGAACAGCGCCGCGAGTAGCACGGAAAAGAGTCTTCTTGTCATAGCGTATAAAGATTTAGTGTATAATTGCTATGCAAAGGTACGAAAAAATGAGGACAACACAAAAGAAAAACTTGTTTTTCTTGTTGTCTTCCCAAGCGAAAGCACCACCGAGGCCAGTCCCGGCGTTACGAATGGCTGCGGAGGAAGCAAAAAAAAAGAGGGAACAATACAGTTGTTGACGCCATGGAAGCCTGAAAGGCTGTAAAGACCACAGGCGGGGGTAAAACCCCCGTAACCAGTGTGGCGGGAAGGAGGAACCCTGAAAGGGTGGCCAGAATTATGATGTCCTGTGGAGGACGAAGCGATGTGAAGCTCGTTTTGTCCAGCCGGAAGACCCGTCGCGACGTGTTCATCTTTTCAACGCCACGTGAGGGAAGTCCAAACGCTTGCTGTGGGAAACGCCAACGCTTGCTGTGGGAAACGCCGACGCTTGCTGTGGGAAACGCCGACGCTTGCTGTGGGATATGCCGACGCTTGCTGTGGGAAACGGCGACGCTTGCTGTGGGAAACGCCGACGCTTGCTGTGGGAAACGTCAATGCCACGTGAGGCGTCTGTTTAAGTCCCGTCAAGTCGTTATAAACCAAAATAGTTGAACTGAGAACGTTAACACGGCATCATTCCAAACCCGATTGGTTGGTTTTCACGGGGACACCTTGGGTGCCAGAAAACCCGAAGGGTTGAAAAGACCACAGGCGGGGGGGAAACCCCCGATTACAACGACAGACACTAACCCCAAGCCCCGAAGGGGCGACAGAACTCAATCGCCAAATGCGTACCTCTCGTCATAATCAATGCCGTATGCTTCCAGGAGCAATCGGTATTCCTCATTGAAACTTCTCGTCTTGTGGTGCTCTTCTTGCTTTCGAATATACTGGACAGTCTTGTCGAGCAGAGAGGGGCTGACGGAAAACGCCCCATATCCGTCCTGCCATGCAAACGGCATGTAGTGGTCGTCCAGCTGCTTTAACCATTTGCTGCTATATGCTTTAATCTCCCTGACAAAGTCAATCAATGGCATCGACTTTGGTAGGGAAGTCAGGATGTGAACGTGATTGGTTGTCCCGCCAATCTCGATAGGAATGCCGCCGAGGCCGTTTATTATTCCTCCGATGTAGCGGAAGATTTGCGGAAGGTCCTCGTCGCGAAAATTCACGCCTGCTGCTTTTACGTGGAATATGAGGTGAATGTCTATCCTTACTAATGAGCTTGCCATGTGTTTTTATGTTCTGCCGCCCCTTCGGGGCTTGAGTTTGTGTTGCCGCTTGAATCGGGGGTTGACACCCCCGCCTGTGTTCTCAGCGCCCCTTCGGGGTTATGGTAGCCTGTGTTCTTCATGAGATGTCAGCCCCCCGCCTGTGTTCTCAACGCCCCTTCGGGGCTATGGGTGCCTGTGTTCCTCTCATGGGTTGACACCCCCGCCTGTGTTCTCAACGCCCCTTCGGGGCTATGGGTGCCTGTGTTCCTCTCATGGGTTGATAATCTCGCCTGTGTTCTCAACGCCCCTTCGGGGCTATGGTAGCCTGTGTTCCTCTCATGGGTTGATAATCTCGCCTGTGTTCTCAACGCCCCTTCGGGGCTATGGGTGCCTGTGTTCCTCATGAGATGTCAGCCCCCCGCCTGTGTTCTCAGCGCCCCTTCGGGGCTATGGTTGCCTGTGTTCTTCATGAGATGTCAGCCCCCCGCCTGTGTTCTCAACGCCCCTCCGGGGCTATGGGTGCCTGTGTTCCTCTCATGGGTTGATAATCTCGCCTGTGTTCTCAGCGCCCCTTCGGGGCTATGGTTGCCAGTGTTCCTCTCATGGGTTGATAATCTCGCCTGTGTTCTCCTCTTTATTTTGAGGCGTTTCTGCTTCTTTCTCTTCAGAAGCCCATTCCTCGGGCGACTTGACGGAGCTCTTGTACTCTCCGTTCTCAAGGCTCTTCTTGGCTGGGGCGGGGATGCTGCCTGTGCTGAAGCTGCGGGCGCTGCCGCGGTACTGGTTCCAGCGGTCCATGATGAGGCGGACGTACGCCTCCGTTTCGCTGCCGCGCATGTAACCGTTCAAGACGTCCGGGTCTCGGTAATAACGCGGCTCTGCAAGGCGAAGGATGAAGGGCGCCACCTCCTGCCAGACCTGATGGTCGCGCCCGGCCTTGCGCGTCAGCATCTGTGCATCCTGGACGTGCCCGACGCCGCCGTTGTAGGCCGCAAGCGTGAAGCGAATGCGCTCCTCGCTGTCCTTGATGTCGGAGAACGACTGGCTGACCTTCCTGATATAACGTGCCGAGGCCGCGATGTTCTGCTCGGGGTCGAAGCGCTTATCTGACGGAACGCCCATGGCATCGGCAGTCGAGGGCATCAGCTGCATGAGCCCCATCGCCCCCATCGACGAGACGGCCTGGGGGTCGAAGCCTGACTCCTGATAACACATCGCGGCGAGCAACCGCCAGTCCCAGCCGGCAGAACTGCTATATTTGTGAAAGAGGTCGTCGTACGCCGAGATGATGCCGTGCGCGGCATCCTGCATGACGGGCCGCATGTGGCGTCGGACGGTGACGGTCGTGTTGTTGGCTGCGCTCTCTATCTGCTTGACGCGCTCGGGCTTCCACCATTCCGCGATGGCTTGCCTCAGGAGCGATTCGCCCTCGCGAGTCTGCCACGACGGCATCTCGAGGGCAATGAAATCGATATGCCCCTGCTGGAGCTTTTGCAGGAGCGTCGTGGTGTCGGGGGAAATCTCCATTTGCAGGACGACGCCGATGCTTTGCGCGAAGGCCTCGGCAAGCTGGAACTGCAGGCCCATCTCCTTTCCGTGATACTCGTAGTAGGTGTCGGGCCCGCTCAGGGTTCCCGCAATAATCGTGCCGCTGGCCTGTATCTCGTGCAGGTCGTAATACTGCAAAGTGTCTGCTTCCTCAGCATCAGTCGCGAAGAGTACGGACGTGTCTTTCTCTTGTTTGGCTGTGCAAGCGAATAAAATAAAGAGGAGAAAGACCCCTCCTAACCTCCCCTTAAAGGGGAGGAATCTTAACTTTGCGAACATCGGGACTGCTTTCCTCCCTCCCTTATAAGGGAAGGTCGGGGTGGGCCATTATGGTTTTATACGGTGAATAATGTATGTCCTCATGATCTCGATGGCTTGCTGGTTGTTGCCGCCTTGCGGGATGATGAGGTCGGCATAGCGTTTCGTGGGCTCGATGAACTCTTCGTGCATGGGTTTCAAGACGTCGAGATAGCGGTCGAGTACCATTTGCGTGGTGCGCCCACGCTCTACCGTGTCGCGCTGGATGACGCGAATCAGGCGCTCGTCCGGGTCGGCATCGACGAATATCTTCAGGTCCATGAGCTCGCGCAACTGCTTCTTCCACAGCGCCATAATGCCTTCGATGATGATGACCTCGCATGGCTCGACGTGCACCGTCTCGGGCAAGCGGTTGCTGATAATGTAGCTGTAGGTCGGTTGCTCGATACTCTGTCCCTGCCGCAACGCCTGTATCTGCTGGGTGAGAAGCTTCCAGTCGAAGGCGTCGGGATGGTCGAAGTTGATGCGCCTGCGCTCCTCGGGCGTGAGGTGCGACGTGTCGTTGTAGTAAGAGTCCTGCGGGATGAGCGCCACGCGGTCGGTGGGAAGCGTCTCGAGTATCTTCTTTACGACTGTTGTCTTGCCAGAGCCAGTGCCTCCGGCGATGCCGATGATATACATCTTTTTATTTACGATTTGACAATTTACGATTTACTATTTCATTCCGCCTGATGGCGGACAGGGGGTCACTTCAGTGTTGCCCGCAGTATGTAGTCAACAATGCAGGGCTCTGCGGGCAGGAAGATGCGGTAGCCTTCCTTCTCGCGCTTGAAGGTGAGCTTCGTTCCGCCAGCGAATGTCTCGACCTTCGCGAGCTTCTGTCCTGTGAGGGGCAGGAAGATTTGTCTGTCCTCTTTGTGTCGTCACACCCCAACTCTGAGGAGGAACGCATCCGCCGCGTGTGCCGTAGATGCTTGAACCGTTGACCTTCATGAAGGAACCGATGTGCTTCAGTATCTTGACGGCCTGATCGGGCAGCTTGCCGTCGGGACGCGGGCCAATGTTGAGCAGGAAGTTGGCGTTCAGGCCAGCTGCCGTGACGAGTCGGCGAATGAGTTCGTCGCCATCCTTATAGTTCTTGTCGGTGATGCTGTAACCCCACGTGTTGTTCATCGTCATGCAGGTCTCGAGGGGAAGAAGCGACACCTTCTGCTCTCCGGAGAACCCCGCGGTGTTCTGCCCCGGCAGGTCTTGCTCGAAGAGTTGAAAGTCCTCGAGCCCGATAGGCGAACCGTGATGGTTGTTCCCTATGAGGCAGGTGGGCTGCAGACGCTTGATGAGTGCGTATTGCTCCTCGAGCCGCCAGTCGAACTCCTGCTCCTTGTGGTCCCACATGCCGTCGAACCAGATGGCGCCTATCGGGCCGTAATTGGTCAGCAGCTCAGTCAGCTGACGGTTCATGAAGGCATAATAGGTGTCCCAATTTGTTGTCGAAGGGTCGTGCGGGCAATTCTGGCAGGCTCCCGTCGGGTAGTCCAGGCGCTGCCAATCCATGTGGCTGTAGTAGAAATGGAGTTTGAGGCCTTGCTCCCTGCAAGCCTGCGAAAGCTCGCCTATGATGTCGCGCTTGAAGGGAGTGGCATCCATGATGTTGTACTTGCTCGCCTTCGTCGCCCACATCGAGAAGCCGTCGTGGTGGCGACTCGTAAAGGTGACGTACTGAGCGCCTGCCTCTTTGAAGAGCTTTGTCCATTCGCGAGCGTCGAATAGTGAAGGGTAGAAACCTCCCGCAAGTTTGGCGTACTCGTCGCGGTCGAGGTGACGGTTGTGCATTACCCACTCGCCGTCGGCCAGCATGGAATAAATGCCCCAATGGAGGAAGATGCCGAACTTGCGGTCCTGGAACTCTTCGCGGATGCGACGCGTTTCGTCCGTAATGCTCTGCGCCGCTGTCATCAAGGCCAGCAGAGACAGAATAAAGGAAAAGGCAAAGCGTTTCATGACAATTGTAATAGGTTATATAAAAACCACGAATTGCACGAATCGCTCGAATTGGCTGCGTCCTTGAGGGCAATGGTTAATTCGTGCAATCCGTACAATTCGTGGTTGGAGAGTTTAGAACATTTGTGCGGGATACTGACCTGCGTCGTGAAGCGCTGCAAGCTTTGCAACGACCTCAGGACGGTCTTCAGGATAGGTCACGCCAAACCATTTGCTGGTCGTGTCGAGCACTTCGCAAGTGGCCTGCCCCGTCTTGATGAGGTGGTCCACCATGAGAGGAATGAAGAACTCGCTCTTGAGGTTGGCCTGATTCTTCGGGTCGGAGAGGAACTTCTTAAAGAAGTCTTCGCTGTACTCGAAGTAATCGGGCGTGAATCCCCAGAAGTTCATGCTGACGGGAGTAGTGTCGGGAATGCTTACCCACTCGTCGTTCTCGTCGAGGTACTGCACGACGCCGTTGCGACGTTCTATCTTCGTGCGCTCTACGACACCGGTAAGCAGGTGCGTCTTCTCGTCGTTCTCGCAGATGCCGCGACTGACGGTGCCGCTTTCGCTCAAAGTATTATCTACGCGGAAGCCCACCATGGCGTACTTGCCTTTGCTGCCTTCGGGGAGCTCGCTGAGGAATTTCGCCATCACGCGGAAAGCGTCGCGGTCGTAGAAGTCATCGCAGTTGAGGACTGCAAATGGCTCTTTGATGACGTCCTTACCCATGAGGACAGCGTGGTTGGTGCCCCAAGGCTTCTGACGTCCTTCAGGTACCGTGAAGCCTTCTGGCAGCGCGTCGAGGCTTTGGAAACACAATTCGCAGGGAATGTGTCCCTGATACTTCGACAGAATCTGCGTGCGGAACTGCTCCTCGAAATCGTGGCGGATGACCCACACGACCTTACCGAAGCCAGCCTGTATCGCGTCGTAGATGCTGTAGTCCATAATGCTCTGGCCTTGCGGACCGAGTGTGTCGAGCTGCTTCAGGCCGCCGTAACGGCTGCCCATACCTGCAGCAAGGAGAAATAATGTTGGTTTCATCTTGTTATTTACCATTTAATCATTTGTTATTTGTCCTCCCCATTAAGGGGGAGTTAGAGGGGGTCTTTAGAGGGCGTTAGCAGTCAGGATGAGCACGAGCAGGCCGAGGATGGCGTAGAGTTCAGGGAACACGGCCAGCACCATAGTAGTACCGAAGGCATTGTGGCCGGCGCCGATGGCGCTGATACCGTTTGCGCAGACCTTTGCCTGACGGATAGCGCTGAAGAGAGCCACGAGGCCGAGAGCCAGACCTACGCCAAAGATGGCGCAAGCAGCAGGCATCGTGATGTCGGACGTCACCTTGCTGTTGAGCATGAAGAAGCCGACGAAGCCGTACAGACCCTGTGAAGAGGGCAAAGCTGCCAAGCCCATGTAGGAGCCACTTGCTGTGGGGTTCTTCTTGAAGGCACCAATCGCCGCATTACCACAAATGGTTACGCCGTAAGCACTACCGATTCCAGAGAGGGCTACACAAAGTGCGATGCCCAGATACGCTAATAAGATTTCCATAAAGTTTTGTTTTTTAATTCATAATTCATAGTTTCGGATTTGCGGTTCGGACGTTATGCCTGCCGGGCTTTGCAACCTTATTATATATGCTTCGCTGTTTTGGCTGGACTCGCTTTGCGCTTCTCGCGGAACTATGCCTTATGAGGGATTAATAAATATTTGGTTAATGACTTTCCTGTTTGATGTCTTGTGGTTTCAACATTTTACTTTTGTGAAGGGCGTGTATTCCTTACCGCCGCCGCTGAAGTCGGCGTTCTTGAAGAACTCGACAAACGTCAGACGCATCGGATGGACGAATGCGCTTATCATGCTCAGGGCGAAGGTGATGCCGTGGCCTGCAAGCAAGATGAGCACCATCGGCAGCCAGCGGATGAACCACGGCAGGCTGGACGTGAGGTCGAAGGCCAGGGCGTTGAACACGCCGCCGAGTACGCCGCCCGTCAATCCGAGGGCGAAGAGGCGGATGTAGCTCAACAAGTCGCCCAGCAGGCCCGTTGCCATGCCGTAAGTTGCCCAGACGCCTCCGCCGATGTTCAACAGCGGGCCGAGTATCGGGTTCTTATATGCCGACGGATTATTATAGAGGAATATGCCGACCACACTCAAGGCGATGAGTCCGTAGAGCGCATAGACGAGGCCTTGCGGCAGGGCGACTCCGCAGGCGGGCAAGCCAAAGAGGGCAATTGCCGAGAGCAGCGCAACGACCCACGAGAAGGTGCCGATGGAATAGCCAAAGCCGTAGTTCTTCCACGCCTTGCATGCCTTGAGCACCATGCCCAAGAGAACTTGCACGAGGCCTATAATGACGGAGATGACCATCATAGGTGAGTAGCCGAAGAGCTTGCCGATGCCGTTGTCGTTGAGGAAGTAGGGCTTGACCGGCGCGAGGAATGCCCAGTCCTGTTGCGTCAGGTCGATGCCGAAGACGGTGCCTGTGAGCAGGCCGCAGACGAGCGTTGCCAAGCCCAGCCAGATGCCGAGCCGTCCGTATTTCTTAGTCTCTTCGTTGCCCTTCAGGGCGAGATAGATGCCGCCGAGCAGCACGATGAGGCCGTAGCCGCCATCGCCCAGACAGAGTCCGAAGAAGAGCATGAAGAAAGGTGCGAAGAAGAGGCTCGGGTCGATGTCATGATAGTTGGGAAGCGAGTACATGCGCAGGATGGGCTCGAAGAGGCTGGTGTAGCCGTCGTTCTTTATCTTGACGGGCACGTCGTCCTCGAATGCCGGGTCCTCGAGCTCGTAGTAAACCTTCTTCTCGTCGAGCCACTTGGCGAGACTGTCGGCCTTTTCCTCGAGCGTCCATCCCACCATGAGGCGGACGGCGCCCTCTGCGATGCTCTCGTCGGAAAGCTCCACTTGTCGCAGTTGTATCTCGCTCTGAGCCTGCTTCAGACCAGTTGCGAGCGCCTCTCTGTACTGACGGGCGACCTGGCACGTCGTGTCGTGATTCGCCTGGAGTGCTTTCTTGGCCTCGGCCAGCTCCTGTCGATACCCCTCGAGCGAGCCGCCGGGCAGCTCCAGGCGTTCAGCCTTGATGTCCGGCTCGACGTCGGAGAAGGCCAGGAAGTACGTGCGTTTGCGGTACTCGTCGATGGTCGTGGCGAAGTATTTCTCTGCCCAATCCTTCTGGAACGACTTGGCGGCGCAGGCGTAGAAATACACCTGCATGCCCGTCTCCTGCTGTAGCTTCTTGATGCTTTCCCAGTCGAAGTTGCCCCAGGGTTCAAGCTTCTGGATGTTTTTCTCTGCTTCGTCTATCGTATGCCGAATGTTGACCTCCTCGGCCTTAAGCTTTTCGACATAGTCGAGAAGGGCACCTGTCGGCCCGTTCTGCCAGTTGTTGAGGGGGTTGGAAGCATTTGCCACCTCCTTTTCCCACGCACTCAGCGAGATGTCGAGGTAGTCGAGGGCTTGCTGATAACGCGTCCTATCGTCGAGCGCCTTCTGTAGCGCGGGGCTTGTCTGGCCTTGCTTGAGCTGCTGCACGTGCACCACGCCCTGCTCGCGAAGGCCGTCGATGAAGGCGTCATACTCTTTCTGAGTCACCAGGAAGGTGAGCTTCTTCATTTTCTCAATCATGCGATCTCCTCCTTTCTCTTTTCCTGAAGTGACTTCAATATCTTTTGAGAGGACTTCGAAAGGTTTTCCTCGTCCTCCATAAAGCGCTTGATCTTGCGTACAGCCTCCTGGAATCCGGGGATTTGCACCTTTTCGAAGAGGTTCACTTTCTGCGTCGTCTTCTTTCGTGCATGCTCCAGGAGATGCAGCTTTGCAAAGACGAATTCGCGCTCGACGGCAGTCTTGGCGAGGCCTTGCAGCAGCTTGATGCCGTCGAAGTACCACTTCGGGGCGCTGAACAGGCCGAAAGGCTTCACCTTCAGGCTGATGTTGCTGAGGATGGGGACACGCACGCCGGCTATCTTCTTGACGCTAAGCTCCACGTCGTCCAGGCTGACGAGCGAGGCGTCGAACTCGCCCCAAAGGGCGTACATCCTCTCGTAGCCCTCAATCTGACTCTGCAACTTCCGCTCCAGTTCGTCGGCTTCCTCCTTGCATTTCTTCACCTCGAGTCGCAGCGCCGTCTCTTTGCTCTTGATGATGGGCAGCGTGCGCTGGCGCATCTTCAAGGCTTTCTCGATTTGCTGCAACGAGGTCTTGTTATATTGAAATTTTATTGCCATAGCTTTCTTTTTGCGGGCACAAAGGTACAACAATTAATTCAAAAATCAAAGCCCACGCGTGAATTTATTTAGAAAGATGTGTCGCAGAGGCTGATTTGCAATAAGACCTTGGGTAATATGTCGCCTCGCTTTTCCTCTTGCTTGGTTTGACAATCTGCTACGAAAACCGACGAAACTGCTTACACTTTGTATTTTCCGAAGCCTCTCAGAATCGCGCGAAATCGCTCGCGACGCCTCGACCCTCAATTTATCAAAGAAAATGGCAGGAATCGCTTTCGGTTGAAATAGAGAGAGTTACGCGTCGTGCCTCCCGGGATGACCAGTCGAAATGCCCTTTTTCTCATGCAAAAACGGCCCATTTCATCGAAAAAAGTGCCTTTTCCGACGTGAGATTTTTCATTTTCCCACGTGTAGGAAAGGCCAACGCAACGTGTTGCGAAGCTCCTCGCCACGTGTTGCGATGAGTCTGGCATCGTGTTGCGCCGCAAAATCCCTCCTTTCCCGAGCTATTTTGCTTCATTTTGCATCAGTTTTCGAAATAGCAAATAGAAAGAGAACCGTCGCGTTTCGTGACATTCTGCTTTTCTTTGTGAACGCTCTCTCCTAAGCCCTCGCCGGCAAGGATAAAATGAACGCGGAGAGCTTGTAGCGAGATAAAAGGCCCAAAGTTTTTGTTTATTGTCGGCTTTTTCGTACCTTTGCAGAGCAAACACGACTAATTGACGTCAAATGGCGGAAGACAAGGACTTTCTGCGGCAAGACAATAACTATCGCACGTTGAAGGCATTCCAAAAGGCGGAATGCATCTACGACGTGACGTTCTTCTTTGTTCATCAGTTCCTCCAGAAAGGTGACCGCACCATCGACCAAATGATTCAGGCAGCCCGCTCGGGCAAGCAAAACCTGGCGGAAGGTAATATCGACGGCATCACTTCGCGTGAAATGGAGTTGAAGCTGACGAACGTGAACCGAGCTTCGCTGCATGAGTTGCTCCTCGACTACGAAGACTACCTTCGAGTCCGAGGCTTGGAGCAGTGGCCGTATGACGACCCGCGATGCATACAGACGCGTGCCTTTTGCAAGCGTCACCTGGATTCTGCCGTCTTTCGCGAGAAGATAAAAGAGCGTTCGGCTGAGACCATCGCCAACATCGCCATTACGCTCATCCACCAGTGCGACGTGCTCATTCGCGGTCTCATAGAATGGAAGAAGCGAGACTTCATTGAAAAAGGCGGCATCAAAGAAGAGATGTACCGCGCCCGAAAAGATTGGCAGAGGAGGAATGGAATGAGCGGAGATAATGGGCCTAATGGGCGGCGGCCGAGCCAACCTGTCGCTCCCTCCGAGCCCACATCGCCCATTCAACCCATTAACCCCATTAACCCCATCAAATAACGCAATGGAAGAGAAATCACTAAAGCAGCGGACTGCTGGCGGGATGCTTTGGGGCGGGCTGTCGAACGGCTTGATGCAGCTGATAGGTGCTGTCTTCGGGCTGGTTCTGTTGCGCTACCTCACCCCCAACGACTACGGGAAGGTGGCGATGCTCAACATCTTTGCCGCCCTCGCCAACGCCCTGCAGGAGAGCGGTTTCATGGCGGCGCTCTGCAACCGGCGCGAGCCGACCCACGAGGAGTACAATGCCGTCTTCTGGTTCAACCTCCTGGTCAGCGCCTCGCTCTACGTCATCCTCTGGTTCTGCGCGCCTCTCATCGCCGATTTCTACGAGCAGCCCGAGCTGATTCCGCTTGCCCGGGTGCTCTTCCTCGGCTTTCTCCTGTCCGGTCTCGGCACGGTGCAGAGGGCCTATCTATTCGGGCATCTGATGGTCCGGCAGACAAGCATCTGCTCCCTCACCGCGATGCTCCTCTCCGGCCTTGTCGGCATCGCGATGGCCGTCAAGGGGTTCGCCTATTGGGCCATCGTGACGCAAGCCGTCTGCTTTGTCCTCATCACGCAGCTTATGGCGTGGTTCTTCTCGCCCTGGAGGCCGACGCTCCGCTTCAACCTAAAGCCCGCGTGGCAGATGTTCGGCTTTAGCAGCAAGCTGATGCTCACGAACTGCGTGAACATCTGTAACCTTCACGCCTTCTCCGTCCTGCTTGGCAAGTTCTTCGGCGACCACACGGCCGGCATCTACACCAACGCAAAGAAGTGGAACGACATGGCGTCGGGCACCATCAACAGTATGGTGACGAGCGTCGCCCAACCCACTTTGGCGCAGGTCGCGGACGACATCGGGCGCTACAGGCAAGTGTTCCGGAAGATGCTTCGCTTCGTTTGCTTCGTCAGTTTCCCCGCGATGCTCGGCCTCGGCCTTGTGGCGCAGGAATTCATCCTGCTTGCGGGAGGCGAGAAGTGGCGCGAGAGCGGACTGATTCTCTCCCTGCTTTGCATCCACGGCGCCTTTGTGCCAATCACGACTCTCTACAGCAATCTCACCATCAGCCGAGGGCGGAGCGGCGTCAACATGGCGTGTACGGTGGGCCAGTGCCTTGCCGTCTGGGCCGGACTCATCTTGCTTTATCCCTACGGATTCCTGCCGATGGTCGTCTATTTCGTAGCCCTCAACATCGCCTGGCTCATTATATGGCAGTGGTGGGCTTGGCGCCTGACGGGCCTCACGTTTACCGATGCGATGCGCGACGTCATGCCGTTCCTCGTCTTCACCCTCGCCGTGCTGGCCCTGACGTGGTGGCTGACGAGCGGCATCTGCAACCTGTGGCTGCTCCTCATCAGTCGCGTCATCATCGCCGCCCTGCTCTATGGCGGCATCATGTGGGTGAGCGGGGCAAAGATTATGCGTGAGGCTATACATTATATAATTAAATGAAGAATTAAGAGTTAAGAGAGAAGAGTTAGATGAAGACGCGCAATAACGCTTTCGACCTGCTGTGCGGGCTGTGCATCATCCGCATGGTGACGCTCCACGCCATCTGCCAAACGCAGTTGCGACAGGCGCCGTGGTGGAAGGCGACGATGCTGTGGACGTTCTTCTTCATGAGCTTTTTCTTCTTCAAAGCCGGCTACTTCAACAAGGGCATCACGGGCAAGACGCTCCCTTATCTGCGCGACCGCGTCCGTCGCCTCTTTGTGCCGTACCTCTCGTGGGGCGTCATCGGCTTCGTTCTCTCATTTCTCTGGCTCAGCCTTTTCCCCGAGGGGATAGCGAAGGCAATAGGCAAAGTGCAGGCGTTCACGTGGCTCCAGAGCGGCCTCACCTTTGGCAACGCCCCCATGTGGTTCCTCCTGTCGTTCTTCGCGACGTATGTATTGATGCACTTCATCGAGCGCATCCCTCACCTCCATTGGGCCGTACTGCTCTTTCCCGCAATAGGTTACTGGCTCTTCCGGCACGGCAACCCCGTGTGGTTCCTGCTGAACAACGTCTTCTGCGGCACCTTTTTCTTCTACATCGGAAAGGTGTGGCGCCAGGTTCTCGACAGGTCGCCCAGGCGCTGGGCACTCGTCGGCAGCACGCTCCTCTTTGTAGGCTTTGTCCTCGCCAACATTTACCTGCACGGCGAGTATGAGATGAAGACGAACCATTGGACAGGTCCCTTCTGGCAAGTCCTGCTCATCATGCCCCTCTCGCTGCTGGGCATCTCGGGCATCTTGCTGTCTCTGCCCACGCCCCGCGTGCCGTTGGTCAACTACATCGGAGAGCACAGCATGGTCTTCTTCGTGCTGCACTATCCCATTATCCTCTGCTACGCCTACGCCAGCATATTGCTCGACCATCCCTTTCGCAAGAGCATACCCGACCTCATCATTATCTTGATTATCACCTTCTCATTGTGCTTCCTGGCCGTTCCCTTCATTGAAAGCGTGCCGTGGCTGAGCGGGAGGTGGAAGACCGCAAGCACGGACAAATGACTATCTATTTCTATCATACCCAGGACACAGAGCGTATCGTCCGCGAGTGGAAGCAGGGGACGTTCCCCTCGCATTTCCTCTACGGCGCCTTGCAATTGGCAGGCGCGGGCTTCGACGTGCTCTGGCATCACCAGCGGCATACCTACAAGCGGCTTCGCGACACACTTGTCGCCACGTGGAAAGTGCTGACGTGTCGCAAGCGCTATGACGTGCTCTACGCCACGCACAGCCTTGGCATCGAGCCCATCATCCTCTTGCGTGCCCTGCGCCTTTACCGGCATCCCATCGTCGTTTGGCATCACCAGCCCATCGTCACAGCAAAGAACCCCTTGCGCGAGACCTTGGCTCGCCTCTTCTATCGTGGCATGGACCATATGATATTCTTTTCCGAGCGACTCATTAAGGACAGCCTTCAGTCCCCGAAAGCAGACCCGCGCCGCATGACAATGGTTCATTGGGGAGCAGATCTGGAGTACTACGACAGCCTCCTCCGTCTCTTCCCCCGCTCCCGAAGAGTAGGGGAGGGCCGAGATGCCACCTTCCCCGGGGAGAGTTCTGAGGTGGGATTCATCTCGACAGGCAAAGAGCTGCGCGACTTCGAGACGCTGCTCAAGGCTTTCCACGAGACGGGATTGCCACTTACATTATATGCCGAGAGGAAACGCCAGGCGTACTTCGAGAGCCTGCATCCGCAAGGTAATATCGACCTTCACTACGGCGACCGGCCCATCCCACACGAGATAGCGCAAAGGGTGGCCCGAAGCCGCTGCGTCTGCATCTGCTGCCAGCGGAGCAACTATACAGTGGGACTGACGACCGTCGTTGAGGCGCTCGCGCTCGGCCTCCCTATTCTGTGCACCCGCAATCCACAAATGCCGATGGACATCGAGGCGGAGGGCTGCGGCTTCTGGCTCGAGGTGGGCGACGTGGCGGGCTGGGAGGAGAAGCTGCGCTACATCGCGAGCCATCCCGACGAAGCAGAGGCGATGGGCAAGCGCGGACGTGCCCTCGCCGAACGACTCTACAATGCCGAGCAATGCGGTAAAGAAGTAGCAAACATCATCAGAAGATATGAAACATAGAATTTTACTTATCATCATCGCTTTCCTCTGCTTGGGAACACTTTCTCTCGAAGGAAAGAAAAAGGAGAAACGCCATGTCGTACGCATCGAGACGAGTGTGGGCAACATCCGCGTCGCCTTGTCGGACGACACGCCGCTGCACACCAAGAACTTCCTTAAACTTGCCCGCAAGGGTTTCTACGACGGGACGCTCTTCCACCGTTGCATCAAGGACTTCATGATCCAAGGCGGCGACCCCGACAGCCGCGGCGCGGCGCCCGGCCAGCTGCTGGGTGAAGGCGGCCCCGGCTACACCATCCCCGCCGAGTTCTGCCTGCCGTATCTCTACCACTGGCGCGGCGCGTTGGCAGCTGCGAGAGAACCCGACGACGTCAACCCCGAGATGGAGAGCAGCGGCTCTCAGTTCTACATCGTCTATGGCAAGAAACAGGCCGCCGCCGACATCCGCAAGGTGCGGGCCATGCTGGAGGAAAAAGGCATCGAGCTCACCCCGCAGATGGTCGATGACTACTACATGCGTGGCGGCACGCCTCACCTCGACGGGCAATATACCGTCTTTGGCGAAGTCATCGAGGGTATGGAGGTGGTGAAGGTCATTCAAGGAGTGGAGACAGACGACAACAACAGGCCCCTGCAAGACGTTGTCGTCAGGCGAATGGTGGTAGAACAATAGAAATAAATACATATTTATATACAAAAACACTTCCTTTTTGTCAAAAAAGTTGTACCTTTGCAGCCGAAATAACGCAAACAGCAGTTTTAAGAGCATGCACAAGACATCAATCGCGGCACTTTTTGCCGTGCCCCTCTTCCTCGTTTCATGTATTCCGGCAGAGGATCCCAACACGGAGTGCGACATCGAAGCCGTATCGCTTCATTTTGAGACACCTACCGACGTCTTCTACCACGACTATGACACGCTGCAGACTGTCATATCGACGGAGACCGCCATCGAGTTCATCATTCGCAGCTATGCTAACGTGCAGAGCGTTCCCACGACATTGCGCATCACTCCCGACGCGACGGTCTTCATCAAGTCAGCCGACGGAACGGACATCCCCTTCCGTAACGGCTCGGCCGTCGACTTCTCGGACGAGAAGGTGCAACGCTTTCGCGTCGTCTCGGAAGACAAGATGTGGAGCCGCGACTATAGCATTGCCGTCCTTCACGAGGCGCCAAACGAGGGCAACCTCTTCTTCGACTTCGAAACGTACGCACTCGATGCCTCGGGCAAGTACTACGTTTGGGAGACTTCCGACGTCTTTACGGACGGGACGTGGAAAAACGGCAACCCGGGCTTCAAGATAAGTAAGTCGTCGGCTCAGCCGCTGGATTATCCGTCTACGCCCGTGGCTGGCGGAGGCCCCGACGGCAGTGCCTGCGTCAAACTCGAGACGTGCGACACGGGTCCTTTTGGCAAGATGGTGAACATGCGATTGGCTTCCGGCTCCATGTTCAACGGCATCTTCGACGTGGGCAATGCGCTGACCGACGCCCTCAAAGCCACTCAGTTCGGCACGCCCTTCCTGCACAAGCCCGTCATGCTGCGCGTCTGGCTGCGCTTCGAGCCGGGTAGTGTCTTCCAGGACCGCGACGGGAATGTCGTGGAGGGAGTCATCGACGAGCCCGACGTTTACGTAGTGCTCTATCGCAACGAAGACGCGGAGGGGAATCGGGTACAGCTCGACGGCAACGACGTCCTGTCGAGCCCCTACATCATCGGCCTGGGGCGTCTGCCGCACCATTACAATGCCGACGGCACCGACCAGCTTTCCGCCAACCCCATCCACGGCTTGACAAATGAGTGGCAGGAGGTGACGATTCCCGTGAATTACAAATCCGAGCCCGATCCCGTCATCTTGCAGAACAAGGGCTACAGCCTCATCATCGGCTTTGCCAGCAGTTGGGGCGGCGCTCACTTCAAGGGAGCCATCGGCAGCAAGTACTATATCGACAACGCCCAGCTCTTCTGCGAATAACAGCTACCACATCACCCGTCAGCGGGAACGACATTACGAACCAAACATTATGATATTATGAAAAATAGAATATTAGCACTTGCCCTGCTCCTTTCAGCCTGTACCTTCCTCCAGGCCAAGCAAAGCCAACCCTCTACGAGTAAGGAGGAAGCGTGGGAGAAATGGGGACCCACGGCGGGCCTGAAGAGCGGCGGATTCCTTGTCCGCGCCGGATACGTCATCGGCGGCACCACACCGCTGCCCCTTCCCGCCGAGGTGAGGAAGATAAACGGTTTCCGTCCGAGGGGCGGCGTCAGCTTAGGCATCGACGGCTACCGCATGTTCTCGAAGCGTTGGGGCATCAGTGCCGGGGCTCACTTTTTCTGGGAAGGCTTCCATACCGACGCAGACGTGAAGAACTACTACGTATGGCTCGAACAGGAGGGAGAAATCACGAAGGGCTACTTCACGGGCACCAACGTCACCAACACCGAGATGTGGGGCGTGACGCTTCCCCTGCTGGCCACCTTCCGCATGAGTCCCCGTTGGAACGTCAGCGCGGGGCCATACCTCAGCCTTTACTTCGACCAGACCTTCTCGGGCGAAGTGTTCGACAACAGCAAGGGCATCGGCTACCTGCGCGAAGACAAGCCGACCGGCACCAAGATACTTATGTCGCGCGAGAATCCCACGCCGTATCCCGACAACTTCCCCGAAAAGATGCAGCCCGTGGCAGTAGGCATCGAGGTGGCCTTCGACTGGAAAACCATGAAGCATATGAACGTCTTCGGCCTGCTCGACTGGGGCATGACCGACATCTGGGACCGCAACTTCGAGGCCATCACCTTCAAGATGTACCCCATCTACGCCACTCTCGGCGTCGCCTATAGGTACTGAAGTATTGCTGTTCGGGAGGGGGATACTCCCCTCTGCCTTCTGCACCCTTATCCATCAGCGTTTCCGACATTATCACAGTATGAAGGGCTAACTAAAGTCTCGAAGAGACGACAGACCACAGACGGGGGTGCAACCCCCGGTAATGGTGCTAAGTAAAAGAAAGTCCTGAAAGGACGACAGAGCCATAAGCAAGTTGTAATTAAACCAATTACATATTCTGTCGCCCTTCCAGGGCTTTGATTTAGTAAATGACATTCCCCCGGGGGTTGCACCCCCGTCTGTGTTCTATCGCACTTTCAGTGCTTTTTTGCCGGACACCAATAATACAGAAGGAAAAACGCCTCGTGAGGGAGCGGCCGAGGCAACAGAAAGACCCCTTACCTCCCTTTAGGGGGAATTGGACGCGCTACAGAAGGACCCCCTAACTCCCTTTGGGGGGAATTTTTACGCTACAGCAAGCGTCGCCATTTCCTACAGCAAGGAAAAGCCAACGCCACAGCAAGGAAACGCCAACGCCACAGCAAGGAAACGCCAACGCCACAGCAAGGAAAAAACAACGCCACGTGTGGGAAAACCGGTTCCCTCACGTGGCGTTTTCTGACCCTATGTTTTGAAAGATGTCTGCTCAGGTCTTTCTGACGGGGTCGCAAGTCAAATCGACCCCCAGCTTCTTGAATATCTTGCGGTCCACCTCGCCGAGCATGATGGTGGTGTGTGCTTGCAGTCCGGCCAGGCTGGGCAGTTGGGCGAGGGCGCGGCGGCAGTTGTCGTCCTGACGGCTCAGCACGGAGAGCGCCACGAGCACCTCATCCGTGTGCAGGCGCGGGTTGTGGCCGCCCAGGTACTCAATCTTCGTGCGCTGGATGGGCTCGATAAAGTCCTGCGAGATGAGCTTGAGGCCGTGGTCGATGCCTGCCAGGTGCTTGGTGGCGTTGAGCAGAAGCGACGATGCCGTGCCGAGTAGGGGAGAGGAGGCCGCCGTGATGATGGTGCCGTCCTCCAGCTCGATGGCGGACGAGGGCACGCCGGATTCTTCCTGGCGCAAACGTGCTTCGACGGTCACCTTGCGGTCGTCCGTGCTGATCTTCGCCTGCTTGAGCAGCAGGTCTATCTTGTTGACCTCAGTCTCGTTGCAGGCACCGAGAGCCATCTGGTTGAGGGCGGTGTAGTAGCGCCTTATTATCTCGTCCTTTCCCGCCTGCTTGCAGACCTCGTCGTCGCAAATGCAGAAACCCACCATGTTCACGCCCATATCGGTCGGCGACTTGTAGGGGCATTCGCCGTAGATGCCTTCGAAAAGCGTGTTCAGCACGGGGAAAATCTCCACGTCGCGGTTGTAGTTGATGGCCACCTTGTTGTAGGCGTCCATATGGAACGGGTCGATCATGTTGACGTCGCCCAAATCTGCCGTGGCAGCCTCGTATGCGATGTTGACGGGGTGCTTGAGGGGAAGGTTCCAGACGGGGAAGGTCTCGAACTTCGCATATCCGGCCTCGATGCCCCTCTTGCGCTCGGCGTAGAGCTGGCTCAGGCAGACAGCCATCTTGCCACTGCCGGGACCGGGCGCCGTCACGATGACCAGCGGACGCGTCGTCTCGACATAATCGTTGCGGCCAAAGCCCTCGTCGGAGTTTATCAGCTGTACGTTGTTGGGATAGCCCTCGATGTTGTAGTGGTAGTAGGCGCGGATGCCGAGGTGCTCCAGTCGGCGGCGATAGATGGCCGCGCTGTTCTGACCGTTGTAGTGAGTGATGACGACGCCCGTCACCATGAAACCCCGCTTCTGGAACTCGCTGCGGAGTCGGAGCACGTCTTCGTCGTAGGTGATGCCCAGGTCCTGACGCACCTTGTTCTTCTCGATGTCGAGCGCGCTGATGACAATCAGGATCTCGGCCGACGGGCTGAGTTGCTGGAACATCCGCAACTTGCTGTCGGGCTGGAAGCCGGGCAAGACGCGGCAGGCGTGATAGTCGTCGAAAAGCTTGCCCCCCAGCTCCAGGTAAAGCTTGCCCGAGAACTTCGCAATGCGCTCCTGAATATGCTGCGACTGAATAGAAATGTATTTGTCGTTGTCGAAACCGTATTTCATAACCTCATCTACAATTTAGCCGTTATCCATTTACCTTTCACACTTCAAACTGCAAAGGTACAAAAAAATGAAGAATGAAGGATGAAGAATGAAAAATTATTTGTACTTTTGTGCAAGAATTGGCAAACGGTAAGCGTTTATACGGTAAATGATGAATGAATATATGGTAAACGAACTGATACATAAATACTGTGGCGACAATGCGCAGCAGGAGGAGATACTGCTGCGCCACAGCACGGACGTGGCCCGCCGAGCCCTGAAAATCGCCAAGGCCCATCCTGAGCTTGGAGCCGACGAGACGTTCCTCTGGGAGGCCGCTATGCTCCACGACATCGGCATCTGCCGCGTCGATGCGCCCAGCATCTTCTGCTACGGCACAGAGCCTTACATCCGTCACGGCATCCTGGGCGCTGAGATACTCCGCGGCGAAGGCCTCCCCCGACATGCCCGAGTGGCAGAGCGGCACACCGGTACCGGTCTGACGGCCAGAGAGATAGAGCACCAGAACCTGCCCCTTCCGCATCAGGACTTCACGCCTGAGAGCATTGAGGAGCAAATCGTCTGCTACGCCGACAAGTTTTATTCCAAGACGCGCCTCGACGTCGAGAAAACGCCCGAGCAAGCCCTACGCAGCCTCGAGAAGTTCGGTAGCGAGGGATTGGACGTCTTCAGGGCTTGGATAAAGCGCTTTGAATAGAAAAGAGTAAAAAGAAACAAAGAAGAAATGATAAATGAAAACTGAAGAAGGCTCCCTCAACTTCTAAATAATTATAATTTTTCACTTTTCACTTTTCACTTTTCACTTTTTTGTCGTACCTTTGCAAATTGGAATAATTGTGTAGCGCTTGAAGGCAAGGTTTCTAACGATATTGACGGCGTGCTACGTGCTGGCATCTCTGGCGGCGCGTCCTACGGGAAGAATGTCTTTTCCCGGGGGCAGTGCCGACTCGCTTCGTACCGACAGCTTGCCCGACTCCACACAGGCGCAGCCCCTGCCCCTGCAGCCCTATACCATCATGCCCGACAGCGTGCCGCCCGACACCATACCGCCCGACACGACGCGCAAGAGCAAGAATGCCCTCGACCTCCCCGTCAACTATTCCGCCGAAGACTCAATCACCTTCGACTACGTCAACTCGCGCGCCAACCTCTATGGCGGTGGCAAGGTGCAATACCAAAACCTGGAGCTCGAGGCCGATATCATCAACATCTCCATCGACAGCAGTCTCGTCCATGCCACCGGCCGCACGGACACGTTGGGCAATGTTCAGGGAAAGCCGCTCTTCCGCCAAGGCGCCGACGAATACGAGCCTGACAGCATCAGCTACAACTTCAGAACGCGCAAGGCATTCATCTCGAACGTCTATACGCAGCAAGGCGAAGGATACATGAAGAGCTTGGATGGCAAGCGCGACAGCATGGGCACGATGTACGTCAAGAAAGCCTTCTACTCGACTTGCGACGCCGAACATCCCCACTTCTACCTCAACATGACCCGCGCCAAGATGCGCCCCGGAAAGGACGTCGTCTTCGGTCCCACATACCTCGTCGTCGAGGACGTCCCCATGCCTCTTGCCATACCCTACGGCTTCTTCCCCTTCAAGGACAAGTACAGCAGCGGCTTCATCATGCCCAGCTATGGCGACGAGACGACGCGCGGCTTCTATCTGCGCGAGGGCGGCTACTACTTTGCCTTCAACGACTATATCGATGCCAAGGTCCTGGCCGACATTTACACCAAGGGCTCCTGGCAGCTCTCTGCGCAGTCCACCTACAAAAAGAGATACAAGTTCAGCGGCAACCTCTACGTCAGCTATCAGTACACGCAGACGGGCGAAAAGAATATGCCCGACTACGCCGTATCGAAGGACTTCAAGCTCGTTTGGACGCACAGGCAAGACCCAAAGTCCAACCCCTCGCAGACCTTCTCGGCAAGCGTCAACTTCGCCACCAGCAGCTATGAGCGCAATAACCTCACAAGCATGTACAATCCCGCCAGCTATACGCAGAGCACCCGTACCAGCAGTATCTCCTACAGCAAGTCATTCCCCAATCTGGGCCTGACGATAGGCACCACCTTCAATCTCTCCCAGCAGGTCCGCGACAGCAGCATCGCCGTCACCCTGCCTAACCTCACCATCCAGCTCAATCGCTTTTACCCCTTCAAGCGCAAGAAAATGGCCGGCAAGGAGCGATGGTACGAGAAGATCGGCATGAGCTATTCGGGCACCCTGACCAACAGCATCAACACCAAGGAGAACATGCTTTTCAAGAGCAACCTTGTCAAGGACTGGCGCAACGGCATGCGGCACCAGATACCCATCAACGCCACATTCCCCGTCCTCAAGTACATCAACATCACGCCCGGCATTACCTTTACGGACCGCATGTACACGAAGAAGGTCATGCAGTCGTGGGACGAGGATACCCGTAGGGTGAAGCGCGACACCCTCAACGGTTTCTACAACGTCTATAACTTCGCGATGAACGTCAGCGCCAACACCAAGTTCTATGGTTTCTTCACGCCGAAGCCTTGGTTTGGAGGCAAGAAGATAAAGATGATACGCCACATGGTGACGCCCTCCCTTTCCTTCAACTTCGCGCCCGACTTCAGCAAACCCATGTGGGGCTTCTACGACACGTACGTCCGTACCGATGCTAACGGCAACGTCTCCACCGTGGCCTATTCGCCCTTCTCCGGCAGCGTCTATGGCACGGCACCCAGCGGCATGTCCGGCAGCGTGCAGTTCGATGTCTCCAACAACGTCGAGATGAAGTGGCGCACCGACCGCGACACGACAGGGACGGGCGAGAAGAAAATCTCACTCATCGACGAACTGGGCGCCTCCATGAGCTACAACATGGCAGCGAAGACGAAGCCCTGGAGCGACCTTAACATGCACATTCGACTCAAACTCACCAAATCCCATACCTTCTCCATGAACGCCGTATTCGCCACCTACGCCTACGAGCTCGACAAGAACGGCAACGTCTTCGTCAGCGACCATACAGAATATGGCAAGGGACGCTTCGGACGTTTCCAGGGCATGACACAAAACCTCCACTATACCTTCAACAATCAGACGCTCGGCAAGCTGTTGAGCATGAGGGATAAACTGCGAGGGCGCTTCTCGGGCAGCCGCTATGGTGACGAGGACGAAGATGAGGATGATGAGGACTACGAGGATGACGTTGACCCCACCATGCAAAACGTCGATCCCGACCGCGCCAAAGGCGAGCGAGGAGCCAAGAAGGCTGAGAATGCCGACGTCGATGAGGACGGCTACCTCAAGTTCAAGATACCCTGGAGCCTGACCGTCAGCTACGGCGTCTCCATGCGCGAAAACACCAGCGCACAGATTAACACCAAGCGAATGCGCTACCCCTACAAGTTCACCCAAACGCTCAACTTCTCGGGCAACGTCCGCATCGCCGACGGATGGAACATCAACTTCTCGTCGGGCTACGACTTCAACTACAAGAAGATGAGTATGACCACAATGTCCTTGGCGCGCGACCTGCACTGCTTCTCCATGTCGCTCAGCATGGTCATATCGCCCTACACCAGCTTCAACTTCCTATTTGCAGCCAAGGCAGGCACCCTGGCCGATGCCCTCCGATGGAAGAAGCAAAGCTCCTATAGCAGCAACGTCGAGTGGTATTGAGTATCTGTTTAGGGCTTCTTCGTCATTGAGAGTTCCAGTGTGCCGCCGGCGGTGACGTCGGAGAACTTGATGCTGCCGGCCGTGCTCTTCTTGCCGTTGATGAGCTTCGAGGGCTGCACATAGACGTTCTTCTTCGAGTTGTTCTTGGCCGTGATGACGAACTTGTCGCCCTTGTAGTACTGCGAGTTGAGCTTAATCGTCGCTCTGTCGAAGATGGGGCTGCCGATTGAGAACGAGGGCTCGGGCGAGGTGAGGCCGTCGACGGCAAAGAGTCCGAGCGCTGCCATCACGTACCACGCGCCCAGCTGCCCCTGGTCTTCGTCCTGTCCGTAACCGTAGCCGTGGATGCCGTCGGTGCCGTAGAACTCGTCGCAAATGGCGCGAACCCACTTCTGAGACAAGTCGGGGCGTCCGCTGTGATTGAAGAGCCACGAGATGTGGAGGCAGGGCTGGTTGCCCTGATTGTAGTAGGTGCGGAGTCCTGCGAAGGCGTCAATCTCCTTGCCGCCCGAGAAGATTTGGGGCTGCGAGGCAACGAAGATGTCGTTCAAGCGCTTGTTGAACTCGTCTTTTCCCACTTTCTTTATGAGCTCCTCTGGTGTGTGGGGCACATAGAAGGTGTATTGCACGGCGTTGCCCTCCTGGAATCCACGCCACACCTGCATGGGGTCGAAGTTCGCGATGAAGTCGCCATTCTTCAGACGCGGATGCATGTAGCCCGTCTTTTCATCGAAGATGCGCTCCCAGCCTTTTGACATCCACATCAGCTTATCGTAGTCTTCCGTCTTGCCGAGGCTCTTTCCGAGCATGGCAGTAGCGTAGGCCGAGAAGCTGTACTCAAGGGTGTGTGAGCCGGAGAAGTAGAAGTCCTCGCCGCGCTCGCCAAGGTTCTTGTGCGGGGCATAGCCGAGCTCCACGAAGTCGGCGGTATCGTCCTTGCCGGCACCTTCGGGTCGGCGATTGCCGTCCATCTCGTTCTTCAGGCAAGCCTCGTAGGCGAGGTTGAGGTCGAAGTCGCGGATGCCGCATTGATAGGCTGCGTCAATCATCAGCGGTAACTGGTTTGTGCCGACGCCCGAGACGTACTTCGAGTTGGCCAGTCCGTCGGCCAGCCAGCCGCAATCCTTGTATTCCTGAAGCGTCGAGGAGACGAATTCCGACAGATGTTCCGGGTAAGCGAGCGCCCAGAGCTGCGTCAGGTTCCATTGTCCGCCCCACATCGCGTCGGTGTTGAACATGCTGAACTTTGGCGCTCCGTTCTGCATCGCTACCTGTCCGATGGTGCCGTCGTGCTTGGGGTACGCGCCGTTGACGTCGCTCATCACGCCTCTGCCGAGCAGGGCATGGTAGAGACCCGAGTAGAATTTCTTGAGGTCCTCCTCGTTTTTGCCTTCAACGACGATGCGCCTCAAAGCCTCGTCCCAAACAAGTTGCGAGCCTGCCTTTGCTTCGTCGAAGCTGACGCCGGTTGCCTCTGCACGGAGGTTGATGCGGGCATTCTGCACGGAGGTGTAGCTGATGCCGACCTTCGCCGTTATCTGTTCGCCCTTCTTCGTGTTATAATTAAGGTAGGCGCCTGCTCCGAGGCCATGCGCGTAGGTCTGGTTCTCGTGGACCTCCTCGCCGTTGAAAGTGCCGCAGGAGTTTGCTTTCTTGTCGACGACGGCCGAGAAGTAAATGCGCTGGTCGGCATTTGGCTGGTATTTCTTGATGTATTCCGGGCGTGTGATGACGTATCCCTCGACGGTGCCGTCCTCGTTAATCCACACCTCCGAGTCCTTCACCTTGCCGCTCTCGCCCTGTTGATGGCCGATGTCGAAGATGAGATGCGCGGACGAGGACTCGGGGAACGTGAAGCGAAGGTAGGCGACGCGCTGTGTCGCCGTCACCTCGGCATTGATGCCATAGTCCTTGAGCATGACCTGATAATAGCCTGCTGTGGCATATTCTTCCTCATGACTGAAGGCAGAGCGGTAGCCCTTGGGACCTGTGCCGTCGGGAAGGCCGGGGATGGTGCGCAACTGCCCTGTAGAAGGGGCAAGGGTGATGCCGCCCACTTGGAACTCGTGGGTGCAGACGAAACCCTCGATGGACGTGTCGCGATAGTCGTAGCCGGTAGCTTGCCAGCCGTCGGCATTGCCGAGCGAGCCGTTTGTTGACGGGCCGGGCTTGGCCATTCCGAAGGGCATGGAGCCAGGGGCGAAATGGAAGGCGCGGCAATGAGCCGTGCCGATACGGGGCTCTACGTACTGAATGAGCGACTTCGAGGTCTGCGCCACCGAAGCAAAAGTGCATGCCAAGAAGGATGCGAAAAGCAGAATCTTTTTCATAACAGTTTATGGAAATAATGGGGATTAATGGGAGCGAAGGGAGTTAGAGGGAACGCTTCTTTATCTTTCTCGTCAGACACTTTACACAATCCGAGCGGTACTGCAACTGATGGATACTCATGGCTGCAGAACAGATAAAGGCAATGCCGCCTATCGTGTACTTCTCGGGCAAGGTGGGAGAAACGAGGAAGCAATAGACGACGGCCACGAACAGACAGGTGAATTGTCCGAGGCAATAAAGGAATGTGCTGCGATGGAAGACGAAGCCGTATCGGATGTGGCAAAACAGGAAATAGACTATCAAGTCGTAAAGGGCTCCGACGGAGAGCGCAACACCTGCTCCTATGAGTCCAAACGCATTGTAGCACCACCAGATAAGCAGTCCGAACAAGACGTCGAAGCAGACCTCAAGCACCAAGAACGCTATGCTGTGCCCCTTGGCAAGTATGCTGTATCCCATCGGCAAAGCCATGCAGCGCAGGAAGGAATAGAAGACCGACGTCACCGCCATGCCTTCCACGACGATAAAGTCGTCCTTGTAAAGCACTTGCAAGACAAAAGGCATGAACAGGACAAGCAGTATGAGCAAGGGCGTCAAGATGAGCGTACAGACATCTATCTGCTGGTTGATGGTGCTGTTCATGCGTTCCTTGTCGTTCTGCACAGCCGAGAGACGCGGGAAAAAGTCGGACTCCAAAGCCATGAAGACCAAGCCCGCATAGCCGACCATCAGCGAATAGCCCGCATCGTAATGTCCTACCTCAGTCATCGTGTGACGAGCCAGAATGATGGCGGGGATTATCAGCTGCAAGCTGGAATTGGCTATGCCTGCAAGGACGTATGGAATGCCTACCTTGATGAGCGGAATGCCCTCGTAGAAAGTCTTCTGCGAAAGGGGCTTGACCTTATACTTCACCAGGCGGAGCGAGAAGGCAAAGTGGACGAAAGCCGACAGGAAACCGCAAGCGATAAGTCCCAGGATGACACCTCGGATGCCAAATAAATAGTAAAGGGGAATGGTGCAAATCAGCGTGCCCAGAGCCAGCAACGTCTCGATAATCGCCACCTTACGCACTTGTCGCAAGCCTTTCAGGATGGAACATTCGCCTTCGGCTATGATGTTTGTCACCGCTATAAGCGAAATAAGCATGACGGCAGGCCAGCGATGCCAATCGTGGTCGAAGAAGAAATAACTGATGACGGGCGAGAAGAACAGGCAAATGAGTACGGACAGAATTGCTGACCACAGCACCCATGTGCGAATCACCATTGCCTGATGTGCTATCTGCTCCTCTGTGCCTTTTTCGAAAAGCTCCCCCATTTTTCGCGTAGCATTCAAAGGAATACCCATGTTGCTCGCTTTGTTGAGGAAGTCGGATACGGCGTTATAGGCATTAAACAAACCTAACCCCCAACTGCCAAGGATAAGAGTGGTGAGTTTCCTGCGCGCCATGCCAAGCAGCATCTTTAGCCCTTGCACACCACCAAAGATACTTGTGTACTTCAACACATGGTCGAAGGATGTATCGTTGGTCTCGGGATTATGCAGGTTCTTGAGCTCGTCCATCAGTATTTAGTCATTCGGGCTGCAAAGATACGAAAAATAGTTTATACTTTATGGCTCTTGGTACATAGTTTTTCCATTTATCGTATAAATATGAACAATATAGTATGTATTTTGAATTAAATTTGCTACTTTTGCACGACTATGAACCATGAACCATGAGCCGTGAACTGATTTCTGTCATCGTGTGCGCCTATAATCAAGAGAACACGATTGGACGAACGCTCGACAGCATCTTGTCGCAGAAATGCCACTTGCCCATCGAGATTGTCATCGGGGAAGACTGCTCCACAGACCGCACACTTGCCGTCTGCCAGCAGTACCAGGAGCAGCACCCAGACACGATTCGCATCCTGGCTAACAAGCCCAACAAGGGGCTCGTCAGGAACTACTTTGACTGCCTTTGTGCCTGTCGGGGTAAGTATATTGCAGACTGTGCGGGCGACGACTTCTGGATAGACAATCAGAAACTCGAGCAAGAATCCCGCATATTGGAGCAAGACGAGGGCGTCGGCATTGTCCATACCGACTGGCTAAGGCATAATGAAAAGACAGGGACGCTGCAGCCCCCTTCCGACTCTCTCCAAAGGGAGAGAACGACAGGAGCCGACAGTCCAATAATCTTCCCTCGGGGAGAATTAGAGAAGGCTATTCTGATGCCAAAAGAAAGACCTGCCATTCATCTCTGCACATCACTCTATCGCTACGATTGGATCAGGCAGGCGATGCATGACTATCCACAGTTCTTTGACCCAGACACTTATCGATGCGAGGACGTCCAGATAGCCTTCTTCCTCGCTCGCATGGGCAAAGTAGCCTACATCGACAAGCCTACTCTTGCCTACACTTGTGGCAATTCAAGCATCTCGAATCCCAATAACGAGGAGAAACAGTTCCTGTTCTGGGCAAATACGACCAGACTTTCATTCGATTTGGCACAGACTTTCGACATACATGACGCGCAACTTGACTGCTTCTTCCAAGCCCGCATCCATAAGCTCCTGATGCACGCATTCCGCAGCGGCATGCCGTCATTAAAGGCAAAAGCCATGGAGATGCAACAAGAAATGAATGTCGCCGACAATCGCCAAACCCGTCTTGCCAAATTTCTCCTGCTCCCTATTGTCTGGCCAGCTATGCGTACACTCAGAACTGTCATTAAGTCTCTGCATCGATAACATTTCCAAGCACCTAACCACATGAAACTTCGCACTTTCCTACATACAAATTGGCTGGCAACCTTGCGCCTCAACTACAAAGCCGAAGGCTGGAAGGGCGTCATGCGTATGCCCATCAAAGTCTATGGCTCCCTGAAGCTGTCCCTGGCAGGCACCATCGTGCTCCCTCCTGGCTCAACACGAAATACCGTCATCATCAACTCCGAACACGAGGACTACACAGCCTCCTCCGGCAAATCAGAATTGAATATCGGTGGAACATGGAAGGTGGGAGGCCTCCTGCGAATAGGTCCCGATTCGTGCATCATCATTGAGAAAGGTGCTTTGCTCGAGACAGGAGCGAACACATATCTGGGGCGCGACTCGCAGATTCATTGCTCTCATCACATCCACATCGGCAGTCGCGTGTTTGCCGGAGAAACATATATGTGCGACAGTTCCATCCATCCGATTGTCTCTTCCGGCATCGAAAAACCCATGTTGGGAGAAGTAGTGATAGGCGACGGCACATATCTGGGCTTCAGAACCACTTTGTTGAAGGGTACAGTCGTTCCCGCGAGCTCTGTCGTTGGCAGTGGTGCAGTATGCTCTTCCGATTTCAGCAAGAGCGGCACGGAAAAGCTTTTCATTTGTGGCAACCCTGCAAAGGTAAAAGCGGCAGATGTGACGGCAAAGTTCTAAGAATGCGTCGTTTTATATAAACGCGCAGGCGATGAAATCTTAAAAAATAAGCGTATAAAGAAGAAAAAAGTCTTGCCTGCGCTTGCAGAATTGGGAAAAAGTTGTACCTTTGCACGCCGATTATTATCAAAGGGTCTCTAAAAGGCCCTCTCGAAGCGTGTGAATAGTCCGCCTCATTGGCCTGAGCGGACGGTTCGTGAATCGCTGCGACAAATGAGAAATAAACAAGGTAGAAACAAAACAAAAGTAAGACAAAGAATGGATACTTTGAGCTACAAGACCATCTCGATGAACAAGAACACCGTACCGTCAAGAAGGATTGGGTCGTAGTGGATGCTACAGACCAAGTCCTCGGTCGTCTCTGCACGAAGGTGGCAAAATTGCTGAGAGGCAAGTACAAGGCTGAGTTCACTCCCAATGTGGACTGCGGTGACAACGTAATCATCGTGAATGCCGACAAGATTATCATCACTGGTAAGAAGATGACAGACCGCACTTATCTGTCATACACAGGCTACCCCGGTGGCCAGCGCGCAACAACTCCTGCCGAGATTCTGGCTAAGCCCAACGGCGCAGAGAAGCTGCTCCGCCGCACAGTAAAGGGCATGCTGCCCAAGAACAAGCTGGCTGACAAGCTCATCACCAACCTCTACATCTATGGTGGTGCCGAGCACAAGCAGCAGGCACAGAGCCCCAAGGCTATCGATATTAACCAGTATAAATAATCACCAAACATGGATACGAAATACATAGCTAATGCATTGGGCCGCCGCAAGTGCGCCG